>CP119311.1:2145572-2452082 GCA_029202545.1 Candidatus Pseudobacter hemicellulosilyticus
GAGTTAAAGACCAATACGCCTGTATTTGATTACGCTGGCAATAGTCTTAAGGACCAGGTTTATACTTCCTCCAGCCTTTTTGTGGAGAAAGGAGATAATATCCGGCTAAAAGATATCCGGCTATCGTATTCCGCCAGCGGTACGAAATGGAAACCGTTGAAAGACTTACAGATTTATGGATACATCAACAATGCAGCGTTACTGTGGAAAGCAAATTCATCATCGCTCGATCCCGATTACTTGTTTGGTTATCCTCCTCCGAGAACATATACGATAGGAGCAACCCTGAAATTTTAATGAGTTAAATTATTAGCATGAAGCATATTCTTTTTCTGATATTTTTTATGGCCCTTTTTAGTGCCTGCAAAAAAAGTTTCCTTGATAAAAAACCCAATAATAACCTTTCTATACCCAATACCCTGGCCTCTTTGCAAGCGATGCTGGATAATCAGGATATAATGAAAAGTGGACCTTCCTTAGGCGAATTATCCACTGATGATTATCAAATGGATTATACGGAATGGAACAACCAGAGTTCCGTCTACACCCGTAATCTCTATGTATGGGCACCGGATATTTTCGAGGGAACAATTGATGACTATGTTAAAGATTATAAAGTTCCCTATACCGCCATCTTAACAGCGAATATTGTACTCGATCAACTGGGAACTATTCAACGGACAACTGAAAATCAAACGGAATGGGATAAGATAAAAGGTTCGGCATTATTTTTACGGGCCTTTATTGAGCATCAGCTCGCTGAAGTGTTCGCCCTGCCCTACGATGAATCTGCAGACAGTTCTGTTCTTGGAATTGTACTTCGCCGCACTTCCAACGTCAATGTGTCATCCGTACGTGCAACGCTTGTAAATACTTATAAACAGATTTTGCAGGATGCGCAAGAAGCCGCTAACTTAATGCCTGAGGAATTTCCGGCAAGAAATCTCAATCGGGGATCGAAAGTGGCCGCGTTGGCATTGGTTGCACGGGTAAATCTGGCCATGCGCAGATATGAAGCGGCGGGACTTGCCGCCGATCAGGCGCTTTCTATAAAGTCGTCATTAATCGATTACAACACGCTTGATACAACGGTCGCTATGCCATTTACCCGGTATAATGTTGAGAATATTTTTTATGCTCAAATGGTCGATTGCGACCCGCTGATTTATGTAAGCTACTCCACTGGATATTCTGTAGATACACTATTATATCGTTCTTATGCAAAAAATGACCTTCGTAAATCACTTTTCTATCAATGGAATGGTAATTACATCAACCGCAAACGATTTTATTCGGAAGCCATCACCTTCAATGGTCTGGCCACAGACGAACTTTATCTTATCAGGGCCGAGTCTTTTGCACGTGCCGGGAATCTTTCTGCTGCCATGAATGATCTGAATGCACTTATGCAAACAAGATGGGTGCATGGAACTTTTGTTCCCTATACAGCAGCTAGTGCTGTAGAAGCACTGAGCCTGATTCTTATGGAAAGACGCAAGGAGCTGACAGGAAGGGGTATACGGTGGTCTGATATCAGGAGGCTGAATAAGGAAGGATACAATATCACGCTTAAGCGGGTACTCAATGGTAAGGAGTATCTGCTTCCTCCCAATGACCGCCGTTATGCCTTGCCGTTTCCTCCTGAGGTACTTGTTCAAAGCGGTATACAACAGAATATCCGTTAAACGCCATTATCTGTTTATTTATTAGATTAAAAATTATTTTATGCATTCTATACGCATGAACGGTCTCTGTATTTTATTGATGTGTCTTTCTTTGAAACTTTCCGCCCAAAAACAAGTGGTTGTAGCGGGCGTCCTGGATCCCGGGGTGGCATATGACACTATTATCTTACATGTAATTCCCCTGTATGCTTTTCATTCTGCCGACATCTATAATCAGAGCAACGTGGTTAAATCGTTCAGCGCCGTGCCTGTTAATGGCCGTTTTCGTATTGAATTCACAGGAGCAGATCACCCGGTTTATATCAAGGTTTACCGCTCTGCAAAACGGGAAGATTTTTTTAATTTACTCCTCGACAGCGCTTCTACAGGATTGCTGATGGTGAGTCCAGGCGATAGTCTTCACATTAGTTTTCATAAACAAAATAGGGTTTATTCAGGCGTTGGCGCTGCTAAAAATAACTGTATGGCTGAATTATCCGCCTTAGTGGATACTGCCAGGTCTCCTAAAGGAGTTGTAGCACTTTCTCCTGAATTTTTTGCTTATGAGAATGCCTCACTCAAAGCGCAGATGAATATCCTTAATAAATACCGCTCTTTAATGACGCGCCCGGAAGCAGAGCAATTGGAGGCAGACATCATAGGGGATGCAACCATGAGCCGGTTTGCATATCACTTCAGAGACCTTGACAGCAAACAACTCGAATATTATAAACAAGTATTGCGCAGGATCCCGGTAAGCCAGCTTAATACACCTGCAGCTATCAACTCACGTAGCTTTGCTTCCGGTATCTATAGACAAGTGTTGACAAATTATTATTACGATACCTTGATCCATGCCACTCCTGCAAAAGATCTCTATACACATTTCACGCAAAACTTTACAGGTTTGTTAAGAGACCGGCTGGTAACTTGTCTGCTGAAGGCGATGTCCGCAAAATCAAATTTCTCAGAAACGGATACCCGCGATGCGCTTACTTATGTTCAACACCCCGAAAGCCGCACTTTATTGGAGAGTCAATATCACACTTACAGAAAAGGTAGCCCGGTGATTAATTTTGTGTTCCGGGATTCGTTGAACAGGCCCGTTCAGTTATCGGACCTTAAAGGTCGTGTCGTACTGATCGATATGTGGTTTACCGGTTGTGGGGGATGTGTGCAGGTCGCGAAAGCTTTGCCCAAAGTGGAGGAGCTGTTCCGTGATCGGAAAGACGTGGTTTTTGTCAGCATATCCATCGACCGCGAAATAGAAACATGGAAAAAATCGATTCGCCCGGAGGGGGATAAATATTATCCAGGTAGTACAGATAGGTATACACACTATACTACAGCCTCGACTCATTACTGGTATACTTCGGGCCAGGGCACTAACAACGATTTTATTCAAACGTACGTGCCGGGCGGCTCATACCCACATTTGTTGCTACTGGATAAAAGGGGACGTGTGTACTCCGCCGCCCCGCCCCGCCCGGATGTTGATGCCGATGCATTGGTGAAACTGATCAATCAGGCTGCGGATAATTCCTTATAGATCCCGTGCATACCAATAAAAACAAAACAGCCTGTAAATTACTTACAGGCTGTTAACCAATTTAACGTGTGCGGATGACAGGAATCGAACCTGCACTCCTTGCGGAACCAGATCCTAAGTCTGGTGCGTCTGCCAGTTTCGCCACATCCGCTGGCTTTGACAGGTGAACCTGCGACGGTCAAGCTGCAAAAATCACCTTCCGGAACGCTCCCTGCCGCCTCATGCAGCCCGGGAAACCCTTTTCGCGTCTTATAAGGATAGCGTAAAGGAGTGCAAAAGTAACCCATTTGCCAGAAACCCGGAAATCATTCCTAACGGCCGTTGTAAAAGGGAATATACCGCTGCCCCCGGCCGGACCAGCAGGCGGCAAAGCCACCGGATCACCCGGTCCCACTGCCTTTTGGACCACTTATTGCCCCCGGGAAATCACGTATTTGGATACACCGCCTTCTTTTGCGTAAATTCGTAATGTATGGCAACCGTAGCAGCGACACCGAAATATAATCTGAACGAAGAACAGGAGAAGAAACTGATCCTCAGGGAATACCGTGCCCTTTTAAGACCCCTTAAGCCAAAACTCAAGCCGGGCGACAAAGAACTTGTCCGCACCGCTTTTGCCATGGCCGCAGAAGCCCATAAGACCATGCGCCGCAAAAGCGGCGAACCCTATATCCTCCACCCCCTGGCCGTAGCCCGGATCTGCGTGGAAGAAATAGGCCTCGGCGTCCGCTCCACCATCTGCGCCCTGCTCCACGATACCGTGGAAGATACCGATATCACCCTCGAAGACATTGAACGCGAATTCGGCAGCGAGATCGCCCGGATCGTGGACGGTCTCACCAAGATTGCCAATGTCATTGACGTGAACGGCTCCCAGCAAGCCGAAAACTTTAAAAAGATCCTGCTTACCCTCACCGACGACCCCCGCGTGATCCTCATCAAACTGTCCGACCGCCTCCATAATATGCGTACGCTGGACAGTATGAAAAGGGAAAAGCAGCTCAAAATAGCTTCCGAAACCGTCTATGTCTATGCCCCCCTCTCGCACCGGATGGGCCTCTATACCATCAAGACCGAGATGGAAGACCTGGCCATGAAATACCTGGAGCCGGAAGCCTACCGCGAGATCGCCCGCAAACTGGCCGAAACCAAAAGAGAACGATCCCGCTATATCAACGAGTTCATCAAACCGATCCGCGATAAACTGGAAAAGATCAATTTTGAGTTCGAGATCTACGGCCGTCCCAAAAGCATCCACTCCATCTGGAATAAGATGAAGAAAAAAGGCGTGGCCTTTGAAGAGGTGTACGATCTCTTCGCTATCCGCGTTTTGCTCAATACCACCGTAGAACGGGAAAAAGAAGCCTGCTGGAAGGTCTATTCCTTTATTACCGATGAATATACCCCCGCGCCGGAACGCCTGCGCGACTGGCTCAGCAATCCCAAATCCAACGGCTATGAAGCCCTGCACACCACCGTAATGGGCCCCCAGGGCAAATGGGTGGAAGTGCAGATACGGACCAAAAGGATGAACGATATCGCGGAAAAAGGCCTCGCCGCCCACTGGAAATACAAAGAAGGCGCTGCCGATGAAAGCCGCTTCGATAAATGGTTCCAGCAGATCCGCGAAGTACTCAATAACCAGGATAGTGATTCCATCGATTTCCTGCAGGATTTCAAGACCAGCTTCCTCGCAGAAGAGATCTATGTCTATACCCCCAGGGGCGATGTGAAGATGCTGCCCGTTAACTCCACCGCCCTGGACTTTGCCTTCTCCATCCACAGCGTGGTGGGCTCCCAGTGTATTGGCGCCAAAGTGAACCATAAGCTGGTGCCCATCAGCCATAAGCTGCGCAGCGGCGACCAGGTAGAGATCATCACCTCCGCCAAGCAGAAACCTTCAGAGGACTGGCTCAATATTGTGGTCACCGCCAAGGCCAAAAGCAAGATCAAGGACGCCCTCAAGGAAGAAAAACGAAAAGTGGCAGAGGATGGAAAGTATGTAGTGCAGCGCAAACTGGAAGGTATGGGCGCCGCCAACAACCAGCACAATGTTGATATACTCACTGTTTTCTATAAGCTGTCCTCACCGCTGGACCTCTACTATCAGGTGTCCATTAAAGCTATCGACCTCAAGGAGTTGAAGGATTTTCATGTGCTGGGCGATAAACTGGAAGCGCCCAAACCGCATAAACCTCCGGTGGAGATAAAGACAGAGACCGAGGCGCATCATCTTTCCAAAAAGGATGCTGAACTCATCATCTTTGGTGAGTCCAGTGATAGAGTGGTGTATACACTCGCCAACTGCTGTAAGCCTATTCCGGGTGATGACGTGTTTGGTTTTGTGACCACCGGCAAAGGACTGACCATTCACCGTACCAACTGCCCCAATGCCACCAAGCTGCTGTCCAGCTATGGGCACAGGGTAGTGAAAACCAAATGGGCGAAGAATAAAGAGATCTCTTTCCTCACCGGTCTCAAGATCGTAGGACTGGATGATGTGGGCGTGATCCATAAGATCACCAACCTGATCTCCGGTGAAATGAAGATCAATATCAACGCCATGACCATTGAGGCCAAAGAAGGGCTCTTCCATGGAAATGTTCGGGTATATGTGCATGATAAGGAAGAGTTGGAGGAACTGGTGGACCGCCTGAAAAGATTGCCTGGTATTGAAACGGTAGATCGTTATGATACAGAGCAATAACCCATCCGGGCGCTGATAATCTTTTACTGCTATTTTTTCCTATAGTCATTTTTCTCGCCAATGCGTGCAGCTTTGGGCAAATCCGTTTTGTCTGAACCAATACCTCATTTTACCCTGCCGCATTATTCTCACTAAGTATTTTTTAGCATCTGTACAATGAAAGCTGGCTGATCCAACCCCGGTCAACAAGGCTTACTGAATCTTTATTTATTACACCAAAAGTCACATCACATGAGAAAATCGCTACGCTTTTTGGTGACAACTGTGCTATTGGCATGCCTTCCGGTCTTGCTATGGGCGCAGGTAACCGTCACCGGTACTGTCAAAGACAATAGCCAGACGCCAATCCCCGGCGCCTCCGTCCGGCTCGTCAATTCCAACCTGGGTTCCTCTACGGATGCCAGCGGTAAATTTTCCCTCAATATCCCCGGAAGCAGCGGTACGCTGGAGATCACAGCTATCGGTTTTCGTTCTTACCGGGTCTCCGTCTCCGCTTCCAATGCAGTAGTAACGGCAGTGCTGCAGGAAGATATCGGCAGGCTGGATGAAGTAGTGGTGACCGGCCTGGCCACCAGTGTTAAAAGAAGGAACCTGGCCAATGCCGTGGCCACCATCTCCAATAAGGAACTCACAGGAACAGCGCCGGCACAGACCTTTGATGCGGCTCTCAGCGGTAAGATCCCCGGCGCCCTGATCAATGCCAATTCCGGTGCGCCGGGTGGCGGCATCTCCGTAAAACTGCGCGGCGTCACTTCTGTTTTCGGGAATACCCAGCCGCTCTATGTGGTAGATGGCGTCTTCGTGGACAACTCGTCTACAGCCGGCGGTCTGAACTCCGTTACCGGTGCGGCTGCCGGCGGTAATGCCTCCAACCAGGATAACCCTTCCAGTCGCATTGCCGATCTGCGGCCCGATGATATTGAAAACATCGAGATCCTGAAAGGCGCGTCTGCTGCGGCTATCTATGGCTCCAAAGCAGCAGCCGGCGTTGTGCTGATCACTACCCGCAGGGGTAAATCGGGCAAAACCCGGATCAGCGTCAGCCAGGACCTGGGTTTTGTAAAAGTGCGCAAGCTGCTCGGCGTTCGCCAGTTCACGGAAGCCACCGCAGCAGACCTGGGCGGCAGCGCCAGCAGCACAAATCCGGATGTTATCGCCCGCCGGGAATCATTGCGCCAGCAGTTCATTGCAGCCCGTGATGCCGGCCAGCTCTATGACTATGAAAAGGAAATGTTCGGGGAAACAGGCTTCACCCGGAACACGGCCCTCAGCATTACCGGTGGTTCTGACCGCACCAGTTTTTTCTTTTCCGCTGCCCAGCGGGATGAAGAAGGTATTGTGGAACGAACCGGCTACCGCAGCAACAGTCTTCGGCTCAATGTGGACCATCGCTTCAATGAGAATGTCAGACTGGGCGTGTCCACCAGTTATATCAATTCCTCCGCGGATCGTGGTCTTACCAACAACGATAATAATTCGGTGACCTTTGGCGTAGCCCTGGCTACCACACCCGGCTTTGCCCAGCTGCACAGGAATGCGCTCGGTAACTATCCCGATAATCCTTTCTCCAGTTCCAATCCATTGCAGACAAGGGACCTGATGTCCAATAATGAAACGGTCAACCGCTTTCTGACGGGCATCACCCTGGACGCCATCTTCCAGCGCTCTGATATCTCTACTACCCGACTGGTGGCCCGCGGTGGTTTTGATTTCTATGATCTCAAAACTTTTGCGCTGTTCCCCAGCGAGCTGCAGTTCCAGAATATCAACCAGGGTACGGCCGCCAATGGCGTTGCCCGTAACCTGAATTCCAATATCATTCTCTCCCTCGTCAATAACCTGACCCTCTCGGATAATTTTGCCCTTACTTCTTCTGCAGGGCTTACCCAGGAGAACGGGGATTACGACAATATCCTGGGTGTTACTACCAAGCTGGTGACCGGCCAGTCCAATATTGACCAGGGCAGCGGGCTGACGGCCAGCCAGACCCGCCGCAAATACCAGGACAACGGCCTCTTCATCCAGGAAGAAGCCACCCTGTTTGACGCCATTACCCTGACGGCGGGGCTGCGGCTGGATAAGTCTACCAACAATGGCGATGTTTCCAAATATTATGTATACCCGAAAGCTGGTTTCTCCTGGAACCTCACCAGCCTGGGGCTGACCAACAACGGCTTTTTCGATAACCTGAAACTTCGTGCTGCTTATGGCGAAGCCGGTAATTTCCCGGTCTTCGGCAGTAAGTTCACTACCATGTCTATTGTTAACACCGGTGGCAATACCGGCCTGCTGGTGAATATCCTGCGTGGTTCAAAAGATATTGCACCGGAAAGGACCTCCGAGCTGGAAGCAGGGCTCGATTTCGGATTTCTCGATGGCCGCCTGAACTTTGAGTTCAGCGTCTATGAAAAAAAGATCAACGATTTCCTGCTGCAGCGGCCTTCTCCCGGTTCTTCCGGTTTTGCCAACCAGTGGCTCAATGCGGGCGATCTGCGTAACCGGGGTATTGAGCTCTCCATGCAGGCGCAGCCCATTGCTACCAAAAATGTTCGCTGGACTTCCAATACCAGTTTCTGGCTGAACCGCTCCCGCATCACCAGGCTGGTGATTCCACCGGTCATGCTGGGCGCCTTTGGCTCCACACTCGGCAGCTACCGTATTGAAGAAGGAAGATCAGCTACCCAGATCGTGGGTATCGATGGCGACAATGGCCTGGTAGTGCTGGGCGATAATGAACCGCGCTTCCAGATGAACTTCTATAATGAAGTGGTCTTTCTCCAGCATTTCAGTTTCCGCTTTCTCCTGCACTGGAAACAGAAAGGGTATAATATCAATCTAAGCCAGTTCCTCAATGATATCGGCGGCACCAGCCCCGATTATGATGAGGTAGATAAAGATGGTGAGCGAAAAGGACCTGCCCGCCTGGCAGCTTCTACAGCCAGGATCTTTGTACAGGAAGCAGGCTATCTCCGCCTGCGCGAAGTGGGACTCTATTATACATTCCCGGTGATGCCGGCCAGTTTCATCAAGGGACTGCGTATAGGGGTCTCCGCTAATAACCTGTTTGTAAAAACTGATTACCAGGGCTATGATCCGGAAGTGTCCAATTTTGGAACAGGCTTTTCCACCAGCGTGGATGTAATGCCTTTCCCTGCTTCCAAAAGAGGCAGTTTTCACCTGACCATCGATTTCTAACAAAAAAAATTATCGGATGAAAAAGCTAATCATACTACAGTTACTGGCCGGATCGGTCCTGCTGATCTCCTGCAAAAAAGACATCGGCAGCCTGAACGGGATCAGTATTGACGACCTGCTGGGCAATGCCAGTCGCACGCAGCTCAACAGCGTAGTGACCGGTACAGAAGCAGGTATGCGCAACAATATCAATTTTTACCTGGATGCCACCGGCGTCATTGGCCGGGAGATGTACCGCTTTGCGGGTTCGGAGCCACGTTACAATTCAGAGTTGCTGGGCTTTGAAGAAAATACCCTCAACAACAATACGTTTTATATCACCAATCCCTGGAATGCCCGCTATCGCGTGGTCAAGAACTGCAATATCCTCATAGAGGCGGCTACCAACAGTACTTTTATCAGTGAGGAAGAAAGAAAAGGCTATCTCGGTTTTGCCAAAACCATCAAAGCTTACCAGTTATTGCTCAACCTCAATATGACCTACCAGAATGGCGTCAGGGTAGAAGTGGATGATCCGGAAGATCCGGGTCCGCTGCTCAGCTATGAGGAGTCGCTGGCGGCTATTGCGGGGCTGCTGGATGCCGGCAGGACTGATCTTACCGGTGCGGCTATTATTTTCACCCTGGCCGCCGGTTTTACCGGTTTTGATGATGCCGCCGGGCTCATCCGTTTCAACCGGGCGCTGGCTGCAAGGGTAGCGGTGTACAGGAAGTTATGGGGAGAAGCGCTGACAGCTCTTAATGAATCCTTCCTGGATCTTACGGGACCTTTCAATACCGGTGTGTATTCCAGTTTTTCCACCGGCCCCAATGACCAGCTGAACCCTGTGTTCCTGCCCCAGAACAATAAAGGGGAGATCCGGCTGGCGCACCCCTCCTATGCGCAGGATATCCTACCGGGGGACGACCGGCTGGCCAAAGCCCCGCTCCGGACCGAGGCAGCCTCGCAGGATGGGCTCACCAGCAACCGGGATGTCTGGGTCTATACTTCCAGTACGGCGCCGCTGACCATTATCCGGAATGAAGAACTGATACTGCTGTACGCGGAGGCTAATATTACCGTCAACCCCGGGCTTGCCGCTACCACGCTAAACCGGATCAGGGGTGGTCACAACCTGACACCCCTCACGGGTAATATTACGGAAGCCGTCCTGGTGACGGATTTGTTGTACCAACGTCGATATTCCCTTTTCTATGAGGGGCACCGCTGGGTGGATCTGCGCCGGTATAACCACCTGAATGAGTTGCCCACAGACAGGACGGAGGACGATGTCTGGGAGCAGTTTCCCGTTCCGCTCACCGAAGGCGGCAATTAATCTGGTCCCCCAATCCCTTTTCCCGGGCCCGTTCCAGAAACGGGCCCTTTTTTATTTTCCGCTTTTCGGTCTATCGCCTATTTTTGCCCCCGCATTTCACCCCCGGGCGTACTGTCAGAGGGTAGCACTATCACTCAAATATTCTGATCAAATGGTTGATGTATTATTAGGCCTGCAATGGGGCGACGAAGGGAAAGGTAAGATTGTGGATTATTTCGCTCCTCAGTACGATCTGATCGCCCGCTTCCAGGGAGGTCCCAATGCTGGTCATACCCTCTATGTAAACGACAGGAAAGTTGTACTGCACCAGGTGCCTTCCGGCATTTTTCATGAAAATACCATTAACCTGATCGGTAATGGCGTGGTACTGGATCCTGTGACCCTGAAAAAGGAATGCGATACCATCGCGTCTTTTGGTATTGATTTCCGCAAGAACCTTTATATCTCTGAAAGGACCCATCTCATCCTGCCTACCCATCGGGCGCTGGACAAAGCTTCCGAGCAGTCCAAAGGCAATGAAAAGATCGGTTCTACCCTCAAAGGCATCGGCCCCGCATACATGGATAAAACAGGCCGTAACGGGCTGCGTGTGGGCGATCTGCTGGACAAGAACTTCACCACCAATTATATCAGGCTCCGCCTGAAACACCAGAAATTACTGGACGGTCTCAATTTTCACGAGGATATCTCCGCATGGGAAGAAGAGTATTTTGAAGCCCTGGAATTCCTGAAAGGATTCCAGATCGTGAACGGCGAATACTTCATCAATGAAAAGATCCGTCAGGGTAAAAAAGTACTGGCAGAAGGCGCTCAGGGCAGCATGCTGGATGTAGATTTCGGCACCTTCCCCTTTGTTACCTCTTCCAATACCATCTCAGCCGGCGTTTGTACCGGCCTGGGTGTGGCGCCGCAAAAGATCCGTGACGTGATCGGCGTTACCAAGGCCTATTGCACCCGCGTAGGCAGCGGACCTTTCCCCACTGAACTGAATGATGCTACCGGCGAAGAACTGCGTAAGATTGGCAGTGAATTCGGTGCTACCACTGGACGCCCCAGACGTTGTGGCTGGATTGACCTGGTTGCCCTTAACTTTGCCTGTATGGTGAATGGCGTTACCAAGCTGGTAATGACCAAGGCCGATGTACTGGATGCTTTTGATGAGTTGAAAGTGTGTACAGGGTACCTTGTTGACGGCAAGCCTACCAACCAGGTTCCCTTCCAGATGAACCGGCTGGCCATAGAACCTGAACTGAAAGCTTTCAAAGGCTGGAAAAAGGACATCACTGCCCTGAAATCCGCCACAGAACTGCCGGAAGTTATGCAGCAATATGTTGCCTTCATCAATGAATACCTGGGGGTCAGCGTAGCGTATATTTCCAATGGGCCTGGTCGCGATCAATTAATAGAAATTTAGTAGTTTCATAGTAGACTTGATCAGCATCAGCATTCCCGGCGGAATGGCAAAAAAACAGTAGTTTTCAGTACTAAATATTTGATTGTTTACCGGTCATACGTATCTTGACAGGGAATCCGGCTTTGGCTGAATAATGATTTTTGCGTTGACAGGCAAGGTGTTTTTCAAGAGAGTAACCGTTATTTTTCTCGTAAAAATTTTTTCAAAAAAGTTTGGCGGATTAAAAACTTCGCTGAAATTTTACAACACAATCTTACCAGACAATGGCAGCAAAATCTGACAAGAAAAAAGAGACCGGCGGAAACCCTGCACCAAAGTCTTCTAAGGAAGATCCAAAGAAAGCACCTTCCAAATCCAAAAAGAAGGAAACGGAAGATGAGGAGGATGATCTTGAAGAGGATGAGGAGCTGGATACGCCGAAGGCTCCAAAGAAAGGAGGCAAGGCGCCTTCTAAGAAAAAGGATGATGACGATGACTCCGATGAGGAGGAAGAGGACATCGATGAGGATGAATTAGACGATTGGGAAAAACCCGAGGAAGAAGAAGAGTGGGATCCTGATTTCGAAGAGTTCGACCTTCCAAAATCGAAAACCAAGAAAGCAGGCGGCGGCAGCAGCAGCAGCAGCGGTGCCGGCAAAAAAGGCAAGGAAGACGATGATGATCTTGGCCTGGACGATGAGTTCAAGGACATGGACCTGTTCAACGACAGGGGATTTGACGATGAGGATGATGATTTTTAACCAGTGATTTGCCAATCACTTTACTGCTAATGTGGATAGAAGCTTCACTTCGTTTCCGATAACCGATTTTCAGCAAACGAAATTGCAAATGTTGAACTGGGCCTCCCGGTTCAGCATTTGTTGTTTTTTGGATAACCAGTTATACCAGGCGCCTCACCATAGTTTTGAATGCCTGCTGGCCGCCGGCGCTACCCGCCAGTTCCAGGCCACCGCAGGCCAGGCGCTGGACCAGCTGGCCGCCTTCCACCAGGCTGATCCCGACTGGCTCTTTGGACACCTCAGCTATGATCTCAAGAATGAGCTGTACCCGCTTCAGAGCCAGCACCCCGATGGCATCGGCTTCCCCGACCTTTTCTTTTTTGTGCCTGAATATCTTTTACAGTTGTCCGAAACGGAACTGCGGATCGGTATGGCCGGCCAGGCAGCCGGTACGGCGGAACAGGTATTTAACGAGATCAGGAATACGGCCCTGCCGGACAACAGCAATGCACCGGCAACTACACCCGTTTCCATCCACCACCGGATCAGCCGGCAGGACTACCTGGATACTATCCGCAGACTGCAACAGCATATCCTGCGGGGGGATTGTTACGAGCTGAACTTCTGCCAGGAGTTCTATGCTCCTGATACCACTATCCAGCCGCTGGCAGCCTACAGGGCACTCAGCGCCGCTTCTCCCAATCCCTTTGCCGCCTTTTACCGCCTGGACCACCGTTACCTGCTTTGCGCCAGCCCGGAACGTTACCTGAAGAAGACGGGCGACAGGATCTGGTCGCAGCCCATCAAGGGCACTGCCCGCCGGGACAGGAATGACCCGGCCGTGGATGAGCAGAACAAAATCAGCCTGCAAGAGAGCAGCAAGGAGCGCTCCGAGAATGTGATGGTGGTGGACCTGGTCCGCAATGACCTTTCAAAGGTCTGTACCGAAGGATCGGTGCAGGTGGATGAGCTTTGTGCCATCTACAGCTTTCCACAGGTTCACCAGATGATCTCCACGGTAAGCGGCCTGTTGCCCGAAGGGCATTCCTTTGTGGAACCCATCCGGGCCAGCTTCCCCATGGGCTCCATGACCGGCGCTCCCAAGCTGCGGGTCATGCAGCTGATAGAACAATATGAACAGAGCAGGCGGGGGCTGTTCTCCGGCTCCGTAGGCTATATTACGCCGGAAGGCAATATTGATTTCAATGTGGTGATCCGCAGCCTGCTCTACAATGCGGCTACCCGCTACCTCTCTTTCCCCGCCGGTTCGGCTATTACCTTTTACAGCGATCCGGAACAGGAATATGCCGAATGCCTCCTGAAAGCGGAAGCCATCCAGAAAGTATTACAGGAATTGTAAGGTGGAAATGCAAAAAGCCGCCAGGAGGCGGCTTCTGCAAATATTCTTAAACAACAGTTTCGTCATTTCCTGCCACCCTTATCCGAGGATACGGAGGAGCCACTCAGCATCAGCTGAACGGATTCATGCAGGATAGTATACTTATTGGCCATAAAGAGGTCCATCTTGGGAGCAGGCAACTTCAGCTCATAGGCATTGTCTGCACTGGCCATCTTCTTGTCAAAATCAGGATTATACCGGTTAAAGGTATCCAAGTCCATCAGCACGTTACGGGCAATGATGGTGGAATGGTACTTGCCGGAAACGGTCACGCTCTTACAGGCGTTCAGCTCTTCGGAGCTGAGGCGGCGGTTGAGCAGGTAGGTAGCGGTTACCCCCATCTGTTCAGTGGCTTCAGCCTTGGTCAGGGTAGTGATGCCGCCCTGTCCTTCAAAAACGTAGTGGGTGCCGATGAATTTCTTCACATGCGTCCGGGATTCGGCGGGCAGGTAATACTGGAGGTCCCAGAAATTACGGCTACCGCTTTTTTTGATGGCGCTGTACACGTTGCCAGGTCCGCCGTTATAGGCGGCAATCACCAGGAGCCAGTCGCCAAACTCATTATACAGGTCGCGGAGGTATTTGGCCGCGGCATGGGTGCTCTTGTAGAAATCGGTGCGTTCGTCCCTGGCATGGGTCACTTTCAGGCCCAGCAGGCGGGCGGTACCGGGCATGAACTGCCAGGGCCCTACGGCGCCGGCCCAGGAGACGGCGGTCCTTTTAAGTTTACTTTCTATTACGGCCAGGTACTTCAGCTCGGTGGGCAGGCCATAGTGGGACAGGATACCATCCATCATATTGAAGTAGGGGCGGCCCCAACCCTTCATTTCCAGGAGATCGTCACTATGCTTGTCCATATAATCTTCCACAAAACGAATGGCGCGTGGGTTCAGGCGAACGTTGCTGGCGTCGGTGACGGCGTCAAACAGGTTGCTGAAGCCTACCTTGGGATCAGCCGAATCGGCTTTCCGGGCAGACAGAACGGTGGTGTTCCAAAACAATTTGTAGGCCCCGGCCTTTTTGGCCAGGTACGTATTGGTTGCAGAGGCTGCGATGGTAGCGGCGGGTTTATCCTCGCTACGGGTTGCAGAGGCCATCGTGAACCATACCAGGCTAAGTAAGCTGGCGAATAACAGTTTTCGTTTCATCATCGTTTGTTTAGCACAATAATGCGACCCTGCAGGTATGGATTAAAACGGATGATGGTTTAGATAGGATTGGAAATAGAGCGGTGCAGTTTGATTGTCCGGGGGTCTGTTGTTAGGGCTTTTCATTTGTTCCGGCGAATCTGTACCGTTGCATCCACTGGTGGGATAGCAGCAGCAAAGATAATTCGCAGAATCGGTTCGTCATAATCTGCAACCCGTAAGGCATGCCATTACTGTGCCAAAAAAGCGGAATTGAGATGCCGGGAACCCCCGTAAGATTACTAAAGACTGTAAAAATGTCAGCCAGGTACATTGCGATGGGATCTTCCATCTTTTCGCCGAGCGGCCAGGCTGTAGTGGGAGCGGTGGGGAGAATGATGGTATCGAAGTTGTTGAATACCAGGTTTGTCTTTTCTACCAGTAACTGACGCACCTGCTGGGCTTTCGTAAAGTAGGCATCGTAATAACCCGCACTCAGGACAAAGGTCCCGAGCATAATACGACGTTTAACTTCCCAGCCAAATCCGTCAGAGCGGCTGGCTTTATAAAAATGGGTTAAATCCGAATTTTTATCCACATGGGCCCGATACCCGTACCGGACACCATCAAACCGGGACAAATTGGAGCTGGCCTCGGCCGTGGTCAGCACATAATAGGCCGGAACAATATAGTCCAGGAACTCAAAATCAACGGCCGTGACCGTATGCCCGTCCGCCCGTAAGCGGTCAATCAGGCCCAGGATCGACTGGCGGATCTCGGGGTCAAGCGCAGGACTGTCCAGCATTTCCCGGAAATAAGCCACCCGTAAGGGTTTGGGACTTGCAGTAGCCAGGGCCTCCGCATAGGCAGGTACCGGCTCATCGGCAGCGGTGCTGTCAAACTGGTCGGGGCCGGCCATTACTTCCAGCAGCAGGGCTATATCCGGCACATGGGTGCCGAAGATGCCGATCTGGTCAAAAGAGGAGGCATAGGCTATCAGTCCGTAGCGGGAGATGCGGCCATAGCTGGGTTTGAGGCCCACAATGCCGCAGAAATCGGCAGGCTGGCGGACTGAGCCGCCGGTATCACTGCCCAGGCTCAGCATGCAGAGACCGGCCTGAACAGCTACTGCTGAACCACCGGAAGAACCTCCCGGTACCCGGGTAGGGTCCTGGGCGTTCAGCACTTTGCCGCGGGCAGAATTCTCATTGGTAGAACCCATCGCAAACTCATCGCAGTTGGTAGTGCCAATGAGGATGGCTTCTTCCGCCAGCAGCCGTTCAACGGCCGTGGCGCTGTATATAGAAGTGAAACCTTCCAGTATTTTGGAGGAAGCAGTAACGGCATGGTCCTTATAACAGAGTACATCCTTGAGGGCAATCACCACGCCATGCAGCCTGCCGGTGGGCTGGCCTTCCTGCCTGCGGGCATCCAGGACACGGGCCCTTTCCAGGGCTTCCTGTTCGTATACCTCGTTGAATGCGTTGAGTGATTGTTGCTGCCGGATCTGCTGCAGGTATTGTGTTACGGTCTGTTGAATGCTGGTCTGACCCTGCTGCAGCTGCTGGTGGTAGTCTGTTATGGATTGGTGCCTGTACAAGAGAATGCCTGTTTTGAATGACAAAACCGATGTGCTATCGCAATGGCGGAAGGGGAGCGACCAACCTCCGGCCTTCCGGGCAGTAGTAAAGTAAGGAGAAGATGGATTATTGAGCGGAAGAAGACGTAGCCTTCTTGTCTTTTTCGTTCATGCCTTCCTCAATCTCTTTCTTCACATTGTTCTTGGCGTCGTTGAACTCACGAATGCCTTTGCCGATGCCACGCATAAACTCGGGGATCTTGCGACCACCAAACAGGATCAACACGGCGATGATGATGATGATCCACTCTGTGCCACCAGGCATTGAGAGCATTAACAGATTGGCATTTGATAACATAATATACTATTTACGTAGTTAGAAGAACGAAATTACAGCTTTTACCCAAGCAAAACGATAATTAAAACGGCAAATTGCTTGTGCTGTTGGCTGATCGGGCCGCTTTCACTACCGCTTAACAAAAGGGTAGTGTTCAATAGAATATGTACGTATCAAAAAAAGTCCCGGATGTACCGGGACCTCTGAAATACTTATTCTGAAACCGAATAGTTCGGTCTGGATTAAGCGGTTGTTGTAGCGGTGGTGTTGATGCGCTTTTCTTTGATACGGGCGCGTTTACCACTGCGTTCACGGAGATAGTAGAGTTTGGCGCGGCTAACCAGACCAACTTTGTTCAGGTCGATCGACTCGATGTTGGGGCTGAACAGGGGGAAGGTCCTTTCCACACCTATGCCGTCAGAGATCTTACGTACGGTAAAAGTAGCCGTATGCCCGATTCCCTGGCGTTTGATCACATCTCCACGGAAACCCTGGATCCGCTCTTTACCACCTTCAATGATTTTATAGTTGACGGTAATATTGTCGCCCGCTTTGAATTTCGGGAACTCTTTTTTTCCGGTCAACTGTTCGTGTACGTATTGAACTGCAGCGCTCATGACTTCAAATTTTAAGGGAGGCAAAGGTAGCGATTAATTTCGTTCCTGACCTCTTTTTGTCAGATAATCTTGTAAAAATATTCTTACCGGGCCACGTTCACCGCTCTTTTTTCACGGATCACGGTGACTTTGATCTGGCCGGGGAATGTCATTTCTGTCTGGATCTTCTGGGCTATCTCGAAAGACAGGCGATCAGAATCGGCATCTGTAACTTTCTCAGCTTCAACAATTACCCGCAGTTCACGGCCGGCCTGGATAGCATATGCCTTTTCCACGCCGTGGTAAGCCATAGCCAGGTTTTCCAGGTCCTTGATCCGTTGCAGGTACTGCTGCATAATTTCCCGGCGGGCTCCGGGGCGGGCGCCGCTGATGGCGTCACAGGCCTGTACAATGGGAGAGATCACATACTGCATCTCCATTTCATCGTGGTGGGCGCCAATGGCATTCACCACAGCAGGGTTCTCCCCATATTTTTCGGCCAGCTTGGCGCCCAGCAGGGCGTGGCTCAGCTCAGTTTCCTCATCGGGTACCTTGCCTATATCGTGCAGCAACCCTGCCCTTTTAGCCAGCTTGGGGTTAAGTCCCAATTCTGCCGCCATGATGCCGCAGAGGTTGGCTACTTCCCGGCTGTGCATCAGCAGGTTCTGACCGTAAGAAGAACGGAAGCGCATTTTACCAACCATCCGTACCAGCTCCTTGTGGAGGCCGTGGATGCCCAGCTCAATCACTGTACGCTCACCAATTTCCATTACCTGCTCTTCGATCTGGCGGCGGGTTTTTTCCACCACTTCCTCAATACGGGCGGGGTGGATACGGCCATCGGCCACCAGCCTTTGCAGGCTCAGTCGGGCAATTTCCCGGCGCAGGGGATCAAAAGAAGAAAGGATGATGGCCTCAGGGGTATCGTCTACTATCAGGTCTACCCCGGTAGCCGCTTCAATAGCCCGGATATTCCGGCCTTCCCGGCCAATGATCTGGCCTTTGATCTCGTCGCTCTCCAGGTTGAACACCGTAATGGAGTTCTCAATGGCCTGTTCGGCCGCAGTACGCTGGATGGACTGGATAATTATTTTGCGGGCTTCTTTATTGGCTTTCTGCTTGGCATCGTCAATGATCTCCTGTTGCAGGGCCAGGGCCTGGGTATTGGCTTCATGCTTCAGGCTTTCCACCAGCTGGGCCTTGGCTTCCTCAGCGGTCAGGCCGGCAATCTTTTCCAGGCGGCGGATATGCTCTTCCTGGTGTTTTTCCAGCTCGGTCCTTTTCAGGTTCACCACATCTATCTGGCGGTTAAGGTTGTCCTTGATGACATCGTTCTCTTTAGCCTGTTTGTCGAGATGCTCAGTTTTGGCGTTGATGGACTGCTCTTTCTGACGGATCCTGCTTTCTCCCTCACCAATTTTCCGGTTCCGCTCATTCACGTCCTTATCATGCTCCGCCTTCAGTTGTACAAATTTCTCTTTGGCTTCCAGCAGTTTCTCTTTTTTCAGGTTCTCGGCGCTGGTCTGTGCATCAGCTATCAGTTTTTTGGATTGTTGTTCGGCTTCCTCCAGCTTGCGGGTGGTATCCTTGGCAAAAATGAATTTACCCGCTATGATGCCTATTAGTAAGGCAAGTCCTCCAATTATATAGCTCAATGTATTCAGTTCCATTGTGTTTGAATATTTTTTTGGGTTCTACCATATTATGCTGCCTCTCTATGTATAGTTGGTTGTTCCATACCTGAGGTGAATGCGCGAAAGTACGGAAAATCAGCATCTATTCTGTGAAACACCGTTGAAAAGTGGGGAAGTTAAAATTTAACCGCAAAGGGATAAGCGGCAACAATTGGACGGTTTTTTGCATTTAATATTGCAACCCTGATCTTCCTCCTGAACCCGTTCCTGCAAATTATAGTCACTTAAAAAATCAGACAGATATGAAAAGGATCTTATTAGCGGCCGTTTCCCTGGTCACCCTCCAGGCGATGGCCCAACAGCCTTCCGGCACCGGTTTTACCCTGAAGGGGGACCTGTCCACCGTGAAGGAGAATATTGCAATGGTGTACCTGGTGTACCAGGCCGAAGGCCAGGTTGTGCGTGACAGCGCCGCCCCCCAGGCCGGCAAATATGAGTTCAGCGGCAAGCTGAACGAGCCCGTAATGGCCATGATGGGTTTCAAAAGAGGGACTGCCGCCGGTGAAGCACCCAAGCCTGTGAACATGCGTGCCGACCGGACCAATGTATTCATCCAGCCCGGCGCCATGACCGTACAGCATATTGACTCTTTCAGCAATACCAAAGTAACCGGCTCTTCCGCCCATACCGCTTTTGTACAGCTGAATGAACTGGGTAAACCCTATGATGAAAAGATGAGCGGCCTCTATAAAGAATATGAAGAAGCCCGCAACAAACAGGACCAGGCGGCTATGGAGAATATCCAGCAAAGGGGTGACAGCCTCCAGGACGAAATGAAGGAGAAAGTGTTCGGCGCCTATGTTCGTAACAATCCTTCTTCTCCCATCGCCCTCTACGCCCTGACCAACTATGCCGGTTATGATATTGACCCGGCCAAGCTGGACCCTATTTTCAGCAAGCTGTCTGAAACAGTGCGCAACAGCCCCTCCGGCCAGGCGTTCGCCAAATCCCTGCAGGCTGCCAAAGCTACTGCTATTGGCCAGCCCGCTATCGAGTTCACCCAGAACGATACCCTGGGCAAACCCGTATCCCTGGCTTCTTTTAAAGGTAAATATGTCCTGATCGATTTCTGGGCCAGCTGGTGCGGTCCCTGCCGTGCAGAGAACCCCAACGTGGTACAGGCTTATAATACCTACAAGGACAAAGGCTTTACCGTACTGGGCATTTCCCTGGACCGTGACAACGCCAAAGACAAATGGCTCAAAGCCATCCATGACGATAAGCTCGCCTGGACCCATGTGAGCGATCTGCAATTCTGGAACAACGCCGTGGCCGTTCAATACGGTATCAAGGCCATCCCCCAGAACCTGCTGATTGACCCCAAGGGCGTCATCGTTGCCAAGAACCTGCGCGGTGAAGAGCTGAACAAGAAACTGGCCGAGCTGTTCAATTAACAGCCAGCCTTCGTTCTAATGTATAAGAGGGCGCCTGTATTGCAGGCGCTCTTTTTTTGCAGAAGCCCCAGCCGTCCGCTGCCGGCGTCTTGTTGCCCTGGCCACTGTAGCCCGCCTCCGGCGAGTGACCGATATGCCCGTAACCTCCGGCTACCAGTACCCGCCCGCTCACAATAGCATCCATGGCCGGCCGGCAGGGGCTTCTCCTAAAACGCGGCCAAAACCGTACCTTTGCGCAAAATTGCGGCAACCAGCCACCCAACCAGGCCTGCCGGCAACGAACTATCTAAATAATATTCCAAGCAGCATGACTATCTCTTACAATTGGTTACATGAATACCTCCCGGTGACCGTAGAACCGGAAAGACTGAGCAGAATTTTGACCGCCGTTGGACTGGAAGTGGAAAGCCTTGAACGTTACGAAAGCCTCAAAGGCGGCCTGCAAGGCCTGGTGATCGGGGAAGTGCTGACCTGCGAGAAACATCCCAATGCCGATAAACTCTCTATCACTACTGTCAATATAGGAACCGGAACACCCTTGCAGATCGTCTGCGGCGCACCCAATGTGGCTGCCGGCCAGAAAGTAGTGGTAGCCCCCGTGGGCGCTACCATCTACCCCAAAAATGGCGATCCCCTTACCATGAAGAACGCCAAGATCCGGGGCGTGGAAAGCCAGGGTATGATCTGCGCCGAAGACGAGATTGGCCTCAGTGACGACCATGGCGGTATCCTGGTGCTGCCCGCCGATGTGAAAGTAGGTATGCCCGCCGCCAACCACTTTAAATTATATACCGACTGGATCTATGAGATCGGCATCACCCCCAATCATATGGACGCTATGAGCCATATCGGTGTGGCCCGTGACGTATGCGCCTATCTCACCCATCATGATAAAAAGGATAGTCGCGTCAAGCAACCTTCCGTGAATGCTTTCAAGGTGGACAATGCCAGTCTGCCCATCACCGTGAGCGTGGAGAACGGGACTGCCTGCCAGCGTTATGCCGGTGTCAGCATCACCAATATCACCGTCAAAGAAAGCCCGGAATGGCTCCAGGAAAAACTGCGTGCCGTAGGTCTCCGCCCCATCAACAACGTAGTGGACATCACCAATTTTGTCCTGCATGAAACGGGTCAGCCCCTGCACGCTTTTAATGCCGATGCTATTAAAGGGCAGCAGGTAATTGTGAAGAACCTGCCCGAAGGCACCCCCTTTGTGACCCTGGATGAAAAAGAGCGGAAGCTCAGCGCCGACGACCTCATGATCTGCGATGGAGAAGGAAAGGGCATGTGCATTGCCGGTGTGTTTGGCGGACTGAACAGCGGTGTGGACAACAACACAAAGAATATCTTCCTGGAAAGCGCCTGGTTCAACCCCAGCGATATCCGGAAAACCTCTTTCCGTCATGGCCTGCGTACCGATGCCGCCGTCCGGTTTGAGAAGAATATTGATATCAGCAATACCGTCAACGCCCTCAAACGCGCTGCCCTGCTCATCCGTGAGCTGGCCGGCGGTGAAATTGCTTCCGATGTGGTGGACATCTACCCACAGCCTAAGGAAAAAGCATCGGTACAGCTCAAATACCATTACCTGCGCAAGCTCAGCGGTAAGAACTACCATTTTGATGCGGTGAAAAAGATCCTGCTCAGCCTCGGCTTTGAGCTGATCAAGGACGGTATGGACGATCTCTGGGTAGCTGCTCCGCACTGGAAACCTGATATCAGCCTCCAGGCCGATGTAGTGGAAGAGATCATGCGGATAGACGGGCTGGACAATATCGAGATCCCGGCCGCTATCACCATCTCCCCCTCCATTGAAACAGACCGCCTCAAGAGCACGCTGAAGGAAAAGACCGCCAATTACCTGGCCGGTAATGGCTTCAACGAGATCTTCACCAACTCCATTACCAATTCGGCCTATTTTGATGAAGCGGACCTGGCTACGGCCGTGAAACTGCTCAACAACCTCAGCGCCGTACACAATATCATGCGCCCCTCCATGCTGGAAACCGGCCTGGAAGCCATTACCCATAACCTGAACCGGAAGAACCTGGAACTGCAGTTCTTTGAGTTCGGGAAGACCTATACCAGCAGCACTGCCGGTAAGTATGAGGAGCATGAGCACCTCAGCCTCTATATCACCGGCCAGGTGCAGGAGGATTCCTGGAAGGGCAAAGGCAGGGCCGCCGATCTCTACTATATCAAGGGCATCGTGGCAAGGATATTGCAACTGTCCGGGCTGAACAAGCTCAGCTGGCAGGCCGTGGTCAAAGGAGAGAGCGACTACAATCCCAAGCTGGATCAGGCCCTGCTGGTGAAGAGCGGCCAGGAAATACTGGCTGAACTGGGAGCTGTGGCCGGTCATGAACTGAAAAGGTTCGACTGCAAGCAGCCTGTTTACTACGCTGATTTCAACTGGGAAGCCATCCTGAAACAGGTTGCCCGCCTCAGCGTCAAGGTAAAAGAACTGCCCAGGCAGCTGCCGGTGTTCCGCGACCTGGCCATGGTAGTGCCCAAAGTACTGCCCTATGCAGAAGTAGAGACCGCCGTGAAAAAAGTGAAACTGGACAAGCTCCAGGGACTGCGCCTCTTTGATGTGTTTGAAAGTGAAAAGATCGGCGCCGATAAAAAATCCCTGGCTATCAGCTTTACCTTCCTGGACGAGGAAAAGACCCTGACCGATAAAGAGATTGATACCATGATGAACAGGATCATGGACACCCTGGAAAAAGAACTGAAGGCCGAGATCAGGAAATAAGGATCCCGGGCCGCTTTGCTTAACCGGAAAACCAATCTATGGCGCAGGCAGAACAAACCTGGAAACGGGTCAATGATAAACTGCAGCAGGTCCTGCAGCAGTACCAGCAATTGCAGAAAGACAATGAGCGGCTGCGTAAGGAACTGACTGCCCTGCAGGACCGGGATGGCTTACAGGCCCGCCAGGTACAGGAACTGGAAAACAAAGTGGCGGCCCTGAAACTGGCCACCGGGCAACTGGAAGAAGCAGACAGGAAGGAACTGGAGAAAAAGCTGCACCATTACATCCGGGAAATAGACCGGTGTATTGCATTACTGGGTGAGTAAGTAAGGGATCAGATCCGCTTTACCAGGCGCATCTTCTGCTCGTCCTCGCCCTGTGATAACTCCAGGGTGTATACGCCGTAGGGAAGATCGTTCAGGCCCTTCCAGGTCACAACCTGGTCGCCGTTGGGCACATGGGCCTCCATGCGGCTGCATTCAGCGCCTTTTTCGTCTCGTAAGATCGCCCGCAGGCGGTTGCAGATGGGGGCTACCAGTTCGAGTGTCAGCACATCGATGAAGATGGGGGACTTAACTTTTGCAAACATGTTAGTGGCTGGGTTTGGTTTTTTGACATAAGATACGGATCACGTTCCTTAACCATTTCAAACGATTCTTTGGCTCTTCGTTGTATTCAATAGGGTGCTGTGTGGATTCTGTGTGGATAAATATAAACCGGATTATTCAAATTAGCAAGTGAATGGAGCATTTAATTCCAATAAATGTGGTCATAGGCGACCGGACCTACCGGATCCGGATAGCACCCACCGATGAGGAAGTGGTGCGGAAGACCCTCAAATTGATCAATGACAAGATCATTGAGTTCAAGACCCAGTTTGCAGGCAAGGATATGCAGGACTATGTTGCCATGGTGGTGCTCTGGTATGCCACCCAGCAAAAAGCGGCCGGGGAAGACCGGCCGCTGGAAGCAAGTGAAACGGAAAAACAGTTGTCAGGACTGGAAAAGCTCCTGGACAGAATGCTCTCCCCGCAGGGATGATCCCCTTATTTCGTTACGTTTTCGTCTGAAGTATATTTCATGTTGAGCGGAATGGTCTGACCACTGGCCTCCAGTGTGCCCTTGGCCTCGCCTTTCAGCTGGCGGCTTTTTACCAGCCCGGTGGCCGTATCGGCTATGAGCTGGCCTTCTGTTGTGCCTTTCAGGTCCAGGTTAAAGCTCATACCCATCTGGTCTATGGTGCCTGCACGGGACAGGATGCCATTAATGGCAATCACCACCTGGCCCTTGGTCAGTTCTTTCACCAGGTAAGTGGTGGTGGCTTTACCGTCCTTATCAACCGTGGAGTCCGCCCAGCTCTCGCCTACTTTCAGGGTCCTGGCCGGCAGTTTGGCAATCAGTTCGTACTGGCCGCCCGGTTTGGGATCACCCAGCGGGGTGCCCAGGGCCAGCGCATCCATCATCCCGCCGGTGGCAGGTGAAGCAGTGACCGCGGAGGAATCTACAGCGGTGATAATGCCATTGGCGTCAACAGTTACCGTAACAGGCTTGTCCAGCTTTTCGCCCATCACCTTGCCCATCTCACCCTGGCGGTCTTCCGGCTTATCAGAATCAAAGCTCATATCCTGGCCCATGCCGTTCATGGAGGCTACAATCCTTTTGATCTTGCTGGTGGCCGAAAAATCCTTTGCGCTGCTCTTATTGATAGTGAAATCAGCGGTAATGGTTACATTCTGGTCAATGGTCAGGGGCATGCCCATCATGTCCATCTCAATGGTCATCTTAGATACAGTGGCTTTCTGCAATTGCTGGCCGGGAGTAAAACTGATCTTACGGATAGGTTGTTGAGCCTGTGCAGCGCCTGCAGTCAGTAAGGCAAGCGCAACCAAAAAATTCCTCATATGAACATCAAAGTTTTTATTGGCCGGGGGCCGGTGATGAATTGACTTATTAACGGCAAGCTACGCATAAATGTTGGGCAAGTACCGCCCGTCTGTGTAAGAAAGGAGCTGTTTTCAGCCGGTAGCTATCAGTTTTTGGCCAGCAGGAAATGGAAGGGACGGTATTGACGGTTATTGAGGTACTGGCGGATGCGGTCTGTATGTTGGGTGATGCTGCCTTTGTGTACCCGCGCCAGCTCCAGGCAACGGTTAGTGGCCAGCGCTTCTACTGTGAGTAAACGACTGCAGAGCAGCTCATACTGTTGCAGCGCAGCCGCTGCCGACGGCTGCCCATCGCTAAGCATTACCTCGTAATATTTCAGTTGATATACCCGCATATGGATCCTAAGGCTGTTAAGAGTACTAATATCGGTATTCCGCAGCTATTTCTATCCGGATTGGACGACAATCCGGACAAAATACCAGCGGAGCGCATGTTTGGGACGGTAAAGACTTTGCAAATCCCCTGCCAGCCTGCTTTCCCGGACCCGCCGGGAGCCCGGAACGGCCCTGCTGCTGCATCTCATTTTACCGGCCTTTTTACCAAATTTTCAGGCCTGATTTCTTACGCACAGGATCTGTGAATTTCTTTTGGGAGGGGGTGGCAAACTTTTGTAAATTGGGGATAGCCGGGCTTTCTTTGTGGATAACCCGGGGCTGACTGTGGATGAGCCGGTGAACAGCGGGTGTCTAAATATAGATTGGCAAAAAATTTTTCCGGGAAGGGATAGGGGGCTATATTCGCCGTCCTGACTCAAGCGGTAACATTCGGGTAACCCTGTAATAACAATTTCGTAATACAAGACTGGAACTGACCCGCAAGTCATTGGTTGGCAATGCCCAATTGATGTGGCAAGGCCATTTTATCGCCCATTCCTAAGAAAACTGTTCGCGAAAGCTCGTCAAACCAATGTGTTAACCTTTATGTTCTTGTTGGATGGACTTAACTAACCTTAACAGTAAAGATAAAGACCGTAAACAGCGCCGGAAAGGGTCCCTGGACCTGAGTACCATGGTTTACGGGAAAGTGCCCCCCCAGGCCAAAGACCTGGAAGAAGCCGTACTGGGCGCCCTGATGCTGGAAAAAAGTGCTTTCGATATTGTGATCGAGATCCTGAAGCCGGAATGTTTCTACGTGGAATCCCACCAGCGGATCTACCGCGCCATGCAAAGCCTGCAGCAGAAAAACCAGCCCATTGATATCCTGACCGTAGTGGAAGAGCTGAAAAGCAAGACTGAGCTGGAAATGGTAGGCGGCGCTTACTATGTTACCCGCCTCACCAATGCTGTGGTTTCCTCCGCCAATATTGAGGCCCACTCCCGGATCATCCTCCAGAAATTCATCCAGCGCGAGCTGATCCGCATCAGCGGCGAAACCATCAGTGACGCCTATGAGGACAGCACCGATGTATTTGACCTGCTGGACGAAGCAGAAAGCCGCCTTTTTGAGATCACCAATAATCACCTCCGGAAGAATTACGACAGTATTGACTCGGTGCTGGTGAAGACCGTACAGCGGATCGAGGACATGCGTAGCCGGACCGAAGATATCAGCGGTGTGCCCAGCGGATTCAGCACCCTTGATAAAGTGACCTACGGCTGGCAACCTTCTGACCTGATCATCCTGGCTGCCCGTCCTGCGGTAGGTAAAACGGCCTTCGCCCTTAACCTGGTACGGAATGCGGCCCTCAGCGCCAAAGCCGTGCCGGTGGCCTTCTTCAGCTTGGAAATGTCCTCGGCGCAGCTGGTACAACGTATCCTCTCCGCCGAAAGCGAAATATGGCTGGAAAAGATCTCCCGCGGTAAAATGGAAGATCATGAAATGAAACAGCTCTATGCCAAAGGTATCCAGAAGCTGGCGCAGGCCCCCATCTTCATTGACGATACCGCGGCCCTGAACGTGTTTGAACTGCGGGCCAAATGCCGCCGGTTGAAGAACAAGCACAATATCGGTTTCATTGTCATTGACTATCTCCAGCTGATGAGCGGCGGCGGTGGTAAAAACACCAACCGCGAGCAGGAGATCAGCCAGATCTCCCGGAACCTCAAGACCCTGGCCAAGGAGCTGTATGTACCCATCATTGCCCTGTCCCAGTTAAGCCGGGCCGTGGAAACGCGGAAAGAGGGTAACAAGATGCCGCAGCTGAGTGACCTTCGGGAATCGGGCGCCATTGAACAGGATGCGGACATGGTCATGTTCATTTACCGTCCCGAATACTATGATATTACGTCCAATGAAATGGGCGAAAGCAATAAAGGGGAAACCCACGTTCGGATAGCCAAACACCGGAACGGTTCGCTGGAAACCATCAAGCTGCGCGCCTTACTGCATATCCAGAAATTCCAGGAGATGGAAGAGGATGATTTTGGCGGTATCGGCGGCGGTGGCGGCAGCTGGCGTCCCCTGCCACCTCCGGAAGGCGGTGGTGCTGCCAGTGATGGCGCCGGCGGAGCCAAGCTCTATATACAGGCCGGCAGTAAAATGAATGATATGCCTTACGGTGAGGATGATGAAGCACCGTTCTAACATAAGTTCACGTTGCAAATGAGGTTGCAATCTTTTCAATCGAAGGGTGGGGCTACAGTTCCATCCTTCTTGTTTTCAGGCAGCGGTATCCCGGCAAGCATTTCGGGCCGGTCAGCAGGCTTCACCCATTTTGCCCCGGGAAGTTCTATCTTGCAGCCATGAGTCTGCCGATCTTTTACCTTGATACACCCGCCGGCAAAGGCGCTTTCCTCACGCTACCCGAAGAAGCATCCAGACATATTGTCCAGGTCCTGCGCATGAAAACCGGCGAGCGTATACGCCTGGCCGATGGCCGGGGACAATTACTGGTAGCCGCTATCACAGACGATCACAAGAAAAAATGCACCGTCCAGGTCCTGGAAGCAGCAAGCGTGACGCCGCCTGCCCGCAGGATCAGCATCGGCATCTCCCTGCTCAAAAATAACAGCCGGCTGGAATGGTTCCTGGAAAAAGCCACGGAGATTGGCGTTACTGAAATTATCCCCCTGCTCTGTGAACGCACCGAACGCCAGCATTTTCGCCATGACCGTATGAACAGCATCCTGATCAGCGCCATGCTGCAAAGCCAGCAGGCCTGGCTGCCAGTCCTGCATGAGCCGGTAGCGTTCCCGCAATTGTTCCGGCTGGAAGACATAGGGAAGATCCCGCAAAGACTGATAGCCCACTGTGAGCCCGCCGAAAAGCAATCCCTCACGGCCATTCCCGGCAGTGATACCCGCTTATTGCTGATAGGTCCCGAAGGAGATTTTACACCCGAAGAAATTGCGCTGGCTTTGGAACATGGTTTTGTTCCCGTATCCCTGGGAGAAACAAGATTGCGTACGGAGACTGCCGGCGTAGTAGCGGCTGCATTGTTGAAGATGGGTAGTCCTGGCCAATAAGAGTATTTGGTTCGAACCAAAAAAATGGCTGTTTAACAGCTGTAGATTTGACGAAATCCTGCAAGAGCACAGGTTAACAGCCCAACTCCTGCCGCTGGAACACGCAGGAGATCATGGTTTTTATTTCCCTGGCAGTGCTTCGCCTTCTTTCAGCACCGGTTCCCTTAGCTCCACCGGCTTTTGTTTCTTTGCTTTCTTACGCATCCACATATTCAGCATCTCCACACCAAAGGAGAAAGCCATGGATACATAGATATAGCCCTTGTCAATATGGCTGTGGTGAATTGGCTCCAGACCTTCAAAGAACAGGCTGAAACCAACCATCAGCAGGAAGGCCAGGGCCAGCATTTTGAGGGTAGGGTGCTGGTGGATAAAGCCGGAGATCTTATCGGCAAAGAAGAACATCACGATCATGGCAATGATCACGGCAATGATCATCACGGACACTATCTTGGCCAGGCCAACGGCGGTGATGATACTGTCAAAGGAAAACACCATATCTATCAGGATGATCTGTCCAATGATGGCGCCAAAAGAGCTTTTAGCCGCTTTGGGGTTGATGGTCTCTTCATCGCCCTCCAGCTTGTGGTGGATCTCTTTAACTGTTTTATAAAGCAGGAACAGACCGCCCACAAACATGATCACGTTGCGGAGGTTGAAGGCATGGTGCTCGCCGCGGAAATCAAAACCGAAAAGCTCGCGGTTACCGTTGTTGACCAGCCAGCCGATGGCCAGCAGCAGCGCCACCCGGGCGGCAATGCCGGCTATCATCCAGATCCGTCTGGCTTTGAGCTGCTCCTGCTTGTTCAGCCGGCCCATAAGAATGGAGACAAAGATCACATTGTCGATCCCCAGCACCACTTCCAGCGTGGTGAGGGTCAGCAGGCTGATCAGTGCGTCAACGGACAGTAATTGTTCCATGAGAGGAAGTATAGTAGTTATGTATAAACGAAAAGGAAGTTGTCAGCAAAAATAGGGGGAATCCGCTCACTGCCCCATACCGCTGCAAATATTCTTTACAATACCGGGACCCTCATAGATAAAGCCGGTCCATACCTGTACCAGCACGGCGCCGGCATCCAGTTTCTCCTGGGCGTCCTTTGTGGTAAAGATACCCCCCGAGGCAATGACAGGAAGCTGGCCATTTGTTTTCTGGCAGATATACTTCACCACATCGGTAGCACGCCGGGTGAGGGGTTTACCGCTCACACCACCGGCGCCCATGGCCTCAACCTTGGCGGCGGGGGTTACCAGCCCTTCGCGACTGATAGTGGTATTGGTGGCTACCAGGCCGTCCAGCTGGATCTCCAGGGCCAGGTCAATCACATCATCGATCTGTTCCTGGGTCAGGTCCGGGGCAATTTTCAGCAGCAGGGGCCGGGCGGCCTGTCCTTCCAGCGTTTTTTGCTGGTTGATGGTCTGCAGGTGTGAAAGGATCTTACGAAGGGAATCCTTTTCCTGCAAAGCGCGCAGGCCGGGCGTATTGGGGGAGCTGACGTTGACCACAAAATAATCTACGCAGTCAAACAGCTCGCGGAAGCACAGTTCATAATCTTTCCAGGCATCCTCATTGGGCGTCACTTTGTTCTTACCAATGTTGCCGCCAATGATCATCTTGCCTTGCTGGCGCCAGGCGCGCAGCCGCTGGGCCACTACTTTCACCCCTTCATTATTAAAACCCATACGGTTGATCAGGCCTTTGTCGGCCGGCAGGCGGAACAGGCGTTGCCGGTCGTTCCCCGGCTGGGGCTTCGGTGTTACGGTGCCGATCTCCACATGGCCAAAGCCCAGCGCCTGCAGCTCGGTCAGGTACAGGGCGTTCTTATCAAACCCCGCGGCCAGGCCTACGGGATTGGGGAAATCGAGGCCAAATGCGCCGGTAACCAGCTTCTTAGGCTGGAAACAACGGGTAATGATACTGCGGGAAAAACCAAGTCGGCAGGCGAGCCGGAAAGCGTTCATTGCGAAGTGATGCACAGCTTCAGCATCGAACAGGAATAGAAATTTGCGAATTAACTGGTACATATCGGGTTGCGAAGATACGGCAAGTTTTAACGGGTGCTTATTTTGCCGGAAGAAATAAGCGTATTAACTTTAGGATTGAAGGTTGCATAAACAACTAACAATCCTAAATTTTATTGTATGCAGGAAGCCTATATCGTAGCGGGTTATCGTACTGCCGTTGGCAAATCCAAAAGAGGGGTGTTTCGTTTTTACCGTCCGGACGACCTGGCGGTGGAAGTGATCAAAGGCCTGGTGGCCTCTGTGCCCCAGCTGGATCCCAGACTGGTAGATGATGTGATTGTCGGCAATGCCGTGCCCGAAGCCGAGCAGGGCCTGCAGGTAGGCCGGATCATTGCCGCCCGCGCCCTCGGTTTTGAAGTGCCGGGCATGACGGTCAACCGGTACTGCGCCTCCGGCCTGGAGACCATCGCCATTGCCACGGCCAAGATCCGTACCGGTCAGGCAGAATGTATTGTGGCCGGTGGGACCGAGAGCATGAGCCTGGTGCCCACCGCCGGCTGGAAAACGGTGCCTGCCTATTCCATCGCCAAAGAAGACCCAGATTATTACCTCAGCATGGGCCTCACCGCTGAAGCGGTGGCCAAAGAATATGGGGTGAGCCGGGAAGACCAGGACGCCTTCTCCCTGCAATCGCACCAGCGCGCTATCAACGCTATACAGAACGGCTATTTCAAAGGCGGCATCCTGCCCATCAATGTGGAGCAGGTATATCTGGATGAAAAAGGTAAACGCAAGGTCCGCAATTACGTGGTGGATACGGATGAAGGTCCACGCCCCGATACCAGCCTGGAAGTGCTGGGTAAGCTGAAACCTGCTTTTGCCGCCAATGGCAGCGTAACAGCGGGTAACTCTTCCCAGACAAGTGATGGCGCGGCATTCGTGATCGTGATGAGCGAGCGGCTGGTGAAACAACTGGGTCTCCAGCCCATTGCCCGGCTGGTAGCCTGTGCATCTGCGGGCGTGCATCCTCGCGTTATGGGCATTGGCCCCGTGGAGGCCGTTCCCAAAGCCCTGAAGCAGGCCGGTATGAACCTGGGCCAGATTGACCTGGTGGAACTGAATGAAGCCTTTGCCTCCCAGGCCCTGGCAGTCATTCGCAAGCTGGAGCTGGACCCGGCCATTGTCAATATCAATGGCGGCGCTATCGCCCTCGGTCACCCGCTGGGCTGTACCGGCTGTAAACTGACCATCCAGCTCACCCAGGACCTGAAACGCCTGGATAAAAAATACGGTATCGTGACCGCCTGCGTAGGCGGCGGACAGGGCATTGCCGGCATCATTGAACGGCTCTGATCTCCAACTTTACTTTTATTGCTGTCGTATTCTTCCGGGAGCCCACGTAAAATAGCCGCCTGCTGTAAAAAACAGGCCCTTCGCCATATTTTTTGGGACGAACCAACCGTTATGGTTGATAAGGTATCCTGCCGGACCAACAGCCGGTAGCCATTGCCGATACCCGCCCCAAAAATAACCTTATGGATAGAAGAGCTTTCTTCCGTCAGACCCGCAAGACCGGACCTCCGGCAACTTCGGGGGAAAATACCTATGCCACCCAGCCCAGGCCGGCTATTATTGCCGGTGGACGGGGTATCAGCACCGGCCTTGATCCCTATTCCGGGCCCTGGACCCCCAATGAAGTGGCCCACCTGCTGAAGCGTACCGGCTTTGGCGCTACCCAGCCAGATATTGATCATTTTATAAACATGACGCCGGATCAGGCAGTAGATGCCCTGCTCCAGGATACCAGCCCGCTACCGGCGCCACCCCTCAAGGTCTATGATACCGATGGCATTGATGGCGGTGATCCCGACCTGACCGTAGCCCATGGGCAGACCTGGGTCAATACCCATGCCCTGGATACCGATGTAGAACCCCTGCGGATCCAGTCCTGGAAGAACTGGTGGGTAGGGGGAATGCTGCGGCAGGAGCGTAGTATCACGGAAAAAATGGTCCTGTTCTGGCACAATCATTTTGCTACCGAGACCGCTATCTATAACAACGGGATCTATGCTTACCGGCATTATTCTTTGCTGCGGACACAAGCGCTGGGAAATTTCAAACAGCTGGTCCGGGCCGTGACCCTGGACCTGGCCATGCTGCGCTACCTGGATGGTTACCTCAATTCCGGTTATGCACCTGATGAGAACTATGCCCGCGAGTTGCAGGAACTGTTCACCCTGGGCAAAGAGAACAATCCCAATTATACCGAGCAGGATGTGCTGGCCGCCGCCCGCGTACTGACCGGCTGGCGGATCAACCTGGCAGACGATACCGTGTATTTTGATCCGGCACAGCATGATGCCAAACCAAAAAAATTCTCTTCCTTTTATGGCGGCGCTTCCATCAGCGGCGGCAGTGACGCCACGGCCGGTGATACCGAGCTGGATGCTCTGCTGGACCTGATCTTCGGCAAAGCAGTGGAAGTCTCCGAGTTCCTGATAGGTAAGCTCTACCGGTATTTCTGCTATTATACCATTGATGAGTATACGAAAAATAATGTTATACAACCCCTGGCCAGACAGTTCCGGGAGAACGGCTGGAATATCAAACCCATCCTGGCCACCCTCCTGAAGAGCGAGCATTTCTTTGATCCGCTCAGCCAGGGCTGCCTGATCAAGAGTCCGCTGGATTTCCTGGTAGGGCTTTGCCGGGAATTCAATGTTGTTTTTCCGGACAGCAGCCAGCCGGATCAGCAGTATGCACTCTGGGAATTTATCCGCACCCAGTCCGGCGATATGCAGCAGAACCCCGGCGATCCGCCCGGCGTATCCGGCTGGCCGGCCTATTACCAGCTGCCGGTATTCCATGAAATGTGGATCAACTCAGATACCCTGCCGCGGCGCAATACTTTTTCCGATCTGCTGATCCTTAACGGCTATACCCGGGAAGGCGCTGAGCTGAAGATAGATCCCGTGGCCTTTGCCGGCACCCTGCCAAATCCTGCTGATCCCAATGCGCTGATCAATGATTCCCTGGCTATTCTTTACAGGGTGCCGCTATCTGCTGCTTCCAGGGACAGCATCAAAAAGCAGCTCCTGCTCAGCAACCAGGTGCAGGACTATTACTGGAGCAATGCCTGGAATGCACATATCAATAACCCGAATGATAAGGTAGCCTATGAAACTGTGTTCAACCGGCTGCAGGCCCTGTACAAATATTTCATGAACCTGGCCGAATACCAGCTGGCCTGAGCCGGCTGCCTTTAACCAATGACTATGAAACGCAGAGATTTTTTCACCCAAAGCCTGCCGGCAGCTATCACCCTGCCGGCCCTGCTCAACGGTTTTTCCGTGAAAGCCTATACCGGCTCCTCGCCCCTGGTGCAGGCCCTGATGGCCAGCCCCGTGGAGACGGACAAGGTACTGGTGCTGATCCAGCTCAATGGCGGTAACGACGGGCTGAATATGGTGCTGCCGATTGAATTCTATGCCGCCTATCAGAAGGCCAGGACCAATATCGCCATACCGCAGAATAAGATCCTGCCGCTCAACGGCAATAATAAAACGGGACTGCACCCGGCTATGACCGGCCTCCAAAGCCTCTACAATGAAGGCAAACTGGCCATTGTACAGGCCGTGGGTTATCCCTCACCCAATTTTTCTCATTTCCGCGCTACCGATATCTGGATGAGCGCTTCCGATGCAGACCAGGTACTGCACAGCGGCTGGGCCGGCAGGTACCTGGGCACCCAGTTCCCGAATTACCCCAATGGGTACCCGAATGCACAGATGACAGACCCGCTGGCCATACAGATTGGCTCTATTGCCTCGCTGGCCTTACAGGGCCCTGCTATGAATATGGCCATGAACATCAGTCATCCCGACAGCTTCTACAATTTCCTGGAAGGCGTACAGGACCCGGTACCGGATACACCCTGGGGCAAGGAACTGCAGTATATCCGGATGATTGCGGCTCAAACGGAAAAATATTCAACGGTGATCAAAGGCGCCGCCGCCAAAGTGACCACACAGGGCAGCTACCCCGGCAATAATTTCCTGGCGCAGCAGCTGAAGATTGTGGCGCGACTGGTAAAGGGCGGCCTGAAGACCAGGATCTACATGGTGAGCACCGGCGGCTTTGATACCCATGGCAGCCAGGTGGAAACAGGCAATACCAGCATCGGGCTGCATGCCAACCTGCTGGGCGATCTGTCCAGCGCAATCCGCTCTTTCATGATTGACCTGGAAACAATGGGTGTGGCGGACAGGGTCATCGGTATGACCTTCTCCGAATTTGGCCGGCGCATCAAATCCAATTACAGTAATGGCACCGACCATGGCGCTGCGGCGCCGGTATTTGTCTTCGGCAAACAGGTCCGCCCCGGCATAACAGGCAATAACCCCGGCATCCCCGCCAATGTATCGGTCAATGATAATGTACCCTTCCAGTATGATTTCAGGAGCATCTACGCCTCATTGTTGCAACAGTGGTTCTGTGTGCCGGACGCTGACCTGCAGACCATCCTGCTCAAGAACTTCCAGTCCATTCCGCTGGCCGCCAACCCGGCCTGCAAGATCACAGGCCTGGATGACGTGCTGCGGGATGCAGGCGAACAAATGATCGTAAATTATCCTAATCCGTTTGTGCAAAGCACGCGGATCACCATCAGGACAACCGGAGGGCATACGCTGGTGCAGGTGATGGACAGCCTGGGCAGGGTGGTGCGTACCCTGCTGGATAAAGTAGTGCTGGCAGGCGCCTATACTTTTACGCTGGAATGCCCGGGATGGGGAGCCGGCGTTTATTACGCCCGTTTTCAGAATGGCGCTGTACAGCAGATGCGATCAATGTTGAAGGTGAAAGGTTAGGCAGGCTTCACATAGAAACTTTTATATGTGGAATGGTGCCCCGGATGGCTTTCATATGGTAAATAGTTTTAAATTGCCTGCCAGAAACCCTTGTGCTCCCCGGGGGATATTCCCCCAAAGTAAAAAACCACCAGACAGAGACCATGCTGAAAGTGTTCATTACCGATGATCATGAATTGTATCTTGAAGGACTTATCTTATTGCTCAACAAGCAGGAAGGTGTCAGTGTTGTTGGCTCGGCGCTGACCGGTGAAAGCCTGCTGCAGCAACTGCCCGAAATGGATATCGATGTGCTCCTGCTTGATGTGCACCTGCCGGACATTGAAGAAGAAACCCTCCTGAAAAAGATACGCGCCATTAAGCCCGAACTCAATATCCTTTATCTCACCATGATGCGTGGCACGCGCTACATTCACAAGCTCATCAAATACGGGATACAGGGCTACCTGCTCAAAAATGCCAGCATCACTGAGTTGCGGACCGCACTGGATGCTATTGCCAACGGCCAGAAGTACTTCAGTAACGAGATCAATATACTGGATACAGAACAGGATTTCCGGAACACCATCACCATTGAGGACAAGAAAGTGGATGAGATCCTGTCCAAAAGGGAGATCGAGATACTGACCCTTATCTGCAAAGAGTTCAGTAATTCCGAGATCGCTGAAAAGCTCTTCCTGAGTGTCAGCACCGTGGAAACGCACCGGAAGAACCTGATCGCTAAACTGGGTGTCAACAATACGGTTGGCCTGGTCAAGTTTGCGCTCAAGAACAAGCTGATCGATTAACAGGAGGCCAGAAAAAGGGGGCTGTTTGGACAAATCGCCCCCAGATTCATTATCTTGCTTCGTCAAAGCAAATCCATGGTGAAGTACTGGCTGTTTACCCTGGCGCTGATCTGTAGTGTCGCTTCCCCCGTTCCTGCCCAGGTAGATACCATCTACCTGAAACACCTGTATGACCGTTGCCTTGACTTTTCCGAAGACAAAAGAGATTCCCTCAAACATTATGCAGCCTTCATAGAAGCTGAGTCCGCACAACTGCATTTCAATAAAGGCGATGTACTCTCCCTGCGTCTCAAAGGCATCTACGAGGAACTGGGCAATAATTACGAAGCCGCCATTGATTATTACCTCCGCTCCCTGGATGCTGCACGCAAACTGCGGGCAGTTGAATATGAGATGTCCGCCCTGAGCGACCTGGCCATCCTTTACGCCAATATCAAAGAGCCGCAGAAGGCCAAGGAATTTTACCTGCAATGCGCTGAGCTGTCCGCCTTGCACGGCCGTGTTGGCTCTACTGTCAGCACCCTCAATAACCTGGCGGTGATCTATTCCCAGCTGAATAATTTTGACAGCGCCCGCATCCTGCTGCAGGAAGCCTTGCGTATCGGCAAGCCTTATGAAGGGGAGCTGGACCTGTCCAGCACCTATAATAACCTGGGTAATCTCTATTTCAAAGAGCATCGCCTGGATGAGGCCCTGGCCTATTTCCGGCGCAACTTTGAGGTACACACCGCCAACAGGGCTCCCGGCGATCTCTGGGTGGATGTACTCAATCTGGCCGATGTGTTCATTGAAAAAAAACAGTTTGATTCAGCTGCCTTCTACGCACAGCGTGCCATGGACCTGGCTACAAGCCTCCTGTCCAAAAGCAAGGAGTCCGAAACCCTGGCTATCATGGCCAAGCTGGCTGAATATAAGGGCGATTACAAAACCGCCTATACCCACCTCAAAGAATGGTATGCCCTGGATACGGCGATCGTGAACATCAATACGCATGAGACCATTGCCGAACTGCAGGAACGCTTTCATGCCAAGGAACGAGAAGCAGCCAATAAGCTGCTGAAAGAACAGGTGGATAAAGAAGCCATCCGCAGCAAGGCCATTACCCTGCTGGCCATCGCCTTTGCTATCATCGGCGCCCTGGTGGCCGTGGCCCTGATCATCAAACGCAGGGCCAATAAGCGACTGCAGGCCACCAACCAGCTGATAATGCAGCAGAATGAGAAACTGGCTGAACTCAACCACGAGAAAAACTCGCTGATCAGCATTGTATCCCATGACCTCAATACGCCCTTTGCCACTATCCAGGTCTGGGGCCATATCCTGCAGGCCGATGAAGACCGGCTTTCCCCTGATCAGAAAAAAGCCCTGGCAAAGATCCTCCAGGCCAGCGACTATGGAGAAGGACTGATCAGCAGGATCCTGGACGTAGAGAAAAAAGACATCGGCGATCATAAGATGCGCCTGGAAAATATTGATCTCCAGATCTTCACCGAAGAGATGATCGATAATTTCCGCCCCCTGGCCGCCCAGAAAGAGATCCGGCTGCACGCTGAAGCACCACATCGCAGTCTCTACCTGCTGAGCGATAAACACCTGGTGTCCCGCATTGTGGAGAACCTGCTCTCCAATGCCATCAAATACACACCACGCGGGAAGAATGTATGGGTCAGCGTCAACGATGAGCAGGATGCCATCAGCATCAAGGTGCGGGATGAAGGGGTAGGGATAGAAAAGGAAGAAATGCCTTTCCTGTTCTCCAAATACAGCAAGATCTCCTCACAGCCTACCGATGGCGAAAGCTCCACCGGGCTGGGCTTATCTATTGTCAAAAGGATCGTGGAAGAGATCAATGGCAAGATCTCCTGCGAGAGCGAACCGGGTAAAGGCAGCCTGTTCACTGTGGTTCTCAAAAAATAGTTTTTTACTGATAGTCACCAGCCCGCGCCTCTTCCCAAAACTGCTTCTTTGCTGAAGATCCCGGCCGGTAACCGTTTTTTACTGGTAGTCATCAGCCCGCACATCTTCCCAAAAAGTTTTCTCTGTAAGCTGGTTGGCCCGTAACCGTTTTTACCGGTGCTCAAGCGCCGCATCTCCCCAAAACATTTTTGCCTCCCTGTTGCAAAAAGGCTACTTTTGCAACGTAGTAGCAATAATTTGCCCTATCGTTCCACCATATTCCGTTCGCTGATAGCCAGCTGTCTGCTGGCCGTGTTTGCGCTGGGCATTACGCCCAAACTGGCGCTGCACCACCTGCTGGCCCATCATACGGACAGTGTTGTCAGCATTGAGCATAGTCATACCGACCAGCTTTCTGCCACCGGCTATAGCTGTGAACTGGACCAGCTGGTAGCGGAATCGGCCTTTACGCCTGCCGCCGCCATTGTGCTGCCTGCGCTCCTGATGGTTCCCCAGGCCCAGGACAGTCCCTTCTTTACTTCCTTTTATTCCCAACCGCATTTTTATACCGGTCTCCGCGGTCCGCCTGCCATCAGTTAATACCCCAGGTCCACATTTCTATTTACTGATTCGCAGAAAATCTATTTCAACCATGAAGCTGAATGTTTTCGTGTTCGTCCTGCTGCTTAGCAGCATCATTGCTCCCGTAGTCCATGCTCAACACCTTGAAACGCCTGATCCCACGCCTGTTACCAGCCCGAGGGCTACGCTCTCCGGCAAAGTGACCGATGCAGTAACGGGACAGCCCCTGGCCGGCGCCAGCATTTTCCTGCACGATCTCCGGATCGGCGTAATGACCAATCAGCAAGGCCAGTATATTATCCGGCAGATCCCGCCGGGCCGGTACCTGGTAGAAGTCAGCTATACCGGTTATGCGCCCATGGTGGAATCGGTACAGCTCAGTGAGGCCGGACAAAAGGATTTTGCCCTGGTCCACTCTTTTATAGAAAATGACGCCGTCACCGTGACCGGTGTATCGGCAGCCACTTCCCTCAAAAGAACACCGGTGCCGGTGAGTATCCTCAAAAAAGAAGAACTGTTCCGTAGCGCCGGTACCAATCTTATTGATGTACTCAGCAAAACACCCGGCGTAGCGCAGGTATCAACAGGACCGGCTATCTCCAAACCATTTATCCGTGGGCTTGGTTACAACCGTGTGGTGGTGGTCAATGACGGTATCCGCCAGGAAGGACAGCAATGGGGCGATGAGCACGGGGTGGAGATCGATGAATACAATGTGTCTAGGGTAGAGATCCTGAAAGGCCCCGCCTCCCTGATGTACGGCAGTGATGCCCTGGCCGGCGTGGTCAATATCATATCCATAGTGCCGGCCCCGCAGAATACCATCAAGGGAAATGTGTTTGGTACTTACCAGACCAATAACCGCCAGCGTGGCTTTCATGCCGACCTGGGCGGTAATCACCAGGGCCTGATCTGGGGCGCCTATGGCTCCTATAAAGCAGCGGCCGACTACCAGAATAAATACGACGGCTATGTGTTCAACTCCAAGTTCAACGAACAGGCCATGGGTGGCTACCTGGGCCTCAACCGTCAATGGGGGTTCAGTCATCTGTATGCCAGTTACTATAAACAGCATGTTGGCCTGGTGGAGGGAGACAGGGACGAAAGCACCGGCCAGTTCCTGAAACTCATCAATGACAACGGGGAGGAAGGGGAGGCCATTGCTGATAAGCACGATTTTACAGCTACCGATCCTTACCTGCCCCGCCAGCAGATCCGCCATTTCAAGCTGGGGCTGGACAATAGTTTCCGCATCGGGGACGACAGGCTTACTTTCCTGCTGGGCTACCAGCGCAACCAGCGGGAGGAATTCGGCAATGTACTGGACCCCGCTGAAAAAGAATTGTACTTCGACCTGCATACCCTGAACTATAATCTGCAATATCATTTTGCAGAAAAGAACCAGTGGAAAACATCCATCGGTATCAACGGTATGCAGCAGACCAATCAGAACAAAGGCGAGGAAGCCCTGATCCCGGAATACAGTCTCTTTGATATTGGCGGCTTCCTGTATACACAGAAAAGGATCAACCGGCTGACCCTGAGCGGCGGCCTGCGTTTTGATAACCGCTCCATCAACGCCAAAGAACTGGCGGCGGATGATGAGATCAAATTCGCACATTTCACCAAACAGTTCTCCAATGTTTCAGGCAGCGCCGGGCTCAGTTATGAGGCCAGCAAAGCTGTGACCCTTAAATTCAATATTGCCCGTGGCTTCCGGGCGCCCAGTATTCCCGAACTGGCCAGCAATGGAGCGCATGAGGGCACCAACCGTTATGAGTACGGTTCCCTGGACCTGAAATCAGAGACCAGTCTTCAGCTGGATGCCGGCCTGGAAATAGCTACCCAGCACGTTTCCATGGCGGCCAGTGTTTTTTACAATGCCGTACAAAACTATATCTACTACAGGAAGCTGAGTGCTGTGGGTGGTGGTGATTCCATCCTGGTGGATGGCAGTGATGCATTCTTCGCCTTTCAGTATGACCAGCACAATGCCCGGCTCTATGGCGCCGAGCTGAACCTGGATATCCACCCGCATCCGCTGGACTGGCTGCATATTGAGAATAGCTTTTCCTACGTGCGGGGGACGCTGAGCCAGGAGCAGGACGGCAGTAAGAACCTGCCTTTTATTCCTGCAGCCCGGCTGGTGAATGAAGTGAAGGTGGAGCTGCTGCCCAAAGGCAAAACCATCCGCGGACTGTTCCTCAGGGCCGAGCTGGACAATACCTTTGCCCAGAATGATCCCTTCACCGGGTACAATACGGAGACCCGCACCGCTGGTTATTCCCTGCTCAATGCCGGGATCGGCGGGGATGTGATGGGCCGGGGAAAGGTCCTGTTCAGCCTGTTCTTTGCCGCCAGCAATATCGGCGATGTAGCCTGGCAGAACCACCTGAGCCGGCTGAAGTATACGGCAGTCAATAACCTCACCGGCCGGCAGGGCGTATACAATATGGGCCGCAACTTCAGTATTAAGCTGAATGTGCCCCTGTCCTTTACCGTGGGCCACTAAGGGGACATACTAAAGCCTGCCCGACAAACGTTCTAAAGGCAAGCTGGTACTAACCCAACTAAAATAGGATTAAGAAGCCCTGCTTTCCGGCGGGGCTTTTTTGTTATTTTTACCGAAAGAACCAACCAGGATGGAATTATCGATCACTACACCGGCCCTGTTATTTCCGGCCATTTCTCTGCTGATGCTGGCTTACACCAACCGCTTTCTGGCGCTGGCCAGCCTGATCCGCAACCTGCACGACAAATACCGCAACGATCCCAATCAGAAACACATCATCACGCAGATCCGCAACCTGCGCACGCGTATCCGGCTTATCCGGTCCATGCAGGCCTCGGGTGTGGTCAGTTTTATTTTCTGCGTGCTGTGTATGTATTGCATCTTCAAAGGATGGGAGACGGCCTCCTACCTGATCTTCGCCTGCAGCATTGCGGCTTTCATGACCTCGCTGATCCTGTCGCTGATAGAAATTTCCCTCAGCACCAAAGCGCTGGAAGTAGCCCTTCAGGACATGGAGGACATTACCCGGGCTGGATTTTTCTCGGACATCCTCAGGGGAAAGGAAGACAAAAATAAGTGATCAGCTATTGGTCACTTCCGGCGTGCCATGGGCTGGCCGCTCTTTGTACTGTGGGTCATAGCTGACGAAGAAGTACAGGTAAATAACCCGGCTCAACCGCATCAGCCAGGGCTGCAACACTACCAGGAGGAAAATATTGGTGCCCAGCCAGAAGAAGAACCGGTTGTCATCCGTGCTCATACCAATCAGTACCCACCAGGCTACAAAGCTGGCTACAGACATGGCTACTGATAAAGCATAGCTCACATACCCGGTACCATACCAGAAGCCCACCTCAATTTCATAGCGCTGTCCGCATTCCGGGCAATGCTCGGGCATATCGAACACTTTTTTCAGGTTCCAGGGGTTGCTGTTCTTGAACATGGGGCCACGGCGGCAACGGGGGCATTTCATGGTGAGCATGCTCCACAGATAATTTGGACGGGGAGTGTTGTTTGCCATAATTGCGCAAAGATACAAAAAATAAAAGGCGAAGGCCGGCGCTGCATAACAGTGCCGGCCTTCGCGGTTGCTGAACTTTAGGCCTGTGGGCTGGCTGCCGGCTTTTTGCGTTCGCCGATCTGTTGCCGCCACATGGCGTAATACAGTCCTTTTTCTTCCAGCAGGCTTTCATGGGTCCCTGTTTCCACAATATCCCCTTTCTCCAGTACATAGATGCGGTCCGCATGCATGATGGTACTGAGGCGGTGGGCAATCAGGATGGTGACCTGGTTGCGTTTGGAAGAAACCTGCTTAATGGTATTGGTGATCTCTTCTTCGGTGAGGGAGTCCAGTGAAGAAGTGGCTTCGTCAAAGATCAGCAGCCTGGGTTTACGCAGTAAGGCGCGTGCAATGGACAGGCGTTGTTTTTCCCCACCGGACAGTTTGAGGCCGCCTTCACCGATCATTGAGTCCAGTCCTTTATCGGCCCGCTGCAGCAACCTTGTGCTGGCAGCCTGTTGCATCACCTCCAGCATTTCCGCTTCTGTAGCGGATGGATTTACAAAGAGCAGGTTCTCGCGGATGCTGCCGGAGAACAGCTGGGTGTCCTGGGTCACAAAACCGATCTGGCTGCGCAGGTCTTCAAAATTGATGGCTGTTTCATCCATGTTATTGTACAGGATCTTTCCCTGCTGTGGGCGATACAGGCCCACCAGCAGTTTCATGAGGGTGGTCTTACCTGATCCGGAAGGCCCTACAAAAGCAATGGTCTCACCGGTCTTCACCGAGAAATTGATATTGTCGATGGCGCGTTGCTGCGCCGTCTGGTGCTTGAAGCCAACCGATCTGAATTCAAGGGTTTGTATCTGCCCCAGGTGCATGGGCTCTGCGGGCTGCATTTCCGGCTGTTTCTGCATCAGCTCTTTAAAATTATTGAGCGAGGCTTCCGCTTCGCGGTAGGAAAGCAGGATACTGCCGATCTCCTGCAAGGGGCCAAATACAAAGAAAGAATAGATCTGCATGGTCACCAGCTGACCGGTATCCATTTTATCCCGGAAAATGATCCACATCAGCATGAAGAGGATCACCTGCCGCAAAGTATTGACAAAGGTTCCCTGGATAAAGGCGATACTGCGTACCCGTTTCACCTTGGTCAGCTCCAGGCCCAGGATCTTGTACGTGTTTTTATTGAGCCGCTCTACTTCCTGCGTGGTCAGGCCCAGGCTTTTCACCAGCTCAATATTACGCAGGGATTCTGTAGTGGTGCCGGCCAGGCTGGTGGTCTGGGATACTATATTCTTCTGGATGACCTTGATCTTTTTGCTGAGCCAGTTGGTGATGACCGTAAGCATGATGATCCCGATAAAATACACCATCGGCACAGACCAGTGGATCCAGATACCGGCATAGATCATCACAAACAGAACGCCTACAATGACACCAAAAAGCAGGTTGATGAAATAGTTCATGAACCGTTCTGTATCTGTCCTTACCTTTTCCAGGATGCTCAGGGTTTCACCGCTGCGCTGGTCCTCAAATTCCTGGTAAGGCAGTTTCATGGCATGCTTCAGCCCGTCAGTGAATACTTTGGCGCCAAATTTCTGCACAATCACGTTCAGGAAATAGTCCTGGAAATTCTTGGCAATGCGGCTGATCATGGCAAAGCTGATAGAGGCCAGCAGCAGCCAGACCACGCCTGAATAGGGTTTGGTGAAAAACTCCTCGCTGCTCATAGTGCCGCCCTCATTGAGGTATTTACTGGTGAGATTCACCAGTCGCCCGAAAACCAGCGGGTCCAGCAGGGAGAATCCGGTATTTAAAGCCGCCAGCGCAAGGGTAAGCACCACCAGCCACCGGTAGGGCTTGAGATAAGTAAATAATATCTTCATAATTGTTGTTTGTGGGTCTGACGGGAAAGCAGCGTCTTATTCCTGCTGCTCTTCAGTACCATAATAGAAGAACAAGGGCAGGAACAGGGACACTATAATACCATACTGCGCTTCCAGGTAGGCCTCATTGAATGCGTATAACAGGACCAATATAACAATGCCGGAGACCAAATGGTTTTTGCGGCGCCAGGCCATTTGAACAAAAGAAAAACAAATGAGCCCAAAGGCCAGCAGACCGGGGATGCCGGATTGCAGGATGGATTCCAGGAACTGGTTATGGGTATTATAGCCGAGGAAGCCGTGTTTTCCCGGCGTTCCGTCGCCGGTGTACAGCTGGACCTCCTTGTATTTTTTATCCAGCAGGGGCTGGGCGTCACCCAGGCTGACGCCTAAAAGCCAGGCCTGCTGCTCGTTCAGGATCTCACCGGTCAGGCGCCATTCCAGCAAGCGGAACTGAACCCCGTTAAGGTAATTGGCCGGGGAGAATTTTTCCTGTTCAAATACCCAGGTGGCCTTGCCATTGGTAATATCCCGGAAGCGCCGGTGTACCGGGTTATCCGTCAGCATCACCAGGGTGGCAATACCGATCATGCAACCGGAGATCCAGTAAAAATTACGCTTGTTCTTCCCATAGAACCGGTTCCCCAGGAGCCGGGTCAGGACCAGGGTATAGATCAGGGACAGGGTGATGATCAGCTTGGAGGCCAGCAGGATGAGGAAAATAAAAACAAAGAGCAGGATACCCAGGTGGGCTTTGCGGTTATATATATAATGCTCACGGGCAAGGCCATCCAGCAGGTAGGTCAGCCCGGCAAAGGTCATCACGGAAAAATAAATGGCATGGTAGCCGGCTGGTTTTACCAGTTCGTGGTACAGGAATACATCCGTTCCGGCATTGTTCACAAAGAACTGGATGCTGCTGTAGGCCAGGCAATAGATCATGGCCAGGCAGAGCAGGTGGATATACACGAACATGAGCTGTTGGAAGTTCCGGTTGCCCAGGTAGTTACTGCTGCAGATCCCGAGGGGAATGGCCAGTATGCCTGTTTTCTGGAGCAGCCCCTGCAGGCTTTCGTCCATATTATTGGTATACAGCAGGCCCGCCACCTGCACCCCGAAAAAAAGCAGGGCGCCGGCCATAAAGGGAGAGAAGAGCTTTTTATTCCACCAGGAGCCTGTATCCAGCCTGTTATAAATAAAAGAGGCCACTATCAGTGCCGGCAGGCAAATACTGGTGATGGCGCGCCAGGAGAAAAAGATAGAGGCAAAGAATACCATATAAACAACCAGCAATGCCCATTTGGCGTAAATAAGGCCATGGGTCTTTTCTACCGGTAATATATGTGCAGGCGTGGACTGACTCATGTGTTATGCCCTTCGGGCTTATCGGTTTGCTTTAAATACCAGGGGGTACCTGTACCGGCAATACCTGAAAGCACCCAGTAAGAAACCGATCACCAGTCCACCGGCAACGGCGGGGATCAATTTTCTTACATAACTGCTTTGGGTAAGGGTAGAGGTCTTCAGAAATCCCTGCAATATATTAACTGGAGCTGAAAACTTCAGCTCTTCCTCGTACATTGTTTTCTTTTCGGTCAGCTCCATCAGGGAGCTGGTTCGTTGATCCTTCCCTAACACGGCAGGAGAAAAATTGTTGCGGCCATCTTTTTTCAGGGAGTCCAGCTGCCGGATCTCCAGGGTTGCCCGGCTGATCAGCTCACGCAAACGCTCCTGCCGGGCCTGGACGCGTTGGGTCAGATATCCGTTCTGTTCAAATCCGTGTACCAGCGCCTCCTGCAGGCCTGGCAAAACAACGGGATCTATTACTGAAACGCTGATGGAAAGGGCATTGTTGTTCTGGTGCTGATCGGCACTGAGCAGGGTGGCGCTGACTTCCTTCACCTGCGCCAGCAGTTCTTTGGGACAGTGCAGCAACTGAGCCAGTTCGTCCAGTTGCTGTGTGCGGATCAGGTCGGACCAGGAACTGATCATTTCCTGCGCTTCCTGGCCACTGATAGCCCTGACCTGCAGCAGCAGCTTATTACTGTATACAGGCTGGGATTTGCGCACCAGCAGCAATCCGGCCGCCAGGCCCACTGCTCCCAGCAACAGCATGGGCAACAAAGCCAGTTTCAGAAATTTCCGGACATTGGCCATGAACACCAGCATGTCCATTTCATCAGTATGAAGCACTGCTTTATTTTCTTCCATGGGTATAACTTGAACAGATTTTACGGGCGGTCCCGCCATTGAGGATTAGGTACAGGATGCAAGATATTGAAATCCCTGTATACATTTTTTTGACCTGCCGGCTCCTGTAGTTTGATTATATTGTGCCGGTTACCTGTCCGCGTAGCACCATTATAATTATCTTCGTGTCCATATGAACAATAAACCCCCTGCAAGACTTTGGGAGAATTTTACAGCTTTAGGGATTGTTCAGGGGACTAATTTTATCCTTCCTCTCCTTGTGATCCCCTATGTGATCAGGGTGATCGGGGCTGATGGCTTCGGTATTGTATCCATTGCCCAGGTGATCATGATGTTCCTGTCTACCATTGCAGATTTTGGGTTCAACCTGACCGCTACGCGGGAAATATCCCTGAACAGGGAAAATGCCACTGTTGTGTCCCGTGTTTTTTTCAGTGTGGTATTTACCCGCCTGCTGATCTGTGCGGTCCTTTTCCTCTTGCTGCTGGCGGCGCTGGCCCTGATGCCCCAATGGCAGGAATACAGCCGCCTCTATCTGCTGGCCTTTGTTACAGTGCTGGGGCAAAGCCTGCTCATGAACTGGTTATTCCAGGGCATGGAACGCATGCGGCTGGTGATGTATATCAGCCTGCTGGCCCGCATCGTATTTGTAGCGCTGGTATTCCTGTTCATCAGGACAAAAGAAGATAAGGACTATTTTATATTTTTTACAGGGGTTGGCAACCTCTTAGCCGGCCTGATGAGTATCTGGGTGGCTGTGCTGGTGTTCAGGATCCGCTGGGTGATGCCTTCCTGGGCCCGTATCTGGAAAGAGCTGAAAGATGGCTGGCATATTATGGTCTCTAATTTGTCTGTCAGTGTATTCATGTATACCAATGTGGTGATCCTGGGTGTTTTTGCCAGCAAGGAAATGGTGGGATATTATAGTGTGGCGGAAAAAGTAGTGATGGCTGCCCGCCAGTTGCTCAGCGTGTATTTCCAGGTCATTTACCCCCAGGTGGTGCAGCTGGCGCAGCGCAGCAAACAGGAATTGCATGGCTTCCTGCGGAAGAACTACCTGCCTTTCCTGGGTGCGGTATTGATGGGTTGTACCGTCCTGCTGCTGTTCCCGGAATTCATTGTCAGTATCTTCCTGCATGAGAACCAGGCTGTGGCCGCCGTTTACCTGCGTGTCATGAGCTTTGTACCCTTTGTAGTTTGCCTGAATATACCGGTGTACCAGCTGCTGCTGGCGCATAATGAAAAAAAATCCCTGCTGCGGATCTTCCTGACCGGCAGCCTTATCAATATTATCATGAACAGCCTGCTGGCCCATTGGTTAGGAGCAATGGGCACCTGCATTACGGTTGTCTGTACGGAACTGCTCATCACTACCGCACTGGTGATGGCCGCCAACAAAAAAGAAAATACCCGCCCGCTCCGTTTGTTTTTGTAGCTAAAACCCGCAAAGACCATGAAACCTAAAATAGCAGGTTGTGTAGTCCTGTACCATCCCGATCCCGGGGTGGCCGGCAATATCCGGACCTATATGGACGGTCTTGACCTGCTGCTGCTGATAGACAATTCCCCCCAGCCCCGGCAGGAGCTGGCAGCTGAACTGTCCGGGACCGGTCCGCAACTGGTATATCATTTCATGGATGGCAACAAAGGCATTGCCGCTGCCCTGAACAAGGCGGCGGAACTGGCTGCTGCTGCAGGCTGCCAGTGGCTGCTGACCATGGACCAGGACAGTCATTTCCAGCCTGGTGATGCGGACAGGCTGATCAGCAGTATCGGTCCGGTGCAGGAAGCTTTTGGGAAAATAGGGATCATTACCCCCTTCCAGCAGGTCCATGCCCGCTTTGCCCAGGAGCAGGCCGGCCCTTTTACCCTGCTGCGCTCAGCCATGACCTCCGGCAACCTGCTGCAGTTGTCCGCCTGGTTGTCTACCGGCCCCTTTGCAGAAAAATTATTCATTGATTATGTGGATCATGAATATTGTTTAAGACTCCGGGCCAACGGTTTTGCCATTATTCAGGTCAATGAGGTGCAACTGGTACATGCCCTGGGACATTTTGCCGTAAGGCGGTTCCTGGGGAAAACCATCGGCGTGTCCAACCACCCGCCCCTCCGCCGGTATTATATTACGCGGAACGGGTTGTATACAGCTGTTAAGTACGGCCTGTTTGACGGCAGGACCAGCTGGTTTATAGGAAAAGGGATGATCACAGACCTTTTCAGGGTGGTATTTTTTGAACAGCAGAAAGGGAAAAAAATCATGGCCATGATCAGGGGCGCCTGGGATGCCCTCCGCGGCCATTTCGGGAAAGCCGGGTGACAGGCCTGCATCCATGAACAAACTTTTTATCCTGTATGAAGACTTGTTATGTTGTAGTGGTGAACTATAAACGATGGGAAGATACGGTAGCCTGTCTGCGCTCTCTTTTCGGGAGCCAGTACCCGGCCATCAAAGCCCTGGTGGTGGATAACCTGTCAGGCAACCAGTCCCTGGAACAGATAGCCGGGCAACTGCGGGCAGCGCCCCTGGAATGGCCGGCGGTACAGGGACAGGCAGACTTTACCCTTACAACCGCTGAATCGCTGTCCGGCCTGGACTTCCGGCAACTTCCTGACCTGCTCCTGGTGCAGAACAACCGTAATGCGGGCTTCGCCGCAGGCAATAACCTGGTCCTGCAATACCTTCAGCACCTGGATGGATATGTCTTTCTTCTGAATCCCGATATGACCCTGCATCCGGCCGCTTTGCAGGCCCTGTCCGGGGCGACGCTGCAGTGGCCCAATGCTGTTTTTGGTTTGCAGACCCGCAGCTTCGACCAGCCGGACCAGGTCCTGTTCTATGGCGGCGGCACCATCCGCTATGCCACGGCCACCGTAAAAATGCAGGAAACACCCACAGATGGAAGCCAGCTGGATTATATCTCCGGCGGCGCTCTTTTCCTGGATGCTACCACCCTGAAAGCAGTTGGCCTGCTGCCGGAAGATTATTTTTTATACTGGGAAGAAACGGACTGGTGCCAGCAGGCTATCCGCAAAGGCTATACACTGGCCGTTTGTCCGGAAGCCATCTGTTATGATAAAGTCAGCACGGTTATTGGAAGAGGTTTCCTGTCAGATTACTACTATACCAGGAACGGGCTGCTGTTCCTGCGCAAATATGCCAAAGGCTCCCTGCCCACGGCCCTGCTGGGAACATTCCTGCGGGCCGGCAAGCGGCTGTTGGCCGGGCGCGGGGACAGGGCAAAGGGTATGTGGAGAGGAGTTGTTGACTTTTTAACAGGGAAGGATAATGGCCATTAATAAATACCTACCTTTTGCCATACTGTACTTTTTTTTCAACACGGCAGGCCTGCCGCATGGGCTTACCTGGATGACTATCCTATGTCCCTGGTTGTATTGCTGGATCTTCTGGACACAAAAAAAAGAACCGCTCTGGCCTTTCTGGCTGCTGCTTTCTCCCTTTGTGATCCTGCATTTTATACATGGGGTAGAACCCAAAGCATACCTGGTCTCTTTCCTGAACCTTACAGCGGTATATATTTTCGCCCGGGCTTTCCATGTGTACGCCCGCCGTGTAGCGGACTGGGAAAGGATCCTGCAGGTTATTCTGGTGCTGAACTTTGCTTTATGCCTGCTGGCTATTCCCTTCTATTTTACACCCTGGTGGGACCTGTTCTGGATTGAACAGTACCTGACAGAAGGGTTTGACAGCTTCCGGCGCCTCAAGCTGTTTACCTATGAAGCCTCTTATTATGCCACTCTTTTTGTGCCGGTATTTTTCTTTTTCCTGTTGAAAATACTACTGAAGCAGAACCGCATCCCGGTCTGGTTGCTGCTGCCTATGCTGGCATTGCCTTACCTGCTGTCGTTTTCCATTGGCGTGCTGGCCAGCATATTTTTTTGTATTGGCCTGCTGATCCTGGTCTATGCCCCGCAACTGCTGAAACGGAGAAGGGTGATGAATGCGCTGCTCCTTACCGGCAGCCTGCTGATGGTTGGTCTTTCCCTGCTGGCAATATTTTATCCCGGTAACCCGCTTTTTGTACGGATAGAAAATATCCTGACAGGACATGACTCCTCCGGAAAAGGCCGTACTTCTGAAGCCTTCATGCTGGCCAAAGCCATGATAGCGCTGAAAAGTGAATGCTGGGGCATCGGTTTCGGACAGATCAAAATACTGGGAGAGTCCATTGTCCGCAACTATTATAACTATGATGCGGCTTATGCCATTACCCTGCCCAATGCCAGTGCAGAAACCCTGGCGGTAACCGGCTGGGCGGGGTTTGTATTACGGTTGCTGATCACTGTTGGCTTGTTCTTTTACACCAGGGTCTGGCGTAATTATTTCCGTTTCCTGCTGTTTGCATTTGTATTTCTGTACCAGTTCACCGGCAGTTATATCACCAGCCAGGTGGAGTATATGATCTGGATACTGGCATTTACCAATATATTTCCGGAATTTGATGTGCCCCGGGCAACGGTCCGGTTGGCGCCCAAAACTGTTACCAATGATGAACAATGAGCAAAAGACAGGTCCTATCCGGATCTTTGTGGATGCCCATGTTTTTGATGGAAAATACCAGGGCACAAGGACCTACCTGAAAGAACTGTACAATATACTGGCCCATCAGCCCAACCTGGAACTGTACCTGGGCGCACAGGATACGGAGAACCTGCGGCAGAATTTCCCGGCGCTGCCTAATGTACATTTTGTGGCCCTGCGGTCCAGGCAGAGCTGGTACAGGTTGCTGGTAGAGATCCCGCGGCTGATCCGCCGGCATGGGATCCACTATGCCCATTTCCAGTATATTGTTCCTTTCCGGAAGAACTGCCGTTATATAGTGACCATCCATGATATGGTCTTCAATGAGTACCCGGACGAGTTTTCCCGGACCTATCGCTTTTCCCGTAACCTCCTGTTCCGGCTGGCTGCTATGCGGTCGGAGCTGGTGACCACGGTGTCCACTTATTCCCGCCGCTCCATTGCCCGTTACCTGAAAATGCCGGAGGAGAAAATTGCCATTGTGCCCAATGGCGTGCATGAACGTTTCTTTGCGCCCTACGATAAACAGGCGGCCGCCGCCCATATCCAGGACAGGTTTGGTGTTGGTCCATTTATCTTATACGTGAGCAGGATAGAGCCGCGCAAGAACCACCTTGCCCTGCTGGAGGCCTACCTGGACCTGAAATTGTACCAGCGGGGTATTTACCTGGTCCTGCTGGGTTATAAGAGTATACCAGTACCGGCCATGGAAAAACGCCTGACAGGGTTGCCGCCGGAGGTACGTTCTTTTATATTTATCAGTGGAGAAGTAGGTAATGACGACCTGCTAAGCTTTTACCAGGCCTGCCGGCTTTTCGTATATCCCTCGCGGGCAGAAGGTTTTGGCATTCCGCCCCTGGAAGCGGCTGCGCTGCAGGTGCCCGTTATCTGTGCCAATACCACGGGGATGGCTGAATATGATTTTTTTGGGGAGGATCATATTGATCCGCTGGACGGCGAAGCGCTGCGGGCCAGGATACAGCACCATATCGACTTCCCGCAGTTACAGGGTAATCTCCAGGCTATTGCCGGTCTTGTAGCCGCCCGTTATTCCTGGCGCAGTGCGGCGGATAAGCTGTACCAACTGATACGCTCAGCTGCCCGTGGTTAAGTTCATCACCGGCCTGCTTTCCTCCGGTCCAGGGCTTCGCGGAACACTTTTTCATACGCGTCAATAATGCTGTCCCAGTGATAAAGGGTCTGTATCTTCTGCAGATTGGCAGCTTTCCTCGTGGTAATAAGATCGGCGGGCAGTTCCTGTTGTAACAGCTGGCTGATGGCTTCAGGGTTGGAGAAATACCAGGCATCCGTGCCCAGTACGGCCTGGTTGAAAGGATTGGCATGTGCTGCAATAGTGCACTGGCAGGCCATGGCTTCCAGCAGGGAGGGATTGGTGCCGCCTACAGAATGGCCATGGAAATACAGCCTGGCGTAATGCCGCAGGCTGTCGATGATCCGGGTATCATAGATGCCGGCAATAAAGCGGATCCTGGGATCCGGGTACTGCTGTTGGAGGTATTGTCCAAATTTTTGTTTGATATTACCGATGATCAGCAGGGGCAGGTTACTGCCGGACAGGAGATAGCCGCGGATGATGGTCTCAATATTGTTCTCCGGTTCCAGCCGGGCAATCACCAGGTAATAGGTTTCAGGTTGCAACTGGTATTGATCCAGGATGGCGGGATCATACCGGACCGGCAACTCGGCTCCGTAAGGAATAAAAATAGAGGACTGCTGATAAGTGGTCTGGAGGTATTGCTGTATACCGGTGGAATCGGCAATCAGCAGGTCTCCATGGCGCACCGCCCATTTCTCCGCCTTTTTCAAAAAAGATTGTGTGAAGGCGTTATACTTGCTGCGTTTCCATTCCAGCCCATCCATATTAACAATATTGATGGCTTTGCGGGGCCATTGCCAGTGCCAGATGGAATCACTGGTATAGCCCAGGTGCAGGAGGATATCGAAATTTCTTTTCCTGGCGTCCCTCAGGCAGTTGAGGTCGTACAGGAACTGGCCGGCCGTACCAATTTTACCTTCCCAGTCTTTGCGGTGGATCAACCGGATACCTTCCCATTGACTTTCCTGGTAGGGGTGGTCACTGGAGTTATAAACGGTCACAGCATGCTGCCGGGCCACCAGCCCTTTTCCCAGGTATTGGGCAAATTGTTCAAATCCTCCGTATGCGTTAGGTATGCCCCTTGTCCCTATTATGCCGATGTTCATGTTTGTTAAATCGTCCTATTGGTTTGTTAATATCCTGCTGATCCTGCCCCAATAATATATTTTTAAATTGATGGTATAGGATTTGTATTTCACTCTTTAGTCACGGAGCCTGCAAAGTAACGAAACAATTTCTTTGTAAACGGAGGTCCTGTCCCCGGCCTGATTTTTGACCGTTTAACCCCCCAACATAGACTTAAAGATTGCCTGCCTGCTATTTAGTGCTGGAATTTTTTTCAGTATGGATCAGTATTGGTATTTATAAAGGCGGACAGGCCAGGTATTTAAAAATAAATAGCCAAAAGCAACGTTTAGAAATGGCCTTGTGTCAAGGAATTGAAACAATTACCTTTGCGGGCAAATGAAAAGGTAATTAAAATGGTAAGGGATTTTCATACGTACTTTTCATTCCATTTTAATGTAAGGTGACGTGACGGTAGAAAAAAATTGTTTAACGGGCTTTCGGGCCTGAGAGCTAAAGTTTACAAGATGATGATGACGACGTATTCTGAAATTCAGTCCTTAGGAAAAAAAGCCGGTCACCCGGATCATGCTACCTCCTTTCGTTTATATGTGACAGAGAAGCGCAAGTACCTGATTTTTAAGCGTATATTCGATGTAGTATTATCCTCTCTGGTAATTATCTTTTTACTAAGCTGGCTGGTACCTATCCTGGCCTTACTGATTAAATTGGATTCCTCCGGTCCGGTATTTTTTATACAGCGCCGGGTAGGAAGGTGGGGAAAATCGTTTAAGTGCCTGAAATTCAGGACAATGGTTGTGAACGATGATGCCAATACCCGCCAGGCTTCAGAAAATGATTCCCGGATCACCCGCCTGGGCAATTTCCTGCGCCATTCCAACCTGGATGAGTTACCGCAGTTCTTTAATGTACTGGTGGGCGATATGAGCGTTGTAGGTCCCCGCCCACACATGCATGCAGACTGCAATAAATTCGCAGAAGTTATTTCCAGCTATAAGTTCCGTCATATGGTGCGCCCCGGCATTACCGGTCTGGCACAGGTGAAAGGCTACAGGGGACCTACCCGGAATTTTGAAAGCATTTTCCACCGCTACCAATTTGATGCGTTTTATGTACGCAATGCCAATTTCTGGCTGGATGTCCGGATCATTCGTAAAACAGCCGGACAAACTATACAGCACCTGCTGGCCAAGTTCTCTGATAATGCCGCCGCCAGTGTGCAATCTCCCATTAAGCCGGTTACCGGCAACTGGACCGCCCCTGTAAAGCACCTGAACTGATATTGTTAAGGGATAAGGATTACCGCAGTTTTTTTCGATCTTTGCGCCCATGTTCATGCGCACCTTATTCCTGAAAGATGAAACCGGCACTGATTTTTCCCGAAAGGAAAAAATGTTATATGTGCTGATTGCCGGATTTTTTATCAGCTTCTACCTGCGGTCTCATCCTGTTATCAATAATAGTGTTATCGGGTTGCTCTTTATTTTTAGCTTTTATTATAATGGACTACGGGAGAAAGTGCGGCTGTTGTGGCAGCGCAAAGCCGTCCTCCTGATGCTGCTGTTCTTTTTGCTGCATCTTATCAGCAGTCTTTTTTCCAGCAATAAACAGGAAGCCCTGGATATGCTGGCCCTGCGTTCCCCCCTGTTATTGTTCCCTGTTTCCCTTGGCCTTATTGTCATCTCCGGGAAATTGAAAGACCGGATACTTTGGCTGTACAACCTTGTTACCACCGGAGCTGCAGCTGTTTGCCTGGGCTGGGCCCTGGTGTTATACAGGCAGACCGGCAACGCAGCACTCCTCTACAATGACAGCCTCAGCGATGCCATTGGCAAACAATCTATTTATTTTGCGCTTATGATCAACCTGGCGGTCTTCAGCTGGGTATACCTGTTGAATAAGCGGGTCTCTTTTATTAACAGGGGGCTGGCTTACTGCAGCATACTTTTTCTTCTCTTCATTCATTTCCTGCTGGCCAGCCGGATGAATATGATTGTACTGTATACCTGTCTGCTGGGGTATGCTGTTTATTATATTATCCGGAGGAGGAAGATACTGGAAGGACTCATACTGGTGATGGGATTGGTGATAGGGGCTTTCCTGCTGTTCAAGATGTTTCCCAAGACATTCAACCGTTTCCGTGAACTGGGCTATACGGAATATCAGTTCAATAACAAAGCGGTAGAAAGTCATTATAATATGGAAGTCACGGCCGACCAGTGGAATGGCGCCAATATCCGCCTGGCCATCTGGCAATGTGGCTGGGAACTGGCCAGGACCCACTGGCTGACAGGTGTGCAGTTGGGTGATAAGGAAGACCGGCTGATGGAGGTGTATCGGGAGAAAGATTTCCAGTTTGCTGTTAAGACCCAGCGAAATCTACATAGTAATTACCTGGATGTACTGGTCAGCTTTGGTGTGATCGGTCTGCTCCTGTTTGTAACCGGTTACCTGCTGCTTCCCCTGCTGAGCTGCCTCCGCCAGCACGATGGGATTGGTGTTTTCATCGTACTGGCGTTTGCTGCTGCTTTTTTTTCCGAGACCTATTTTGATAGAAGCATGGGGGCAGTGCTGGCCGGGTTCTTTCTGAGTTTTGTGCTGAGTGATAAAAGGCTGGCGGCCGGCAAGGTTACTGATTGTCCACCAGGTACTGCCTGATAGCTTCTTTTGTATCTCCAAAGAAAACCATTTCGCCATTTTTCATATAGGCGGTCCGGGAACAGTATTTTTCAATAGTATCCATGCTATGGCTGACAAGGATCACTGTTTTGCCTTGTATCCAGGAGGATTCAAAGACCTTGATGGCTTTTTCCTGGAATTTCATGTCGCCCACCGCAAAGATCTCATCCAGGAACATGATATCGGCGCCTGCATTTACGGCAATGGAAAAGCCCAGACGTGCCACCATGCCGGAGGAAAAGAACTTGATCTTGGTGTCAATGAATTCCTGCAGTTCGGCAAAGTCAACAATCTTATCAAAAAGCTGATCAATTTCTTTGATCTTCAGCCCAAGTACGGATGCTGAAACATAGATATTTTCCCTGGCAGTCAGTTCATGGCTCATCCCTACTCCCAGGTTCATCAATAGCGTACTGCCATTGATCCGGATACTGCCGGTATCCGTAGGATATACGCCCCCCAATAACCTGACCAGGGTAGATTTACCGCAGCCATTCCTGCCCAGCAAGCCAATACATTCACCTTTGAAAACTTCGAAGTCCATTTTTTTTACCGCTTCCACTTTCTTGGAGCGGGGAGGGTTGAACAGGTTGAACAACCGGTGCTTAACAGTATTATGGCTGTCTTCTGAAATATGAAAGGTTTTACTAATCTCTTTAGCCTGTATAGCCAGCACTTTTTCCATGGTTATAATTTTTCAGCGGCCTTTGAACCTAATTTATTCAACAATAAAAAACCAATCAGCAATAACAGGATGGCATATCCCAGATCAAAGAACAGTAACGTGAAATCAGGATGTATGCCCTCCATGGTAATTCTTCTGGCATTGATGATGACGCCTGCAAGAGGATTAAGATAATCGAAGGAAGGAAGTGCTTCCTTAAAAGTGGCCAGCTTGTAAAATATCGGTGACAGGAAGAACAGGAAGGTGGTAAATACCTGCCAGATCTGGGAAATATCCTTGGCTATTACATAAATACTTGAAATGATCAGTGAAGTGGCCAGCGACAGGATGAACAGGTTAATGAACAGGGGAATGATCCATAACGTATATACTGTGCTGCTGCTTTCTGTATTCTCCAGGAAATTGAAGAAAAGCAGGAACATGACGAAATTAAAGAAAAAGCCAATAGAGTTACTGAGTAAGGTGGAGACATAGATCTCCAGTTTGTTCATATTGCTATATTCATACAGGTATTTCTTGGTATGCAGGATCTGGACGGTGCCAGTAGTGGACTCTACAAAGAAATTCCAAAGGATCAATCCTATGAAAAGGTAAGATGCAAAGGCCGGTATGCCCTGTCGCATAATGATCTGGAACACCACATAATAAATAGCAATATCCATGATTGGCTTGATCAATGCCCAGAACAAGCCCAGCTTGTTCTCATAATACCTTAGCTTAAACTCAATTTTTGCCAGTAACCATAATCGCTCAAGTTTGTTGGAGCGTCTGATCCAGTCTGTTATTACACTTGCCACTGATTAATATTTATCTATTTTTTTAATAAGTTGTAAATTTTTAAGGCACCTTGTTTTAAGGATTTATTCCTTTTGACTATTTGTTTGATCCGGTTTAAGAATGCGTTCGGATACTGTATGCTTGAGGTCACCCTAACAGGCAAGGATGGATTGTCAAACGAAAAAGCAGGGCCGTTAGCGTTCTGCAGACTGACAATTTCTTTTGCAAATGCTTTGTAAAGGGTAGCATGTTTCTGAATTATATACTCATACGCATACAAAGTCTTGTACCGGGTAACTTTTCTATACATGGAGTTTTTCCTGATCCGGTAGTTGAAAAGCAACTCTGGCAGCACTACTCCCCGGAAGCCGTTATCCAGCATATTGACTACGCTCTCATAATCTTCAAAACCATAGCTGACGGCTCTGTCATTCAATCCTCCTTTCAAAAAGGCCGTTGTTTTGTATACAAGAGCGCTGCTGTTAACTGAATTATGGAGCAGGATATAAGGTGGTTCGGGGTTCCAGGTAGGCCAATAGCCTTTTTTTAGCCCAAAATATTTTACCCAGGCGCCCACAAAGGAAACGTTATCATATTGCCGGAGTACCTGTATGGCCTTGCTGTAATAAGCAGGGTGTACCATATCATCTGCATCCAGGAAAGCCATAAAAGTTCCGGAGGCCAGCCGGGCGCCATAATTCCTGCTTGCTGTCAGCCCTTCATTTTGCCGATGTATGATGCGGACTGCAGGGTGTTGTTCCATCTCCTTAAGGGCCAGCAGACTTTCGGTGTTAGAACTTCCATCATTGATAATGATTACCTCTATGGGCGCATAAGAGGATTGAAGGATGGAATGCACACAATCCTTTATATAAGCACCCAGGTTATAGAAAGGGATCACCACACTTAACAAATCAGGCTTCAGGCCGTTATCAGGCGCGGGTTTGCCAGCTTCCATTGGCGTGATAAAAGGAAAATGGCGGTTATTGGCTGGGCTGTTGCCTGCTTTTGCGAGGGCCGCCATCTTTTTCGGATAGATAGCCTCATAGGACAGCAGCTGCTGTATTTTTCTCCGGGCCTCTTTTCCTATTGCTGCCAGTGCTTCATCACTTAAAGAAAGCACTTCCTGCAGTTTCTGTTCAAAATCTCCCGGGATGGCATGGTCAAATAAAAAGCCGCTGCTGCCGTTTTCTATGATCTCCCGCTGGCCACCCTGCCTGGAAGCCAGTACCACCTTGCCCATACTCATGGCTTCTATAGCTGCGTAGGGCAGGTTATCATTCATGCTGGGAATAATAATAACATGGGCATCTGCCAGTACTGCTTCTTTTTCCGATGGATGTATTTTGCCCCTCAGGGTAACTTTTCCCTCCCGGAAATAAGGTGCGTAATTATTCCTGATCAGCTGACCCATTGTTTTCATCTCCGGGTAATACACTTTTTCTGTACCGCCAATCACCAGGAGCGGATGAGGAAAACCTGCATCCCATAATCCTTTAAAATAGGCAAATAGTTCAAAAACCCCTTTCTGTGGCGATAGTTTGCCAAAGAATATGAGCTTGTTCCGGGTAATTTTGTTGGCAGATGGAGGTACAGCCAGCAGCATATAGGGGTTAGGCACAATGCAGCTTTTCTCTTCCTTTATTGACAGTGCTGTCTTTTCTTTTATTTCCCCGATGATGTATTGGGAAGGCGCTATTACAAAGTCAGCGCTCCGGATACAGCTTTTTTCCAGTTCTCCTGTCCAGTAATTGGGGAATTCATATACCCCTTCCCGGTTATACAACAGATACAGGAAAGCTGGTGAATGAAGCGTTAGAATTACTGGCACTTCCTGGAATTCAGGATAGCCCAGGAGCTTGAACTGGAGCAGGTAGTAAGGGATAGCCAGGTATTCCTGGGATTCAATATAATCCGGTTTGCCTTCTTTACGGATAAAATCCATGACAATAATGGCAAAGGCGTAGCTCAGATTGGGCACATAACCAAGCGTGTTTTCCAGGCCGTTATTGCTATTGAAGCTGATGATCCTGATTCCATCCTGCTGGGTTATGGCATAAGCTTTCGGATGTGCGTCAGGGATAAAAACTGTTACCGAATGTCCCTGGCCACATAACATACGTGCTGTATGATAGCAATAGGTGCTGATCCCGCCCCCATAATAAGGGGGAAATTCTGTGGTCAGGAGCCAGTACTTCACAGGTTTGTGTATTTAATGGTTTTCAGTACCAAATTGCCGGATATTGTGTTGTATACTTTGATCATTTAGTAAAATATGTTTTATAGCGTGTTGCTGCCCGGGTTGTCCATGACTTTAGTCTTTTTATAAGCGGGTAGGTCTCACTGTCCAATGGAATGCCCGGTTCCGGATCCCCACAGGCAACGCCTGGCAGTTGAAAGGTTCCATTAACTACCATCAGATTGGCCAGCCGGGTGGCAAAACGGTTATAATAGGCAGCATGTTTCTCCGTGATATATTTAAAAGCATAGGGCCATTTATTCCTGTTTGGCCGGTTTCTTTTCCTGGAGCTGCTGATTGTTTGGGTCAGAAAAAACTGGGGTAATATTATACCATTATAGCCACAGGCCAGCAGGTGGATCATTTTTTCAAAGTGGTCAAAATCTTCGCCAACCATTTGGTCAAATGGCCCCGTTTCCTGAAGGGCAGCCCTTCTGTACACCAGGCCATTATGCCTAGCAGGCTGGTAGTACAAGGCGTATGGGGGCTGGGGTGTCTGTGTAAAATGCAGCTGATGGGTCTTGCCGGAAGTTTGAACATAGCTTCCTGCAAAAAAAATATTGTCGTAGTGTTTCAGCACCTGGATGGCCCGGGCAAAGAATTCCGGCAGCACACTGTTACAGGTTTCAAGGAAAACCAGGAAATCCCCTGTTGCGTTTTCCTGTCCAAAGCTCAGGGTGGCTGTCAACCCTTCATATGGGCTGTTGAGGACCTTCACTCCCTGGCTGTGGAACTGGCTAATCCCTTTAGATAAGACCTTATCTTTTCCATATGGGATAAGCAATATCTCAATATACTGATAGGTGGATGCCCGGATGGATTGAATACATGTATCAGGGGCCAGGTCCTTTTGATGATAGGGAATGATCACGCTTAGGCGACCACCAGTTCTCTTTACGGATTTAAATGGCTCCTGGTGTAAAAAAGGGAACCGGCTTGCCGGAGTGCTGGCTGCCGTGATTGCGCTGAGCAGCCTGATCTTATCAGCGCCGATCTGTAGAGGGCTGTAATCCTGTGTAGCTTTTTCCCTGGCCGCTTCACCGATGACTTGCAGCCTGTTGTCCGGCAATGCCAGGATGGTGCGTAGCTTTTCTTCAAGATCGCCAGGTATCTGGTGATCAAACAGGAAGCCATTGATACCATGATCAATCATTTCGCGCTGGCCTCCCTGTACGGAAGCCAGAACTACTTTGCCCAGCAGCATGGCTTCAATAACCACATAAGGCAAATTATCCACTATACTCGGAACAATGATGATCCGGCCATTCTTTAACGCCTGCTCAATAGCAGTGGGCTTTATCTTCCCATGGAGTACCAGCAGCCCCCGATTGATATAATGACTGAATTCCCTGTTAACAAGCTGCCCCATGGTCTGCTGTTCAGGGTAATAGACAATGTCTGTGCCGCCTACAATATGTAATGGCATAGTAAATCCGGTATCCCATAATTGCTTAAAGCAGGCCAGGAGTTCAAAACTACCTTTCTGGGGGGACAGCTTGCCGTAATAAATGAGGTTGGCGCCGGGAACTCCTCCAGGCAGCGTGTAAGTTGAATAATATGGGTTACGCAACAGGGATGATCGTTGCATGGGCAGGTCCACAAATTGTTGTGTGGCATCCAGGATGAACCGGGAAGGAGCAATCAGCCAGTTGGCCATTTTGATGGCTGCCTTTTCCATTTCACAGGTATGGAATTCAGGAAAGCGGTACACTGGTTCCCGGTTGTAAGTAAGGTATAGAAAGGCAGGAGAGTGAATTGTAATGATCACCGGGATAGCTGTCAGGTCACTGTACAAGCAGTATTTAAACAGTAACAGGTGATAGGCAATACCATGGTAATCCTGTGCTTCAATAACAGCTGGTTTACCTTCCTGCCGGATCAGCTGCTGCACTATCTGCGCAAATTCATAGCTGATCCTGGCGCTATAATGTAACTGCCCCGCCTTATTGCTCCTGTTGCTGTTAAACCGTACAGTTGTCCAGCTTTCAGTGCCAACGATGATATAATCCTTTACATTGTCATCGGGGATAAATACGGTAACCTGTATACCCAGCGTTGAAAGCATGCGGGCTGTGTGGAAACAGTAGGTGCTGATGCCGCCGCCATGCTGAGGTGGATATTCAGTTGTCAGTAACCAATATTTCAATTGTCGGTTTTTGATATGAAAGATTTCTTCCTGATCTTCCTGATCAGCTTTTTCCAGAGCTGTGAAAATGCAAGGGCTGGTTGTAAATGCCTGCTTTTAAAACTTGGATTGTCATGCAGGTAACCTGGTCCATTGGCATTCAGCATGCTGATGCTTTCATACCCATACCTATTGAAAAGATGCCGGTGCTTTGCAGCTATTAACCAGTATAAATAGATCTGCCGGTCGTGCGTGAAAGACCTGGCAAGGGATTTTTCCCTGATCCTGTAGTTGTACAATACTTCTGGAATGCAAACACCGTGTAATCCTTTGGACACCAGGTGAACGGTTAATTCATAGTCTTCCATACCAAACGCAAAGGTATTATCATATCCGCCGGTTTGCAACAGGTCTGCAAATTTAAACACACAGCCGCTATGTACGGTATTGTGAAAAAGTAAATAGGGCAGTTCCGGGTTTTGACCTGGCCAGACACCGCTGCTGGCGCCAAAATATCTGAGCCAGCAGCTGACAAAGCTGATATTGTCATACTGTGTAAGCACCTGTATTGCCCTGGTAAAATAGTCTGGATGGATGCTGTCATCGGGATCAAGAAACATAATGAATTCTGAGTCTGCATTTTGTAATCCGGTATTCCTGGCCCCGGACAGGCCGGCATTATCCTGGTGGATAATTTTTACTGCAGGGTACTGCTGCTGAATAAGGATCAGCTTGTCCAGGCTGAATTGGTCAGTGCTGCCATCATTGATGATCAGGATGGTTACATTTTTACAGGAACTGGCATAGATAGAAGCTACACATTCTTCAATATATTTCCCCATATTGAAATAGGGTATCACTACGGTGAGGCCCTGCCTGTACTGTTGAGGGACGTGGCTGCCGGTTTTGGCCTGTGGGTTGATGATAGGGAAGGCTGTACTATTCCTGCACTCGTTCTTTATCTCATCAATAAGCTTCATTTTAGCCTGGTAAAGCTGGTCTGCACTATGTCCGGCGGACAGCTCTATATAAACGGGGTGGCGGCTCAGCGGGACCGTCATACAGGACTGTATACTTTCCATCAGTTGTTTGTCAGCTGCTATCAGCTGGCAGGCAGACAGCAGGCAGAATTTTTCCATTTCCCCGATCCAGTATTCCGGGAAATGGAAAGGAGAGCGTTGCTGGCTGGCCAACCTGAGAAAAAGCGGGCCATGCGCCCTTACAATAATAGGGATACCCTGCAGGAGCGGCTCTCCAAGCTGCTTCCTTAACAGCAGATAATACCCAATGCCCAGGTATTCCTGTACTTCAATGAAGTCCGGTCTGTCATGGTCCGGTAGCCGGATCACTTCATTGGCAAACTCATAGCTTAATGCGGCTTCTTCTCCAAGAAACCCGGCAGATTCCCTGCCTTTCAGGGAGAAACTGTGCAGAGTGATATCAGGCGCCAGCTGCTGCGTCTGTTGTTTGTTTTCTCTCCTCCCAAACAGGATATGCAGCTGGTGCCCCCTGCCACTGAAGGCCTTTATTTGCTGATCGGTGTATGCGCCTATTTCGTCATCAGCTGTCTTTTCATATGCTGTTGTGAGTATCCAATAATTCATTATACTGACTACTTGTTTGAAAACAACGATTTAAAAGTTCTGTGCCCCTGGAATACCTTAATGATATGGCCTGCTCTTTTGAACCAGATGGGCAGGACCTCATATTCCTTATGATAATATTGTTTGATCTCTGTATACCGGTCTTGCGATCCGGGGAAAGCAGGTACCTGACGCAACTCTTCCTGAATGTTAATGGCTGCAAGAGGGGTGTCCTGCTGTTTTGCCAGGTTTTCGTAATAATTCAGGGTTCTGCTGTACCAATCCATGGCTTTTTCAAATTCCCGTATCCTGTTTCTCAGTTCAAGGACATTTGTATCAGGGATTTGGGTGGGGTTATCATATAAATAGGATGGGCCATTGGCGAGCAGCAGGTTAAATAATTCCACGCCATATTGCTGGTAAAAATCTGCGTGCTTGTTGGACATCAACCGGTAAAGATATAATTGGTTGGCCTCATTAAATCCTCTTGACATGGATTCCTGATGGATCCGGTAATAATACAGCGGTTCGGGGATCACAATACCCCTGCGTCCATTCTTTAACAGGGAGATATTGGATTCATAATCTTCCAGCCCATACTCAAAATGGCTGTCGTTCATTCCAAAATGATAGTAATCCTCCCGCCTGCATACAAACCCGGCATTGATCATATTGTGTAGCAGCAGAAATGGTGGTTCCGGTGATTGGGTGGGCCATATTCCTTTGGTGCCATCAAAATAGTTTACCCAGCTGGAAACAAAGCTGATATTTTTATAAATATGTAGCAGGTCTATCCCCCGTTTATAAAAGTCCGGATGGACTTTGTCATCTGCATCGAGGAAAGCAATAAACTCGCCCGAGGCATTCCGGATGCCGGTATTTCTTGCTTCAGCAAGCCCTTTATTGTCCTGGTGGATCAGGGTGAAGTTGAATTCTTTCTGCAATAATATAATATTGGCAATGCTTTCGGCATCATCACTGCCATCATTTACTACTATGATTTCTGTTTGGGGATAATTTACCTGGTAAATGTTCTCGATGGTTTCCCTGATGTATTTCCCTGTATTGTAATAGGGGACTACAATAGATAACAGCCTTTCTCTGCCGGCCAGTGGCCCGGGTGAAGCTGTTTTTTCAATATTGCGGGTCATGGGGAATACCATTTCCTGCTGGTGTCTACTCTTTTTATATGCTTCCAGGATAGCAAGCTTTTCCTTGTAAATCTTTTCGTAATCACAGATACCTTCTATCCTGGTCCTGGCATTAGCGGATATCTGTTTGTATTCTTCTTTTGTGCAGTTTAAGGCCCTGAGCATTTTTTCCCGGAAGGACTGAGGATTTTTATGATCATAGATAAAGCCAGAGATGCCATCTTCTATCATTTCCCTTTGCCCCCCACCATCCGAAATAAGTAAAACCTTACCCTGGCTCATGGCTTCAATCACGGCAAAAGGAAAGTTGTCAACAATGCTTGGAACTATAGTAAGGTAGGATCTTTCCAGTCTTTTAGCCAGGTTTTCAGGTGTAAGCTTACCCTCGAACTTGAATTTTTTCTGATCATAGTACTTTTTGAACTTTTTGATCAAGTATTCCTGCATGCTCATTTGCCGGGGATCAAAAAAGTGATCACCGCCAATAAAGGATACCGTGTGCTCAAATCCTTCCTCCCACATCAGGCTAAGATTCTTAAGCAGGTGAACGGGGCCTTTCTGATAAGTGAGCTTGCCAAAAAAAACAATATCTCCTTCAATCACTTCGGCAGGATCCATATTGGGCTGATAGAGTTGTTTGAAAGGATAACGCAGAACATGGTACTGTTCAAAAGCTTCCTCCAGTTCTGGCCGGATATTGTTTATCAGGAAATGACTTGGTGAAAATCTGATATCAGCGGCCTTGAGGGTCCATTTCTCCATTTCGCCTGTCCAGAAATCAGGCAGCTTATATAAAGGATACTGGAGATACCTTAAGTAAAAAAAGGAGGGTGTATGCGCTGTTAACACAAGGGGTATATCGGCAAGCAGGGGCTCTCCGGTCTTTTTCCTTTGCATGAGATAGTAACCGATGCCATGATAATCCTGGGTTTCAATAAAGTCAGGGCTACCAGACAAACCTATTTCTTCCAGGATAAGGGCTGAAAATTGAAAGCTGAGTGCTGCATGATAGCCAAGGTAGTCATAATAAGGTTGATTGCCAGGTTTGAATCTTATGACATGTATCTTCCTGTAGACAGAACGCTCAATGTTTTTGCTGATATCATGATCGTTTACAAATACAGTTACCTGGTGCCCCTTTTCTGCCAGCATTAATGCATTATGCAGGTTATAGGTACTGATGCCTCCGCCGTGAAAAGGTGGAAATTCTGTAGTGATGATCCAGTATTTCATTTTTGGTTCAGTTTGTTTTTCACCCACTGCTTTAACAGCCCCAATAAGCTTCTCTTTTCATAGGTACTCCTGTACCAGCCAATTGTTTGCTGATGGTCGGTTATCGCTTCCTTTAAACTGTTCTTTTCCTCAAGGACAAGAAGTGTGGTGGTTATCTGATCTATTTGCTGAAGGTGCAGCTCTTCCCTTTGGAGCATGGCCTCATTAACCCGTTGCAAGTCCCTGTTGAGTTGCTCTATCAGCGATTTGTAATGCAGGTTTGATGTAGCCAGTATTTCCAGCAGGTTTGATTTGTGTTTCATTTCCTGGTCAAAATTGGAAATGGCAGTTTGTATATTAATGAGCAGGAGCCTGGTGTCCTGTTTTTCTGCATGGACCGTTGCTTTGAGATCAGTGAGCAGGGAATTGATGCTTTGATGCCCGTTGGCGGTTTGTTCCGAAAGAAGTGAAATAGCATTGCTGGTGGCTGAGCTGGACTCGGAAAAAGTGCTTGCCTGGGCTGTCTGGTCAGCAACAAGTGTTTCCATACTTTGCCTGATAGCTGTCAGGTGTTCTTCCCGGCTGCTCATCTGGATGATCAGTTCCTGTAGTCTGCCATTGTCCCGGGACAGGTCGTGCGCCCATTGCTGCCAGTCACTGATACTCTTATTTAGCATATCATGGGTTAGCCAGGATTTATTCCATAGGTGAACAGTATATGTATTGTCTGTTATGTGCCTGGAATAATCTGACAGCTTAAACGTTTCATTCCAGTGGACAGGGTAGAAATATTCCTGCCCAAACAAAAAGACATCCTGTAATTGTTGTGTGCCGCCGGTTTGCAGACTGTACTGTTCCTTCAGTATCCTTGTAACCAGTAATGGTGCTGATTCGTTAGCCTGTTCTTCACCACTGAAGGTATTTTCAAATGTCTTCAGGCATTGCCTGATAAAGGAATGACCAGCAATGCTGCCCATAATGGCATTATTTACTATACCGTCCTCATCTTTTTCAAAGCCCAGGAAACAGGCATGTTGTAATAAGGGATGCAGTGGCTTTATCACCTGCATATCCGTATCCATGTAAATACCTCCTTCCTTATACAGTGCATGGAATCTTACATAGTTAGACAGGTTAGCCCATTTCTGCTGTTGAAGAGCCTGCTGGCAATACCTGTTGTCCAGGGGACTATTTGATTCATTCCAGCATTTGATGCGGAAGTCAGGATGCTGTTTCTGCCATTGGTCTATCAGCAATTGTTGATCCGGAGGGATTGGCAGGTTTCCAAACCAGCAATAATGGATGGTTTTAGGTATCACTTAGTTAGCAGATTAATGGTTGTCAGAACAGGTTGAGCAATCGGGACAGGCTTCGTTAATGGCAGGTGCTTCATGGTAATAGGGTTAAAGTGGAAGATAAATGGTCATGAGGAAGGTGAATTTTCGTTGTTGGGAGGGGTGAGCCATTGCAGGGTAAAAGAGAAAAGAAGCAGAAACCCAAATAGCAACGGTATATAGTATACATACCTGAAGTCCTGGTGCGCCATGGCGACAAGCAGTGTCAGGGTAGTTCCTGCCATTGGCAGGAAAACAAGGCATGATCTCCTGTTCTGTCTGAAGATTGTGAACAATAAGAGCAGGAAAAGGACATTAAAAAATCCTGAGCGCCAGAGCAGGGGGGCGGCTTTCTCCATGGAAAAGTCCAGGAACTTTATCAAAATGCGCCTGAGCCCGGTGTCCGACTGTCTGAGTCCAAAAACATTTTCATCAATAGCTGGATGATAGGCGTGGGTAAATGAATTATTGGCCCGGGAAACATTCCATAGCAGCTCCAGTCCATTCAGTCTGTCCCCTGTTACCAGGTAGGGATTGTTCAGGAAAGTATTGGTGTACATGGACATCATTTTCCCTGTATTGGTCTTTGTCAGGGTTTGAATAACGGGCGGGTCCAGGTGATACAGGTAATAGTCTGCGGAGTAAGCGTAATAATGTTTCTTCCATTCGGCAATAGGCAGAAGCATATCCATTTCGCGGATGGTTTCTGGAGCTAACTGCCCATTGTGATGTATAACAGCAGCAATACCATGCATGGGTGCTATCAATGTATAGGCTTCTGCTACAGGTTGCGTGTGCAGTGCATAGGGCATAATCAGCCTTTTGTATACTATAATGCCGGCAAGGGAAAGCAGGCTGCATAACAGGATTTCTCTTTTCCTGATCCTGAAGGCCCACACTGATAGTGTAATAATGACCAGCAAAGCGGCAAAGAAACCGTTATGCCTGAACAGTGCAACGCCAATCAGGCTTAGGACCAGAAAGATTAGCGTGGTCCTGTAATTGAAAATATAAGTTTTGCTGATGATCTCACAAAGTATAAGTGTTAGCCACACAAGGGAGCAGGTAAAGGGGATATCTTTCCAGATGGTAACGGACAGCGCTCCATTGGCCGGAGCTATTCCTGTTAGTAGTGCTAAAACCATCAGCGCTTTCAGTGAAATGCCGCGTTTGTAAAGGAACACCAGGAAGGAGGCGCAGATACCGGACAGGAAAAGCATCTGGGCAATGGCCAGTATTGCTGGAGTCCGCCACATGGATAATAAGGTCTTGTTCAGGAATGTGTGGAAGACCGGGTGTGCATCATAGTATGGGGAAGCGCCAATAGCCTGGCTCCATTGAACAAGGGAGTCAGCAGACATATTGGCCGGGAAAAATGCAATAAAATAAAATGACCAGCAGAGCAGGAGTATGCTCATGAATAATCCATACAGGCGAATGGTAGTCTTTAAGGAAAATGTTCCTTCAGCTATGCCTGGGGCAGTAGGCGGCAATTTTAGCCTGATAGCCTGTAAGAGGTAAAGGAAACCAATACCAATGAAATAGACCCACCAGGAGAACAGTAAGAAATAAGCAATCCTGCCGATCATATTTTTAACAGGATAGTCAATCAGGAACAGTGTACTGCCGGTGAATGCAAATCCGGCATACAGGATGATCAGTATAAAAAAGATCTTTTCTGTCCGGTTACGCGGGCTTATATGCTTACTGATGCTGATTGTGCTGTCCCTGGGAATATAGCAGCAGGCAATACTCAGGAAAAGCAGCAGCAGTTGTTGAATGAAGCTGAAGGAAATTAAAGTGTTGGGGAAAAAGCAGAACGCCCATAAGGGAATGGTAAGGAGAAAGGGATTTTTCGGGGTGTTCAACAGCAACAACAGTGCATATAAAAGACAACCTATAGCCAGGATAGAAATTGTTTTTAACAAAACGATCTTTAGTGCAGATCCTTTTTGGGTTACACTGGCTAATCCGGTGGAAGCTTTATATTCATAGCTATCTTCAACCGGATTGTACAGGTCCACAATGTTTGTACCTGCAGCATCTTCAATCTTCATTTTTCCTGACCAGGGATGTTTTAAGAACCTGATCCTGGGATTGACAGCATTCTCAAGGTATATTTCAAGCGGAGTTGATCCGGTTTTGAGAGAATAGAGGAAGTTGAACCTGGATTCCCAATCCCTGGGAGGATGTAAATTGTCCAGGGAATAAGTTGTTTCATTATTAAATATATGCTGGACCCATACTTCAGTTCCTTTTGCACTGTCGTTTTTTTCACCCAGGGCCGTGATCCTGACCAGGGTCATGGAAGTGCTGTAAGAGGATAGATCCAGTAAATTAATAGTAAATACTGCCAGGACGGACATTACAGTACTGACAAGGGCAGTTTGCAAGTTGAAACGGCTTTCCGCTTTTTTAATGACAAGGAGCCGGAAGGAAAATATGATGGCTATAAAAAGCAATATTCCGGTCAATAGCAATACTGGTAAAGGAAGTGGGTAATGCCTGTGTAGGAAGAAGGTTCCGTAAGTTGAACAAAACAGGGCTGAAATGAATGTAAAGATTTGGGGGAACGAGAGGGACATGTCGTTGCTTTAGGTAAAATATTAAGGCAAGGGTTATTTTTTTCTTAGCTTTTCTTTGATAGTGCCCAAAAAGCTCCTGGTTTCGTAAGTTCTTTTGTACCAGTCAATCTCATTCTGGAGATTACTGATATTGCCCAGCAGTTTATTGATTAACTGACGGTTGCCTTCTGTTCCCTCCTGTATGTCTTTCAGCTCATTGAGATAAGTAGTGATCTGGCCTTCCTTCTGATGAATGATCAACTTCAGTTCTTCAATTCTTTTGGTCTGGGTTCTTATTGTTTCTTGTTTATCAGCCAGCTCTGTTTCGATATAAGCGCTGATCTGTTCCAGGTGCTGCAGGATATGGTCATGGATCAGGCCATTGAGTTGCTTTTCCATTATGGTTGGCTTTTAGGTTCAGGCATTTGCCAGGGAAGGCTTCTATAAGCTTTCCTGACTATATAGTCCCTGGTATAGTTTTCTATACCTGGTTGAGGTATTATTGGCATTAAAGTATTCCCTGCCATACTGCATAGAATATTGTCCCATCACGTTCAGCATGCTGGCATTGTTGGCATATTGTAGGACTTTGACAATGGCTTGGGATGAGTGTTTGAACAGATCACCGTTCAAGCAGTTTTTTACCAGGTCCCTGTTACCCACACTGTCTGTAAGTAGTACTGGTTTTTTAAGGGCAAGCGCTTCCAGTACGGCAAAAGGAAGGCCTTCAAACTGCGCTGTCGAAATATATATACTGGCATTGGAGATCAGGGAGGCTACATCTTCCCTGGGCTGCCAGCCGGTAACAATAATGTTGGAAGCTGTTAACAGTTCCCGTTGCGGCCCATCGCCAATCCATACAAACTTAAAATGGGGGAATTCTTCAAAATAGCCAGCAATGCTGTTAAAAAGGGATGGGTTCTTTTGGTGAAGGATCCGTCCGCTGGTGACGATGCAGAATTTTTTGGATGGTTTGTCTGCCGGGCTACTGTTATTGTCAAAGTTTATCCCGTTGTTAATAGTGATGGCCGGGATGCCCACCTTTTTATACTCTGCCTGCTCAGAAGGAGAACAACAAACTACCTGTCCTCCAAAAGAGAAGGCGAAACGCTCCAGCTGTCGGTAAAGAAAGTTGGATAATTTGCTGGTTCCTACCAGAAACGGTGCGCCATTGGGTGTATAGATCACGGTAGGCATATTCAATAGTCTGCATACTATTCTGCCTATAAAGCCACTTTTTGAGGAATGCAGGTGAACGGCATCCACCAGTTTTCTCTTTTTTAACCTTTTTAAGATAGTGTACAGCTCAATAAATGCGGCAGTGTCTTTGCGGGGATGAATGCTGCGTTGTGCTGAACGCCAGTGAATAAAGCGAACCTGGCAATTACGTAATTGATTTTTGGCCTCAGGGATGCTCATTACGCTGGCACGTTCACCATGGATGATAATGTGCATATCATCAGGGAGGTTTTCGGCAAGGGATTTTAGAAAAGCCACTATTCCTCCTGCGAAAGGTTCGGCTACATGGACAATTTTCATTAGATAGGTTTCTATGGTCTAGGTCCGCAAATGTAATTTATTTATATAATTATACTGCTGATGTAACGATATTGGTCATACGTTAACAGATTTTAATTTATTTTTATATAAAATTATTTTTACCAGGTAGAGCCAGTTGTATGGAATATGTTTTAGTATATGGAGTTTTAAAATCCCTATGTGTTTCAACATATTTTGTTGACCATAGCGCCGGACAACACCTATTCTGCTTCTTATTTGTTGCTGTCTGTTGGCAAGTGATAGGCCTGACGGGTTGATCTCGCAATCAACTAATGAAAAGGGGAGTATAGCTGATTTGCTCTGCGTTAAAATCTCATTAAAAAATCCATAATCCTCTGCGTGTGGATATTCAATAGGGTAAAACAACGGGTTTTCAGCATTTAGACGCCACATCACTGTAGGGTGGATAAACACATTTCTGAAGTGCATGCTTCGAATAATCCTGTTATGTATAGTGGGGGTTTTATACAGGAAGTTTTCTCCTGAATGGAAATTCCTGAAGGTACACCAACTACCTACCAGCTGAACTTCGGGATTTTGTTGCAGGAAACGCACCTGCCTGTAAAATCTATCCATATGACACAGGTCGCCACAATCAAGTCTTGCTACCAGCGTAGCCGGCCCTTGGTCAGCAATCCAACGCAATCCGGTATTCAGCGCCTCTGTAATCCCCCGGTTCTGAGGAAGACGAAGTAAAATCAGTTGTCTGTACGGCGACAAAGCCTGAATAATTTTATCTTTTGAAAGGGGTTGTATACTACCATCGTCCACCACCACAATTGTGTAAGCTCCATCCGGATACTGTACACTTTGCAAAGACCGGATAAGGCCAGGTTCATTGTTGTAACAAGGGATCAAAAGATAAAAATCACTCATAGGTTGCGCTCAATAGGATAAAATCAATCTGCAAAAATAAACGGACAAATATCAATATTCTTTCATTGCATCACTAATTTAGTATCTGTGCAGTTTTCTGGGTAACTGTGCAGTTTTCCCGGATAACTGTGCAGTTTGGATCGATGAACAGATTACTTAACTAAAAGTTTCTATGTATTGCCCGAAAAAACTTTTCATGATTAGTAGATGCAGTTAGTAGAATATTACATAGAGATAGTTGTCCTGTACAGAGGATTAACGGAGTATATACGTAGCAGTAAAAATTCTCATACCTGATCTGTACTATGTCCCCCATGCCGCTCTGTCCAGGCTACGGAACTGAATGGCTTCTGCCAGGTGCATGGGTAATATATGGTCACAGCCTTCCAGGTCTGCGATGGTCCGGCTCACTTTCAGTATCCGGTCGTAAGCACGTGCAGAAAGATGAAGACGTTCCATTGCCTGTTTCAACAATGATTGTCCTGCCTGGTCCGGCTGACAGCAGGTCCGCAACAACCGGGAACTCATTTGTGCATTGCAATAAATCCCTGCTTCCTGCCGGTAACGTGCCGCCTGGCGGTCACGGGCCATCAGCACCCGCTGCCGGATACTGTCCGAGCTTTCGGTGGGCTGCTGCCGGGAAAGTTCGGAAAAGGATACCGGCGTTACTTCCACATGCAGGTCAATGCGGTCCAGCAAAGGCCCTGATATCTTCTGTAAATATTTCTGCACGGCGCCTGGCGGGCAGCTGCATTCCCGGTCGGGATGATTGTAGAAACCGCAGGGGCAGGGGTTCATAGCCCCCAGCAGCATAAAGCTGGCCGGGAAGTCAACCGTGATCCTGGCTCTGGAAATAGTCACCTTTCTTTCTTCCAGCGGCTGGCGCATCACTTCCAGCACCTTCCTTTTAAATTCCGGCAGCTCATCCAGGAACAGCACACCATTGTGCGCCAGTGAAATTTCGCCGGGCTGCGGAACGCCGCCACCACCTACCAGGGCAATATCACTGATAGTATGATGTGGTGAACGAAAGGGCCGCCGGCTGATCAGGCTGGTATGTTCCGGCAACTTGCCGGCTACGGAATGGATACGGGTAGTCTCCAGCGCTTCCTCCAGCGTGAGCGGCGGCAGAATGCCAGGCAGGCGTCGGGCCAGCATGGTCTTGCCGGCGCCTGGCGGTCCTATCAGCAAGGCGTTGTGGCCGCCAGCTGCTGCAATTTCCAGCGCCCGTTTAATATGTTCCTGGCCCCGGACCTCACTGAAATCAAGATCGGAATATTGTTGTGCGTGCAGGAAGGCCGTCCGGGCATCAGCCTGAACGGCTGTCAGTGTGTTTTCTTCCCGGAAGAACCGGACCATTTCTGCCAGGTGACTGACGCCATATACTTGCAGTCCTTCTACAATAGCTGCTTCCTGCGCATTGGTGGCGGGCACCACTATGCCACGAAATCCTTCTTTGCGGGCAGTGAGCGCAATGGGCAGGGCTCCCTTGATAGCCTGTACTGATCCATCCAGGCGCAGCTCACCCATCAGGATATAGTCCTGGAGCTTGTCGGCAGGGAGTTGCTCCGAGGCTGCCAGTATACCTATTGCTATTGCCAGATCAAAGGCTGTACCGGTCTTGCGGATCGCTGCCGGCGCCAGGTTGATGACCAGTTTGCGTCGTGGCATAAAAAAGCCATTGCTCTTGATGGCGCTTTCTACACGTTGAAGGCTTTCCTTAACGGCATTGTCCGGCAGCCCCACAATATAATATCCTGTTCCTGCCAGCTCATCTACTTCAATAGTGATGGTGATGGCCTGCACGCCGTACACGGCGCTGCCAAAGGTTTTTACAAGCATAACTAAATGTAATGAGTATACGCAGGGAAGGTAATGAAATTTTGGGACGAACCAATAAGCTGCCTGTCCTGGTTTCGGGGATAGCCTGAAATGGCAGGCCCTGTTACCTGCAAAGGGCATAGTGACCAGGAAATGATAACTATCAGTTTTTTTATATTCTTTCCCTTTTACCTTTAGCTTCCTAAACCTTTGGTATGCGCGCACGCCAGCCTGGAAAATTAGTAACAGGCTTTTGTTTTACATCAGCTCACACAATCCTATCATTGTTCCCTTACATTGGTATTCCTTCTTTTTTCTGTCTCCCAAACCTTATAAGCAAAGTATGCCTGATGCCATATCAGCGGCAGGTTAAACCGAAATCCTAAAATGAACAAATATGAAAGTTGTCTTTCCCTTATTCCTGCTCTTCTTTTTTATGATGCCCAAAACCCAGTATGCCCAGCAGTGGCAGTATGGAACCGGAACTGCTTTTTTTACCGGTGGCAATGTTGGTATTGGTACATCAACACCCTTGTCCCTGTTACATGTAAATGGCCGGCTGACGATGGGAACAAATAGTGGGGGGTATAATCTTATACTGAATGATATTGCCACTGCAAAATGGGCTATCGGTACCGGCTCCTATGCTTTTCGTGTGGCCAGTGATTATCCTGCAGAATGGACAGACCGCTTTGTGATCAGCAACCTGGGAAAGGTAGGGATTGGCACCAGTAACCCAAATGAATTACTGGATGTGGCAGGAACCGTAAAAGCGGTCAGACTGCTGGCGCCCGACCTGACCTACAATACAGGCGATGAGTTCACTTTCAATGGGAGGACTGCCGGGCATTATTCCTTGTCCTGGGGTGCTGATGACTGGTCTACTCCGCCAACGGCCTGGCTGTGTTCCTATGGCGGTATGCGGTTTTTTACTGCGGGACATCTGAAAATGTCGCTTGATATTAATGGTAATCTTGGGTTGGGTACTGCAGCTCCCGCTTATAGGTTTGATATTGATGCACCCGATAATGATCGCGGCACCCGGATCCGGCTGGCTAATACCACTACTTCCGGACCTGGTGCACCGGGCTCTTTTCCTGCTATTGAAGTATTAGGGGCAAGGGGAGATGGCAATCGGACTTTCCATGGGCGCCTGGCTTTGGGAGTCAGGAATACGGGTGGAACCGGTCTGACTGATCAGACCTTAGGGGCAGTGCTGTTTGGCGGTCAGTACGGTACCGATATGACTTTTCAATCCGGGAAGCTCCTTTATCCTGCTTCCATTCAGGGAGTTGCCGAAGGGAGTTTTACCACTGCCGGCAATATGCCCACAGGCATAGTCTTTTCTACCGGAACGGTTGGTGATGATGTAGGCAGTGCCAACCTGGCTTATGGCACAGAGCGCATGCGGATCACCAATACCGGCAACGTGGGTATCGGCACAACTTTTCCCCAGGCAAAGCTGGCGGTCAATGGCGATGTGTTTGCCAAAAAGGTTAAGGTGACGGCTACGGGCTGGCCGGATTATGTTTTTCAACCCAACTATTTCCTGCGTCCCCTCATCGAGCTGGAACAATTTATCCGGGAACATAAACACCTGCCAGAAGTGCCTTCCGCAGAAGAAGTAACAAAAGAAGGCCTCAACCTCGGCGATAACCAGGCGCTCCTGCTGCAAAAGATTGAAGAGCTGACACTCTACCTGATTGAACAGAACAAACGACTTGAAAAGCAGGAGAACGAGATCAAGAGGTTGAAGGAACAACTGGAGCAAAAGAACTGATCCGTTAACGGTATTCAAGCATCCTGAGCATGGCAAAATAAAGCAAGGCCCGGGAATTCCATAAAAGGCTGCTGGTCTCCGGCATGGATCCAAATACAAAGCGGCAATCTCCTAATTATGGGATTACCGCTTTGCTATTTTAAGATGATGTTTTAATGCTTCGCACCTGCGGCTTCCAACTGGTGGGCTGCCCTATACTGCCTGCTCAGGGATTCACCCTGAACTCTCCCAGCAGGTCAACACCCGGGTCCACATCCAGGCGGGAAGGCTTGCTGCTGCAAGGAATGATAAAGGCTGTTTCTTTTTCACTGATAGAAAGGGTAACGGCGCCACCTGTACCTGAAGCAGCCAGCTCCAGTGGGAACCGGAATAGCCCGGCCTGCTGCTGTATTACTGTTCCCTTTACAGCTTTTGCAGCGGCGTCATATTGCCAGCGGATATCCAGTGATGGCTGTCCGCTGGTATATAACCATTGCTGAAAGAAATCAGTCAATGGCTTTCCTGACACTTCTTCCATGACCGCACGCAGATCCTGCGTGCCGGCATTTTTACCTGCATAGCGCTGGTAGTAGGTCCTGACGCCACGCCAGAAGGTACTGTCACCCAGCTGCCGGCGTAACATATGCAGCACCCAGCCACCCTTCTGATAGGAGTTGGCATTCAGCAGCTGCATATAATCCCGGACGGCAGTATCTACCACCGGACCGGGTTTGCGTTTGGAAAATGAGATCACTTTGCTGCGGTCGTTCCGGCGCATGAACAGGGCTGTGTCTGCACCATATTTTTCCTCAAAATAACAGATGGTCATATAGGTGGCAAAACCTTCGCTGAGCCAGAGGTCGCTCCAGCTGGCCTCTGTGGCCATATTGCCAAACCACTGGTGGGCAATTTCATGGGCTACCAGTGATTCTGTTCTGCGGGTACCGTTGAACGCTTCCTCCGCATAGAAAATAGCACCGGCGTTTTCCATACCGCCAAAGATGGTCTTCGACTGTACATTGGCCAGTTTCTTATAGGCGAAGGGGCCCACCTTATTGATGAAGAAGGGCAGTATCTCTGTGGCCTGGGCCAGGTCGTAAAAGGTTTTTTCCCTGTTCTCCGGGTATACCCAGCTGTGAACGGGAATGCAATCAACAGTACCGGCCAATTGAACGGCAAAATCAGCAGCACCTATCACCATCACTTTGGTAGGCAGGGGCACCGTTTCCTGGTAATGGGTCAGTCTGCGGTTGTTGGGCAGCGTGGAAACTTCCAGCTGCAGCCCATTTGATACTACCTGGTAATGAGCAGGGGCATCCACCAGGAATTCTACGGAAGCCTTATCGGCCGGATGGTCAATGCAGGGCAGCCAGTGCCGCGCCCGGTTGGGCCAGTTGTCTCCAAAGAAACCCCGGTGTTTGTACATATTGTTGCTGATGGTCAGTCCATCCGCCGGTATGCCCGCATAGTCTACCGTCACATGGCCGGTATCACCGGCTTTGGGGGTTACAGGCAGGGTAATGGCCAGCAGATCTTTGCTGTGTTTGAAGGGGAGCGATTTACCTCCCTGCTGTACAGTCCGCACTTTCATGCCCTTCCCATCCGGTTGAACGGAGATCAGGTCCAGTACCAGGCTGGCGCTGCTGCGCCTGACCAGGTACTGAATAGTGGCCTGGCCGCGGATGGTATCGCTTTCATCGCTCAGCGTAAGTGCAAAACGGTAATGTTGTATATCAAAAGCCGGCTGGGGCTGACGGGCAAACAGGTGTTGGGTCAACAGGCAGACAGCAAGGGTGAAGAGGCACCGCATCGGAAATGATTTGTTCATGAAGATAACAGAATTGGCCAAGGCTGCAAACGGGAATATGATCAGAGGTTTTCCAGCAGCTCCACCACTTTCTCCCTTTTAAGGATCAGGTAGCCCAGCCGGTCGTTACTGATCCCTTCCTTGAGCTGGTAGCTGAAATGCAGCTGGTCGCCCACCACGGTGGTCTCAAAGAAGCGGAAAGAAATGTTCGGGTAGGCTTGCAGCTCATCCCCGATCTCATAGAGATGGGTGGAAAGGATGAACAAAGAGCTTTTTATTTTGATGAGTCCCTTGATCACGGTGGAAGAACATTTCATGGCGTCCTGTACATTGGTGCCCTTGAACAGTTCATCTATCAGCACCAGCCATTTATGTCCATCATTGATCTTGACAATGGTATTGCGGATGCGCTGTACTTCATTGAAGAAATAGCTTTCGCCCTTCACAATATTGTCCACCACGTTGATATTGCTCAGCAGCCCGTCAAATAGGGTGAGCCGCATGTGTTGTGCAGGTACGCCCATACCCAGGTGGGCCAGGAAAACAGCGGAGCCAACAGATTTGATGAACGTGCTTTTGCCGGCCATATTGGCACCGGTCAGGAACAGGAAATTACTTTCCTTGTTGAGCTGTACATCATAGGCTACCGGCACGGGCAGCAGGATATGGTACAGCTGCCGGGCGTCAATAAGCGGCTGGGGCTGGTCCACAAATTCCGGGAAGCTGAGCTTATACTGTTTCATGGCTACGGCCATGGAGTACCAGGCATCAAAGCGGCCATAGATACTGATCAGTTCAAAAACAGCTGTTTTGAAATGGCTGCGGACAAAGCCTCCGTACTGGATGATCTCCGTCCAGGTAAATATATGTCCCGGGTCCCGGGATGCCAGCTCCAGCAGCGTGGATTTGTTGATCAGCTGCCCGGCCCGGCTCAGCAGGGCGCGCAGGGTAGCCGGCTGCTCTTCGCCGCTGAAAAGGCTGATCAGCTGCTGGATGCCCCTGATAAAATCCGCAAAATGCGTTATGGAGTAACGCACCAGGGAGAAATCGGCGGCATGAAAGACCTTATAGGTAAAAGCATTCAGCAGGTAAGGCGAGGGGATGGCGTCCAGCCCGCTGTCATAGAATTTCTCTATCACCATCAGGGTGCCATTACTGATATTGGTGGGCCAGCGGTCCAGGGCGCCGCTGACAGAGCGGATGATCTGCTGGGTGTCCTGGATCTGCTTCAGCTCGCCGAAAGGCTGCCGGAAATACTTCATCAACCATTCCCTTCCTTCCACCGTCTGGGTGAAGTTAAGTTTATGGAATACGGAGAATTCTTCTTCGGCCTGGAAGATGGAGAGATCGTTGAAGGTTGTATTATCGAGCTGCATAGGCGTTTGGCTTATCTTTCAAACAACATCCGTTGTCCTTTCTGAGATTCATCCCACTGACCATTTCCATACACCAGGTGTCCATTTACAAAAGTATGGGTTATGGATGCCGGGAAGTGGAATCCTTCCAGCGGGCTCCAGCCGCATTTGTAAAGAATATTTTCTTTTGTTGCAGTGGTGGGCTGCTCCATATCCACCAGTACCAGGTCCGCCCAGTAGCCTTCCCGGATATACCCGCGCTTTTCAATCTGGAAGCACCTGGCTACGGCATGGCTCATTTTCTCCACTACTTTCTCCAGGGAGATCCTGCCTTCTTTTACGTAATGGAGCATTAACAGTAGCGGATGTTGTACCAGGGGTAAACCGGCATGCGCTTTCTCATAGGGTTCATTCTTTTCCGCCCAGGTATGGGGCGCATGGTCGGTGGCAATCACATCCAGCCGGTCGTCGAGTAATGCTTTCCACAATGCCTCGCGGTTGTGCGGGGCTTTGATGGCAGGATTGCATTTAATGAGGTTGCCCAGCCGGGCATAGTCGTCACTGGTGAAATGCAGGTGATGTACACAGACCTCGGCCGTGATCCGCTTATCTTCCAGCGGGATCATATTGGTGAACAGCTGCAGCTCTTTCTCCGTGCTGATATGCAGGATATGGAGGCGGCTGTTATGCTTTTTGGCAAACTGTATGGCGGCGAAGGAGGATTCAAAACAACCGTTCTCATCGCGGATGAGCGGATGGTCGGAAGGTTCCAGTTCGGCCTTGCCAGCCTTGATCCTTTCCAGGTTGGCCTTGATGATCTTCTCATCCTCGCAGTGGGAAGCAATCAGCACCTCGCTTTCGCTGAACAGTTTTTCCAGGGTGAGGTAGTTGTCTACCAGCAGGCCGCCGGTGGAAGAGCCCATGAAGACCTTGATGCCGCAGATCTCTTTTTTACGGTCGTTGGTACGCAGGGCCTCGTCCGCATTTTCGTTGGAAGTGCCCATGAAAAAAGAGTAGTTGGCCAGGGAGGTGTTGGCCCCGATAGTGTATTTATTTTCCAGCAGCTCCTGTGTGAATACAGGTGGCACGGTATTGGGCATCTCCATAAAGGAGGTAACGCCGCCGGCTACTGCTGCTTTGGATTCAGTGTAGATGGATGCTTTGTGGGTGAGACCAGGCTCACGGAAATGTACCTGGTCGTCAATGGCGCCGGGTAATAAATACTTGCCTTCGCCGTTTATTTCCGTAACGCCGGGCGCGGCGCTGATGCTGCCGGCGATCTTTTCGATCCGTCCCTTCGAGAGCAATACATCCTGTGGAATAGATTGGCCTTCGTTTACTACTATTACGTTCTTTATCAGGTAATTTTGCATATCTTGAAAAATAATACTGGTCTGATGATCAAACAATCCAACATGCAATTTATTGTAAAAACCATAACCGGACTTGCTATTTTATCGGCGCCGCTTGCTGTTCAGGCCCAGTCTACGTTTCTGCCGCAGGGCAGTAAACACCAGCCCTTCCTGAACCGGCTGGAGATCAAATTGCAGCGGAACCTTGATCTCAACGTATCTACTATAAAACCTTTTAGTCGCCGCACCGCCGTGGAAGTGGCCGAATACGCGGATTCCCTGCAAACAGCCACCGGTAACCTGCTCAATAAAGTGGACCGGGCCAACCTGCAAAGCCTGCTCCTGAACAATTCAGAATGGGTGGAGGGCGACCGCTCCGCTTTTGCCAGTAAAAAAAGTCTCTGGAACACCTTCTATAAAACCAAAGCCAATTTTTTTGAGGTAGATGAGAACGATTTCTTCCTGGCCGTGAATCCGGTGCTGCAATTACAGCTTTCTTCTGAAAGTGATGATTCCGATAAGACCCTTTTCCTCAATACCCGCGGTGTAACCCTGCGGGGCATGATCGCCAAACGCCTTGGTTTCTCCGCCTATGTAACCGAGAACCAGGAGCGCGGTCCCCTGTTCCTCCAGGACCGGATCAACCAGTTCAATGCCGTGCCCGGCGTTGGCTTTTATAAAAAATACAAGACCACCGGGGTGGATTATCTCGATGCCCGTGGCTCTATTAATTTTACCGCCGCCAAATACCTCGACTTCCAGTTCGGGTACGACAAGCTCTTTATCGGTAATGGCTATCGCAGCCTTTTCCTGAGTGATTATGGCAACAGCTATCTTTTCCTGAAGATCAATACCAAGATCTGGAAGTTCAACTATATGAACCTGTTCATGGAGCTGACGCCACAGACCATCCGTATCAATGCCGGCAATAAGCTGCTGGATAAAAAATATGTGGCCATGCACCACCTGAGCCTGCAGGCCACCCGCTGGCTCAACGTAGGGGTGTTTGAAGCCATCAGCTTTGGCAGGACCAACCATTTTGATTTCACCTATCTTAACCCCATCATCTTCCTGCGCGCTTCCGAGCAGCAGAACGGCAGTGCCGACAATGCCATCGTTGGCTTTGACGCCAAAGCCAATGTGGCCAAAAAGCTGCAGTTCTATGGCCAGTTTGCCCTGGATGAACTGGTGATCAAAGAATTTACTTCCAGCAAAGGCTGGTGGGGGAATAAGTTTGCCCTTCAGTTAGGCGGCAAATACATTGACGCCTTCGGAGTGCCCAACCTGGATATTCAGGGAGAAATGAATTTTATCAGGCCTTTCACCTATTCCCATTATGACTCGGTAGCCAATTACACCCATTATAACCAGCCACTGGCCCATCCCATGGGCGCCAATGTGGTGGAAGCTATTGGTATTGTCCGTTACCAGCCGCACCCCAAATGGACGGCTTCTGCGCGGGTGATTGCCTGGAAGCAGGGAACGGATACGGCCAATGCCAATTTCGGCAGTGATATCTTCAAAGGCAATGAGACCCGTTCTGCTGATTATGGGTACAAACTACCGAGCGGTCCCAAAACAAATGGCCTCAATGCACAGCTGCTGCTCAGCTATGAATGGAAGGAAAACCTCTTCCTGGAAGGTGCTGCGCTGTTACGCCGGTTGAGCTCCGATCTGGCGCCGACCAACAACAATTCCGTGATCACGGTAGGGGTCAGGTGGAATATGTTCCGCCGCGAGTACGATTATTAAGCCTAAGCGTTTCCTTTATCCGCTACAGCTAAAGGATTATCTGTAGCAGGCGGTTTTATGTAACCGTAAATTTGCGGTTGCAATAAACTTTCATGCGTGGAGGTATTGTGCAGGGAAGGGTATCCTGTTGCCCGGATCTCTGCAACGCTCAGGCTGCGGGTGGAACACCTGCCATGGAAGGTACTGGCGCAGTACATTTAAAACATTTGTATTCAATAATTTATAAGGAGAATAAAACAGTGAGGCAGGGGCATAAAAAAAGTGCCGCTTTTCGGCGGCACCTCACTAATCAAATACCATTAACCATTAAACCTTATCCTATGAATGTAAAAGTAATATTTTTTTCATTGTAACATAACATTTGGGGTAGAAAAGTTTTTAAACAGGTTATGTACATTCCGGCGCTCTGAAAGAGGCGCCGGCAAGGCTGAAAAAGGCAGTCCGCCCTTTTCTGAATGCTATCCATTGGTACCTGTGATCAAAGGGCATGCCCATCCCTGAAAACCAGTAAGCCGGAGGCTAACGGGATCAGGTAGCTGACGCAAGGAATAGTTGCAATAGCAGGCTATTGGCGGAGTAGACTTTGCTAACGGCGCTCATTATCCGCAGATGCTGTTCTTACCCTTCAAAAATGAGGGAGAACATGATCATCCGGGACTGGAGCCGGTCAATGGTATTGGAGAATTTCAGGTTCTGGTCGCGGGAGTGGATATTTCCCAGACCATTGCTGATCTTGATTTCGGGCGAGAGGATGAATACGGGAAAATAGAAATTGAAACCGATACCGGCTTCTACCCCGAAATCATATTTTTTCAGCTTTACCAGGTCTTCTGCCCGGCGGGCGGTGGAGTTGGAGGCCAGGTCATATTCCACCTTTCCACCGCCAAACATATACACGCGGAAATTGCCGATCCGGTCAGAGCGGAACTTGAGGTGTACCGGCAGGCCCAGCAGGATGGATTCCACCCGCTTGGTCATGACAGGTTGCTCTTCCCTGGAGTTATCCGGGGTAGGCAGGTGATAGGTGAGATTTTTATAGGAAAACAACAGCTGGGGAAATATAGCCCTGATCTCAAAACGGTTGGAGAGGCGGTAGGTATGGATACCGGCCAGCCCAAAGCCACCCATGTTCTCTGGTTCCACCACCATGATGCTGTCCTGGGACAGGAAACTGGAATGATGGCTCATCTGGAACCGGGAGCTATTGTAACTCAAGGCAATACCGAGATAGTATTTCTTTTCATCGTGATTGGGCAGGTTCAGTTCCAGCTCACGCTGTGCCATACTCCCCAAAGAAGTCAGTAAAAGGATCCCGATCAGGGCCGTCCGGATCATCCGGCGGCTTTTCTTCCGCAGTAAATTGTGCATATACCTAAGCTCAACCTTTTTAAAGTGGTTTCAGAAAATCCGGCTTGTTGTAAAATGTGTAGAAATGTTTCGCCTTCGGGAAATGCTTTAATGGATTTATCTAAATAGGAATATGCGTCTTTGTTCTTTGAGAGCCATTGCCCTGCTTTGGGCGCTATGACTTTCATATACAGGTTGTACAATGGCTTGAAAAGCACCTGCTTAGGTTTAGAAAACTCTAAAATTACGGCTTTGCCGCCAGGTTTCAAAACACGGTACATTTCCCGCAGGCCGGTTTCCAGGTGCTCAAAATTGCGCACACCGAAGGCTGCGGTTATGGCATCAAACGTATTGTCATTAAAGTTTATTGCTTCACTATCACCCTTTAACAACTCTATACGATCTGATAACCCGAGCTTGGCCACTTTCTGGCGGCCTACCTCCAGCATACCTGTTGAAATATCTATGCCAATGATCTTTTCCGGCTGTAAATATTTGTGGGTCATGATGGCCAGATCGCCCGTGCCGGTGGCCACATCCAGTACCTGCCTGGGTTTTAGTGCTTTCAGCTCCCGGATGGCTTTTTTTCGCCAGCTAATATCGATCCCCCCGGAGAGGAAACGATTCAGGAAATCGTACCGGAAGGCAACCTGGTCGAACATGGCAGCTACCTGTTCTTTTTTGGTCTGACCGGCATTTTCGAAGGGGACGATGGTATCGTGCGGTAGTGGCTTGCTCATAGCGCCGCAAAGATACAACCTATCCCTTATCTTGCAGCCTAATCCCAGTCATGACCATAAAATCAGCCACTTACGTCATCAGCAGCCCGGAACATGCCAAGGCGCCAGCGCCCGACAGGCCGGAGTATGCTTTTATTGGCCGCAGCAATGTGGGCAAATCTTCCCTGATCAATATGCTGTGCGATAACCAAAAGCTGGCCAAAACCTCGGGCACGCCCGGTAAAACGCAGCTGATCAACCATTTTGCGCTGGAAAGCCTTCCTGCTCCTAAACCCGGCGCCAAGGCCCGTCCCAGCCAGCAGTCCTGGTATATTGTGGACCTGCCCGGTTATGGATTTGCCAAAGTATCCCAGAACCAGCGGAAGCAATGGGAAAAGATGATAGAGCATTACCTGCGCGAACGCCGGAACCTGGCCATGGTCTTTATCCTGATAGATTCCCGGCATTCGCCGCAGCAGATCGACCTGGATTTTGTAAACCAGCTGGGCGCCTGGGATGTACCCTTCAGCCTGGTATTCACCAAGGCCGATAAGGAAACACAGCGGGAAGTGGCCAAAAATGTGAAAGCTTTCCTGGATGCCATGCGTAAGACCTGGCAGTTCCTGCCCCGGCACTTTGTGACCAGTGCCATTAAAAAAATGGGAAAAGACAATATCCTCGGGCTGATAGAAGAAATGAATAGTGAATATGCAGCTGGCAAGTGATGCTGTTCACAATCCGTGCGGCCACAGCATTGCTATAGTGATATAGTAAAGGATGTGCAGGTGGACCGGCCGGGGGCGACAAAGCCCTGAGCCATGATACGGATACCACAACTACCAATAAAAAACCCTCGCTGATAAAGCCGAGGGTTTTTAGTTTACTACCTTATTGGCGCAACTGCTGCTGGCAAAGGCCTCCGGTTTGGCTTTAAAGGCAAAGCCCATCCCCAGGATATAGCCCATGGCTTCCTTCAGTGCGTCATTGCTTTTAAAATGCGGATTGGTATTAATGTCTGCATGCACTTCCATATCCACATTGTACTGCGTAAAAAGATTGCAGAGGTCGTAGGCCGTCTCAATGCTGCGGGCCACTTCCACCAGCATGCGTTCCTTGATGCTGAACTGCTGACGGGTCTTATCGTTCTGGATGAACATAAAACCACCATGGCCTTCCCGGAGGAAAACAATGACTGTAGCAAATTCGGTCTCGGAACCTTTCACCTGGGAGTCGGTGCCAATGCAAACCTTGAGGTGGTAACCTTTTGCGGTTTCCCGTTTGATGGCGTTTTCAACGGCATCGATGATCGGCTGATCGAGCGGATCACCATTGAATTTTCTCCATACCATATGTAAATGGGTTTTCCGAATTTAACGAAAAACCCATTGACTGCCAAAAAGAGGGGCTATTATTGTTTTATTAACTTCTCACTCCAGCTGCCGCTTTCGTTCTGGAGGCGAAGCAGCAACAGGCCTTTGGGCGCCTGCCGGACAGGCAGCTGGTGTGTACCTGCCGCCAGCCTGCCGCGTTGCAGTAAACGGCCTTTTTCATCAAAGAGCTGGTACTGGTAATTGTCCGCCGTTTGCAGGTGGATGCTTTGTCCTACCAGGGTGCTGAGCAGGGTATACCCATCCTGCCGCCGCTGTTTCAGCGAAACGATATTGGAATAGTAATTTCTTTCATCTGCCAGGGTGATGGCGCGGATGCGGTAGAAGACAGTGGCGGACGCTGCTGGCTGCCAGCTGAAGTTCCGGCTATCGGCATGCAGGGGCGTCAGTGCGCTGAAATGTACGCCGTCCAGGGAATACTCCACTTCCACCGATCTCACCGCTTCATCGGTATCATACTGCCATTGCAGCTGGTGCCTGCCCGGCTGTGCATAGGCTGTCAATACAAATCGATGGATGGGCAGCACCTGGTTGATGCTGCCACTGATGGCATAGTAGCCCAGGCTCGCATAGTCGTCATGGTTGGCATTGCCTACGCCATCCACTACCAGGTAATAAGTGCCGCTGTTGAGGTTGCTGTCCAGCCCTGCATGCAGCAGGGTGGCGGGGTTGTAGCCGCCAATGGTATCGGCCTGCTGGTTCACCAGTGATACCTGGATATCCAGGTTGGCGCCCTCGTTATCGGTCCCGATGCTATTGGGGATGGCATTGATCCGGAAATTGGCTGCCGTGGGCAGCGTGAAGCGGAAAACATCCTGATCGTCCTTGTCGTTGATCAGTCCCTCTGCCAGGAAATCCATGCCAGAGCGTTCCAGCGGGCTGGCCTCAGCAAAGGAATTGGCGTGGTCGTCCGGCCGCAGGCCAAAGCCATTGGCCTTGCTGGCAATAACGGCAATATCCTGCTGCAGCACGTTACAGCCTTCAGCATTGGGGCCATTGTGCCAGGTGGTGAGGTTCTTGTAATAACCCACGCCCATGATGGGCGCCCAGCCGATCTGGCCGCTGCCGGTACCGGCTGCATATTCGGCTGTCATTTTACAGCCCCTGTCATAACTGCTCTGGTGCTGCAGGCCCATGGTATGACCGGTTTCATGGGAGATAGCTTCGGCCACATTCTTTACATTGTTGCCCAGCAGTCCGCTGAATACAAAGGCGGGCTGATCGTCGCCGTCGGCAAAAGTGCCTACAAAAGCGGCGCCGCCGGCCTTGCCATACCATTCATAAGTAGGCGTAACAATAATGCGTACACGCTTATTGTACGGGGCGGCATGATATACCGTGGAATCAGTGGTGATGTTGAGGTTGAAGATCCGGTAGTCCTCCGCCACCCGGTGAAAGATCTCCGTGATGGCGGAAGGGGACAGGCCGGAAGGCTTTGCCTGGATGGTCCCGGACCAGTTCCAGATGGTGCCTTTGACAGTATGTCCGTCAAAATCGAGGAATACCGTTGCCTGAGCGGCGGGATAACTGCTGAGGGAAGGGGTTTGGGCCGTTACGCTCAGGGTCAGTAGGCCGGTGACGATGAGGGACAGGATAGCTTTCATACGACGGATGCGTTGAGTTGCTATGAGGCTAATATGTTGGTTCACGGAAAACGATTTAGTCGGGCAGGATAAATTTTTGTGCTTTTTTTACCAGCAGGTACTGGTCGTCCTGGCGGGTCAGCACCAGCACATCACCGCTGGCAGGATGCAGCAGGCGGGCTTTATACTGTGGCGCTTTACCAGGCAGCTGCAGCCGCGTGAGGTGCAGCATGGCGCCGCTGCTGTCCAGGGATTGCAGGTTGAGACTGACCAATACCGGCGACTGCCGGACTTTTTCCGTGATGGTTCCGTGAAAGGTTACCTGGCCGGACAATTCCACCTTTACCGTATCGCCGGCAGCAGACTGGAAAGGCGCTTCCAGGGCCGATTGCCGGCATACCGAACGCTGCGGCAGCTTGCTGAACAATAAAGGTTTTACGGGAATGAATTGTGGGACAGTAAGGGCTTCCTGGGCGGAAGTGTTGACATGAGTGAATACAAAAAGGAATACCACTAAGCCTGTGTAGCGATTTTTCATTCGTTAGTTTTTAACGATCAGGAAAATTGGATACTAAAAATCGAGGGTACGATCAACAGGGATCATGGTAAGCAGAGAAGCACCATCAAAATTGGATCATCTTCATTGGTTACAGGAACCAGTGAAGGCGATCAAAGGGTAGATAGTTGATTAACGGCCGGTTGTGGAAAATAGTATACAGGCCGGAAAAAATATTTTGGGGAGAAGATGGACCGCTGTCCTGTAAAGAGGCCTTGTCGGCAGTGTTGTGGGTGGGGCTGCAACTGCGCTCAACAAAAAGCGATAATAGATGAGGACTGGTTCTTTAGTACTGCCCCGTACCCAGCATGACCAGGGTGCAGGCTTCCAGGGTCTGGATGCCCTGTGCTTTTGCCAGGTCTTCCAGTTCTGGGTTCTCTGTGCCGGGGTTGAAAATTATGCGTTTGGGATGCAGGGAAAGTATATAATCATAATATTCCCGCTGGCGGACAGGATTGAGGTATAAGGTCACAGTATCGATCTGCTCAAAAGCCTGCTTATCGGTATGGACCTGCACATCCGCCACCTTCACCGGTTTGAGGCCAATAGCTTCCACCGGATGGCCGCTGGCGCGCAGGCGGTTCAGGGCCAGGAAGCTGTAGCGGGATGGATTATCGGAAGCGCCTAAAACAAGTGTCTTTTTCATAACAAGTGATTTGTGTTACTGGTATATAACAGCGCCTGGCTGTTAAAGGTTTGCAGCGGCCGAGGGTCTGCTGCCGGTTGGGCGGCTTACCCGGCATAACTGCTGCCTGCTGACAGGTCCTGCAAAGTCAATGCCGGCGCCGCTATGGTGTAAAAAAAGTACCCATCCGGCCTCCTGGGGAAACAACGTTGGCCACTTGTTTGCCAACAAGCAGCATAAAAGAGTTTGCTGGCCTATTGGTTCGCCGCAAAATAAATAGAACAGCCTGCATCTGACAGAGCGCTTTTGAAAAGATTACGGGTTTAATGGTTCGTCCACAAGAATAACCTGAGTCAGCTTGGGAGCTTCTGAAAAGTTTGCGGGATGATTGGTTCGCCCCAAAGAAATGAACAGCCTGTACCTGCTGGGGGTTTGCTGAAAGATTTGCGGGATGATTGGTTCGCCGCAAAATAAATAGAACAGCCTGCATCTGACAGTGCGCTTTTGAAAAGATTACGGGTTTATTGGTTCGTCCACAAGAATAACCTGAGTCAGCTTGGGAGCTTCTGAAAAGTTTGTGGGTTGATTGGTTCGTCTCAAAGAAATGAACAGTCTGTACCTGCTGGGGATTTGCTGAAAGATTTGCGGGATGATTGGTTCGTCCAAAATTTTCATGGCTGTTGATAGGCCATATTTTACATTGCTGCAAGCAATTCTTTAAGCGTGGGCTCCAGGGTGCTATGCCTGAACACGAAACCTTCTTTTTCCAGGCGGGCAGGCAGTACCCAGCGGCTTTTCAGCAGCAGCTCTGTTTCTGTACCTATCAGAGCGGCGCCCAGTTCTAACATACAGGCAGGGGCGGGCAGGCCAAACGGGATCTTCACCAGTTTTCGGAAAGTGGACATGAACTGTTTATTGGACACAGGTCCTGGCGAAGCCACATTGTACACGCCTTCAGCGGAAGGATTGACGAGGCACCAGTGTATCACGCGGCCCAGGTCTTCTGCATGCACCCAGCTCATCATCTGGCGGCCGTTGCCCAGTGATCCGCCCAATCCCAGGCGGGCCAGGCGTTGAAAAGGCACCAGGATACTGCCGGCTCCCAGGGTGATGGCAATGCGAAGCGCTACTTTCCGGGTTCCGGGTGTTGGCTCGTCCAGAAAAGATTGCTCCCAGGCTTTGCAGACCTGCACGGAAAAATCACGGTCCAGCTGCTGATACGCTTCGGAGTCTTTCCCATGCCGGAAACGAGCTGCCCATTTTTTGCCGGTAAAACGTAAGCGGTCCAATGCGGAGTAGGGCATATTGTCTTTTTTCCAGTCGCTGATCTCGCCGGTGAATTCATCCTGCGGCCGGTCTGTGGCATGCCGGTAGATGGTGGCGGAAGCGGCATTGATCCAGAGCGCAGGGGGAGTGCTGCATTGGCGGATGGCTTCCGCCAGGACCCTGTTGCTGTTGACGCGGCTGTCCAGGATGGTTTGTTTATTCTGTTCAGTATACCGGCAGTTGACAGACTTGCCGGCCAGGTTAATGAGCAGGTCGGCCCCTTCCAGTTCGGCGGCCCAGTGTTTTTCCACCTGGCGGCCATCCCAATGCCAGTAAGTGATATTGTAGCCATCAGCGACGGTCAGTAAACGATCACTGTAACTATTGTCTTTTGTTTTTCGGCCGTGGCGACTGATAATGACAATGCGGTTTTCCTTTCCAAACTGTGCAGCCAGTAGCTGACCGATAAACCCGGTGCCGCCAGCAATAATTATTTTCTTGTTTATCATAATTTCAGAAATTATTGAAATATATGTTGTTAAAAAAAACCGGTTAACCGGTTGCGTTTTTCTATGTGTATGTAGGATATAAGAAAGATTATTTGGGACGAACCAAGGGTGACTGGTTCTCCTTATCCGATGCGTCCGGGTACTTTGGCGTTCACTGCACCTGCTGTTCTGCTTCCGGATTTGTGTCCCGATCTTGCTGTTCAGCGGACAGCCGGGTGCGCCACCTATTCGTTTCGCCGATACACACGATCCAGTAAAAGATGGCCATGCATGGTGTGAGCATCACCCAGGCCAACGCTACCAGGATAGCCCAACCCAAGACCGCAGCACAGATCGAAAACGCTACAAAGATGAGCAGCCCCCAGTTATACACTTTCCGCATAAAGGCTGGATTAGGGAACCTGATCAAAGCGTGTACAATAGCACTCATCAACTGCCAGCCGCTTATTGCAAGGTAGCTGGCTAAAAAGACCTTGCTTTCTTTCCCGGGATACTTCAGGGTACAAAAGAAGATCGCTAAGAGCAACACTCCCTGGATAATAACATCAACAGTTTTGAACCGGCGCATGGTGCTTATTTAAAGAATTTCAGCAGGGAGCCGGTAAACCAGTGCTCATCAGCTTTGGCCAGGCCATTCAATACTTTATCGGCCTGTGTACCGAAGCGCCTGAGGCTGGCAATGGTATCTGAGAATTGCTTAATATCCTTATCTTTTTTATCGCCATCCACTTCTTCCAGCTGGGACAGCATTTTCAGCATGGGTTCCAGTTCTCTTTTCTTCCGCTCTTTCATGATCTGGGTGGCTACTTTCCACACATCTTTCTCAGCAGTGAAATACTCTTTGCGTTGGCCGGGGATCAGTACGCGGTCCACCAGCCCCCAGTCTATCAGCTCGCGGATATTCATATTGGTATTGCCCCGGCTGATGCTGAGCTGTTCCATGATATCGTCCTGGCTGAGCGGATCGGCGCTGACCAGCAGGAGCGCATGGATCTGGGCCATAGTCCGGTTAATACCCCACTCGGTAGCGAATTTGCCCCAGGAGGCAATGAATTGTTGGCGTGCGTCGGCAAGTTTCATCGATGGTAGTTTGCTTGCCTAAAGCTATGGTAGTTTTCTGAATTTTCAAAATATTTTGAAAGATTGAAAGGAGGGAACAGGAAAGCTGCAGCTATTGCTCAGGGACACTGGTACTGACGCATTCTTTTATCCTTCTTATCCTTATAAGGGCCTTTGTTGCGTGCGCCGGGCCGCACCACCAGGGCCAGGTAACCGCCGCCGTTCTGGAGCTGGTCTTTAGCAAATACGTAGGCAAAATTATGGATGCCCAGCAGGAGGGGGCCGGCCTTTACCGCGGCGCCTACCCAGAACTTGTTCTCTGCATTGTACTGCATGGGCAGGTAGAAGCCCCAGCGCCTGGTTTCCCAGCGGGGCGTTACGGTCAGCAGGTTCAGCTCACGGGCATAAAGCCGGTCCTTCATAAAGGCGTATAGGTTGATGGAGAGATCAGCGTTGACATAGAAAGCCTGGGTAATAAACCTGTCCGCATTGATCACCAGCCGGGTGGGGTTGATGACGGTAAAATTGCCACTGAACCGGCGCATGGTGCGCACCACTGTGGCCAGGCTGTCGTTGAAGGCCTGCACATTTTCTATGTTGGTGAATTTGTTGTCCAGGTCGGCCCCGCTGATGCCCGGCCTGATGCCGCTCACATAGCGGCTGTTGGGACTGAACCGGTACTGGTTGAAACCGAGGTCCAGCAGGGAAAGGCCAATTTTCCAATCGTAATCATAATAGGTGTCGTCATCATCAAATGCCACCCAGCCGCTGGGTTTGAGGAGGTATTCCACACCGAGGTCCATGGAGAACCCACCTTCTGTCCTGGACAGGAAATCGCGGATATTCTGCATGGTGCTTTTCTCATTTTTCCAGTAATCGAAATTAATGGAGTAGGCATAGCGGGCTTGGCCGGATACCAGCTGCGATAGTTCTGTAGTAGCCTGTGGCTCCACCCGGATATTATCAGCACGGACATTGCTGGCGGCCAGTCCGCGGGAGATCTTCAGGGTAACACCGGCATTGAGCCGGGCCTTTTCATTGTCTATCATGGTCCGGGCATAACTGCCATAGACCTCTACCCAGCTGTTGCCGGTAACATCGCCGGAGAGATCCAGCCGGTTACCGTTGATACCAAAGAAAGATTCCAGGCCGCTGAGGGTATCGATGAAATTATAGGGGCTAGTTTTCCCCCGCAGGTAGGTCCTGATATTGATGCCGCCGGCAATGGCTGTCTGCCGGTTAAGGGACACCCTTGCATTCAGCAGGTTGATATTGGAGCTGAGGTGGGCGGTCCTGCTGAAATTGCCGGGTGTAAACGCGTATTCAGCTTTAGCGCCAGGCGTCAGCAGGGAATAATTGTGAATGGTGACGGCATCGGTGATGGTCCTGACCTGGAAAGCAAATGGGGTCACATCCCAGGTGTAGGGCGTGTTCACAATGGATGCGGGGTTATGGCCTGTGCCGAGACTGCCCGCATACGATGAGCCTTGGATGGCAGTATAGTTCTGCCCGATGCCTGTCATTTTTATCAATAAAAATGAAACAAGCAGATAGTAATGTCGCATAGTGTGTTCAGTAGGGTCTTCCGTGCGTTAGCCGTATCAAATACCTGACCAGCTTAGGGAAAGGTTTCAGAGCGGTCATCATAGCATTGGAAGAAAAAGCGCTGCCCAGGATCTGTTGCAGCCACCTGCCGGCCTGTGCGCGCCGGGCAAAATGACTTTCCCATTGCTGGGTGTACTGGGTTTCCAGCTCATAGCGGTTGATCCGGCCCTGGAGAAAGGATTGAATTTCCTCGAAGGCCAGTTTACTGCTATGCAGCGCCATACTCATGCCGTAGCCGCAGAGTGGGTTGATCACGCTGCCTGCGTCCCCGATCATGAGTACGTGGTTATGCACCTGTGTTTTTCGGTTGAAGGATATCCTGGATACAGTGACCGGTTCATGAAAGAGGAATTGGGCACTGGCGAAAATGGTATCCAGGAAAGGATTCTGCCGGACGATCTTCTTTTCCAGCTCTGCAATATCATTGTGGCATTTCCGGAAATTGGCGGCGGTGGTCAGATAGCAGAGACAGTATTTATTGTCCTCTATTTTCGATATACCGCAATAGCCATGGTCAAAATTATGCAATGCCAGCAGATCATCGGGGAAAAATGTTCGGATATGGTATTTAACTGCTATATAATGATTTAGTCGGCTTACTTTGGCCCGGATAAAGGGCCTTTTCCATTTGGTGTCCAGGTTGCTTCTCTTGCCATAGGCGCCCACTACCACGCGGGCTTCCAGGTGGCCCTGCCGGCTGAACAGGAGGAAGCTGTTGTTGCGGTACAATACGTCGGATACCGTTGTCTTTTCCAGCAGGGTAACGCCTTCCTGCCGGGCAATGGTGGCCAGCTGTTCATCAATGGTGAATCGGCTGATGCCGAAGCCGCCCATGGGCAGCCGGCTTTCAATGGCAGTGCCGTTGGGGGAGCTGACCAGGAGGCGGTTGATGAGCGGTAGCTGCCAGTCGCTCAGGGGCAGGCCCAGGTCCTGCAAAAAGTTCCAGTTCTCCAGGCTGATATATTCCCCGCATACCCGGTGGAAGGGGTATTGTTCCTTTTCCAGCAATACCACCCGGCGGCCGGCACGGGCCAGCTGTACAGACAAAGCAAGGCCTGCCAGGCCACCGCCAATGATGGCGACGTCATATTGCTGTTCTATGTTCAACGGGTAACTGCTATTACTGTTTTCATACGAAAGGTCTTCTGCGCGCTGTCCAGGCTGCCGACCGGCAGGCGTCCCCCAACGTGTACAAAAGTTAATCATTTGCCCCTGACAACAAATGACTTTCATAAAAAAATCCCGCCGGAGGGGCGGGATTTAATAAAATTATAACGATGTTAATTATACGAGCATGGTCAGCGGCTCTTCCAGCAGCTGCTGCAGGGTCTGCAGGAAAGCGGCGCCGGAAGCTCCATCCACTACGCGGTGGTCACAGCTGAGGGTCACTTTCATGATATTGCCTACCACGATCTGTCCGTTCTTCACAATGGGCACCTGGTTGATAGCGCCAACGGCGAGGATACAGGAATCGGGTGCATTGATGATGGCGGTGAATTCTTCTACCCCAAACATACCCAGGTTGGAGATGGTGAAGGTATTGCCTTCCCAATCCGAGGGCTGGAGCTTTTTGCTCTTGGCCTTGCCGGCAAAGTCTTTCACTTCCGCAGCGATCTGGCTAAGGGATTTGGTATCGGCAAAACGAACTACGGGGACCAGCAGGCCTTCGTCCACGGCTACTGCCACACCGATATTGACATGGTGGTTAACGCGGATCTTATCGCCCAGCCAGCTGCTGTTGATAGCAGGGTGTTTTTTGAGGGCGATAGCGCAGGCTTTCAGCACCATATCGTTGAAAGAGATCTTAATAGGAGATATTTCGTTCAGCTTGGCCCTGCTGGCTACGGCCTTGTCCATATTGATGGCCATGGTCACGTAGAAGTGGGGAGCGGAGAATTTGCTTTCGCCCAGGCGTTTGGCAATGACTTTACGCATCTGGGATACAGGCACTTCATCAAAGCTGACCTGGCCGGCAGGAGCGGCGGGTGCTTTGGCGGCAGCCTGGCCGGGTGCAGGAGCGGGGGCACTTTTCTCTTCTCCGGGTTTGTAATCGTCCACATCTTTTTTCACGATGCGGCCGCCATCACCGGAGCCGGATACTCTGGAGATATCAATACCTTTTTCGGAAGCCAGTCTTTTAGCCAGGGGAGATGCTTTTACGCGGCCGTCGCTGGTAGTGGAAGCGCTCTGCTCAGCGGCAGGAGCGGACTGGCCACCGGAAGCGGGGGCAGCAGCTTTGCTGTCGGACTTAGCTTCGCCTTTATCAGCAGCAGCGGGAGCGGAACCGCCGCCTTTGGCAGCAGCTACAATCCTGTCCAGATCCACTTTGCCTTCTTCACCGATCACGCAAAGCAGGGCATTAACGGCTACTTTATCTCCGGGCTGGGCGCCGATATATAATAATTTACCTTCTTTATAGCTTTCCAGCTCCATGGTGGCCTTGTCAGTCTCCACATCAGCCAGCAGGTCGCCCTTTTTCACGGCGTCCCCAACTTTTTTATGCCAGGCGGCAATCACACCTTCGGTCATGGTATCGCTGAGGCGGGGCATCAGGATCACTTCAGGGGTGTTGGCCAGGTCAATACCGCCACCATTGCCAGCGGCCGGCGCTTCGGCAGCGGGAGTTTCAGCGGCGGGCGCTGCTTTTTCTTCTTTCTTTTCTTCTTTGGGGGCTTCAGCCTGGGGGGCAGCGCTGCCGCCATCCAGTAAGCCACTGATATCTTCACCGGCATCGCCAATGATGGCCAGCAGGTCGTTCACCTGCAGTTTGCCGCCTTTTTCTGTACCAATATGCAATAAAGTACCGTCTTTGTAACTCTCCAGTTCCATGGTCGCTTTATCTGTCTCTACTTCTGCCAGGAGGTCACCTTTTTTTACGGGGTCACCCACTTTTTTGTGCCAGGCCGCTATCACGCCTTCGGTCATGGTGTCACTCAGGCGGGGCATTAAAATCTTTTCAGCCATAACTAACGATGATTGAATTTTGTATGTCAATGTCTTATTGCGCGTCGAAATTACAGTAAAATGAGGAATCTGCAATGCGTAAACAGGACGCGCGCAAGGGAGTTAAGTCCTATTTAATACCTAAAAATCCAGTTCCAGCCTCAGCTTTTCCCGCAATTCCTTTACCAGTGGATATTGTTCCACGATGGCATGGTATTGCTGGCGGCTGTTCAGCGTGGGTTCTGCGGTCTCGTGCTCAAACACTACGGTACCATCCACCTCAATAGTGAACAGCAGCTGCCGGTTATTAAAGGCATTCACCAGGAACTCGGACAGTTGCCGGCGTTCCTGCTCAATGAATTTCTGTTCGAGGTTATTATTGGTCATCACCTCGAAATTGCTTTCGTGGTTGATCCTGAGCCGGGCCATCACAAAGGACTGGGCGGCGGGGTTCTTATTATCGCGGAGCAGCTGGGTATAGGCTTCCCATTGTTGCTGCAGGGTTTCTTCGGTGAGGGGAATGGCGGCGGCCATCTGTTCCGGGGCCTTGCCGGCAAACTGCTGCCTGATATTCTGCAGCATATTGAGTTTGCCTGTTGCAGTGGCAGTGCCGGCCTGTGCCGCAAAATTGCTGGCTGCGGGTGCGGCTTTGCTGGTAACAGTGGTGGTTGTCTGCTGGCTGGGGCTGGATCCGGCGCTACTGTTTCCGGTTGAAGGGGGCGCTGCAGTTGCCTGCTTTGCTGTTGCGGAGGCGCCGCTATTGCCGGCGGGGGCCGGTTCTTCAATCATCAGTCTGGCGCCGCCCTGCTGGGGAGTTGGTTTGGCAGCAGCTTTTTTAGCTGCCTGCGCTTCCATTACAGGCAATTGCCGGAAAGCTACCGGCCGCGCTGTTTCAACTACTTTTTTTTTACCAGCTTCCTCGCCGCCGGCCAGTTCAATGGCCTGCTGGAGATAGGCCAGCTTGATCAGGGCCAGTTCAATATGCAGGCGTTTGTTACGTGCCGCCTTGAAGTTGATCTCGGTTTCGTTGAGGATGTTGAGCGCACTGATCAGCCAGGCCGCAGGCACCTGTTTGGCCATGGCAATATAACGGTCTTTGAAGCTCTCCACTACCTGCAGCAGGTTGGCGATCTTCTCGTCCTTGCAGACCAGCAGGTTGCGGATGAATTCGGCAAAGCCGTTCAGGACCAGGTCGCCCTCAAAGCCTTTGCGGTCTATATCATCATAGAGCAGCATAGCACCGCCGAGGTCCTGGCGCATCATGCAGTCCATCAGTTTGAAATAATAATCGGCATCCAGGATATTCAGGTGTTCCAGCGTATTATGGTAGCTGACGGTGCCATTGGTAAAGCTCACGATCTTATCCATGATGCTGAGTGCATCCCGCATGCAGCCTTCGCTTTTCTGGGCAATGAGGTGCAGGGCGGCTTTTTCAGCATCCACGCTTTCCTTCTGGCAGATAGCTTCCAGGTGTTCTACTGTATCATTGGTAGTGATGCGTTTGAAATCGAAGATCTGGCAACGGCTCAGGATGGTGGGCAGGATCTTGTGCTTTTCGGTAGTAGCCAGGATGAAAATAGCGTAGGAAGGGGGTTCTTCCAGTGTTTTCAGGAAGGCGTTGAAGGCCGAAGAGCTGAGCATATGCACCTCATCAATGATATATACTTTGTACGCACCGGCCTGGGGGGCAAAGCGGACCTGCTCCACCAGGGTGCGGATATCATCTACCGAGTTGTTGCTGGCAGCATCCAGCTCATGGATATTCAGGGAGGTCCCTTCGTTAAAGGAAACACAGGAGTGGCACTTGTTACAGGCTTCTCCATCACTGCCGGCATTTTCACAATTGATCGTCTTGGCCAGGATCCGGGCACAGGTGGTTTTGCCCACGCCGCGGGGGCCGCAGAACAGGAAGGCATGCGCCAGGTGCTGGTTCCTGATCGCATTCTTAAGGGTAGTGGTAATATGCCCCTGGCCCACAACGGTGTCAAAGGTCTGGGGCCTGTACTTTCTTGCCGAAACGATAAACTTGTCCATTATGGCTGCAATTTAAGAAACCCGGCCCGAACCGCGCAGCCCTAAATCTGCGGGTGTGAATAATTTGGTAATTCGCTTACTTTTGCCGGATGACGAAAGCGATCCTTAAGAGAAAGATCAGCCACCGGGTGATGAACGGCCATCCCTGGATCTTTGCAAATGAAGTGAATACAGTGGATGGAGAAGTGAAGCCCGGCGATATTGTGGAAGTGGTGACCCATGACAGGAAGTTTGTTGGAAAGGGGTATATCAACCCCCAGTCGCAGATACTGGTGCGCCTGCTCACCCGCAATAAGCAGGAAGTGATTGATGAGGAATTCTTCTACCGCCGCCTGCTCCAGGCCTGGCAGTACCGCCAGCAGCTGGGTTATGTGGAGAACTGCCGCCTGGTCTTTGGTGAGGCTGATTACCTGCCCCAGCTTATTATTGACAAGTTCAATGATTATTTCGTGATCCAGACCCTGGCCCTCGGCATCGATGTCTGGAAGCCGGCCATTGTAAAAGCCCTGGAAAAGATCTTCCAGCCTAAAGGCATCTATGAGCGCAATGATGTGCCGGTCCGGGAACTGGAAGGACTGCCGCAGGTAAAAGGATTTTTATCGGCCCCCTTTGATACAAAGATCAGCATCAATGAAAATGGCCTGAAATTCCTGGTGGATATTGAGAACGGTCAGAAGACCGGTTATTTCCTGGACCAGCAGGATAACCGCCGCGCCATACAGCATATTGTAAAAGACGCCGATGTGCTGGGCGCCTTTACCTATACCGGCACTTTTGAGATCCATGCCGCCTGTTATGGCGCAAAGTCCGTACTGGGACTGGATATTTCCGCCAATGCCGTGGCGCAGGCCAATGTCAATGCAGCGCTCAACGGGGTGGGCGATATCTGCAAATTCCAGGAAGAAAACGCCTTTGACGTGTTGAAGCAATGGGGAAAGGATGGCCGCCAATATGATGTGGTGATGCTGGACCCGCCTTCTTTTACCAAGACCCGCGACAATATACAAAAAGCCATTACCGGCTATAAGGAGATCAACCTGCGGGGCATGAAGCTGGTGAAACCGGGTGGTTTCCTGGTCACTTCCAGCTGTACCAACCTGATCCAGCCCGAGCAGTTCCTGGAGATCATCCAGATGGCGGCCAGGGATGCACGCCGCAATATCCGCCAGGTCACTTTCCAGGCACAAGCTGCCGATCACCCAATTATCTGGGGCTGGGACAATACACAATACCTGAAATTTCTGATTATCCAGTTACTTTGATACCTGGAATTTACCGGAGTCGATGAGCCTGCCGCCCTTATCCCTTAACTGGAAGATATAAACACCGCGGAAGAAGTCAGCCAGGTTTACCACTGTACGGGGGGTAACGCTGTTGTTCTCATATACTTTTTTACCCAGCAGGTTAAAGATCTGGAAGCTGTAGTTTTTGTTGGCTTCCCTTTCAAATTCAAACGTGATGAAGGAAATAGCGGGGTTGGGATAGAACTTGAGGATCTTTGCTGCAGGCTCAGGGGACGGCATTCCGGGCGCAGGCGTACGTGCCTGGCCGAAAGCCTGGGTACCTAAGATGATTAAAAAAGAGAGCGTGTAAAAAATCTTCATGCAGCTTGATTTTTATTACTCTATGGCCCAATTTATTACCAATATTCCAAAGTTACAACTCATTTGTTAAATATTTCTAACCTGTTCCCCGCCTTTTTGAGGCCCGGAACCAGGCTTTAACGTTTTTTTAGCCGGCAATGACCGGCCTGTAGTAACTGCTACAAGAATGATGCCGCGGGGCCTTACGATTTTACAAGTAGCTGATAATCAGTTTAATTCGCTCAGTTTTGCCTGGATAGCCTTAAAATCCGGGATATCTCCAGCGTTTTCCAGGACCTGGGCATACTGGATAATACCTTCTTTATCTATAATAAAGGCCGACCGCTTGGACACGCCTTTCATATCAAATACAAAATTATCATAGAGGCTGCCGTAGGCCTGGGATACTTCTTTGTTGAAATCACTCAGCAGGGGGAAGTTGAGACCCTGGTCCTCTTTGTACCTGGCCAGCGTAAAAATAGAATCCACGCTGATGCCCAGTACCTGTGCGTTCATGTCATTGTATTGGGCAATGCTGTCCCTGACGCCGCAAAGTTCTTTGGTGCAGGTACCGGTGAAGGCCTGGGGGAAGAACAGCAGTAATACATTCTTTCCTTTGAGTTCTTCCAGGCCCAGCTTGGTCTTGGCTGAATCATACAGTTCAAAATCAGGGGCTTTTTGTCCTACTTCAATAAGCATAGATCAATTTTTGTTCAACTAAAATACGCATATTATTGATTGCATTAAAAGCGCGGGCACAATACTTTATCGCGGCTGCTGTTGTCACGGTCCAGGAAGGCCACATAGGAAAGGGACAGCTCAAATCCGCCCCGGCCCTGGCTTACAGTTTTCAGCTGGGATACGTTCACGTCATAGCTGATGGCCAGTGACAGCGGCCGTTTATCGATCTTGATCACGGGTATCAGGGCGTCTTTCCAGCGCAGGAAGGCGCCGGCATGCAGGGTGTAGAGGGGCTCGTCCGGCAGATCGCCCAGCTTAAAGGAATACAGTGCGCCGCCGATGGTTTCATTGAAAGTACCCTGGATGGAATGGTCTGCCTGCAGGGTAAAATAGGACCAGTCGTCAATATCGAATTTCACGCCGGCGGAAAGTACATATTTGGGTTGCAGTTCAACATCCGGGTTGCGGTAAAAAGAATTTTTAGGCCGGTTGAGGTGATGATAGGCTGCGCCGAGGAATAGCATGTTGCGTTCTTCCTGTCCAAAGCTGGTATTGAAGCTCATGCCCACGCTGGCATCCCAGCTGGTGAAATTGGGCGAGGTCAGCAGCTCGCCATTGGGCAGGGTGGGATTGAAGCCGCCGGGGCCATATTGCTCATCAGTGGTCATCTTGGACATGTCAAAGCTCTTGCGCACCATACCGCCCATAAAACCCAGGGAAAGGTACATGGGTTTCTCGCTGCTCAGAGATTTGTGGTAGTTGATGGCTGGCAGGAAATGCGTAGTGGTAAGGCCTACAGTGCCGGCCTTATCAAACAATATCTGGAGACCGGTGCTGATAAAATCATCGCCGCGGCCAACGGGCATTTTGTATTCTGCATTGAGGGAGCCGCTGCGGTAGGCATTGGTAACACTGTTCCATTGGTCGCGGTACACACCCTGTACGCGCACATCCCCTTCAAAGATACCTGCCAGGGAGGGGTTGCGCAGGAGGGGCGCTTCAAAGAACTGGGAGAAATGGATATCCTGCGACCAGGCCCCAGTCCCGCTGCACAACAATGCTCCTGCCAGGAGGCATTGCCCCATAATTTTGCCGGTTTTCATAGTCATCATTTGATATTGAGTAATGATTTTAAAGGATAAAGGATCGGTCATCGCATCAGCATCAGGTCCCCTTTCACAGGAATGATGGCTGAGTTGTTGCAAATAAATTCCACAATATAAATATATACATCTGCATTGGCAGGCTTGCCTTTAAACGTTCCGTCCCAGCCCGCGGTTGCATCATTTGAATTAAAATTCCTTTTTTCGTAGACCATCTCGCCCCAGCGTGTGAAGATCCGCATGCTGCTGATCCGGCTGATGCTTTTACCCCTGGGATAGAAAACATCATTGCGGCCGTCGCCGTTGGGTGAAAAACTGTTGGGTACAAAATAGTTCTCTTCATTACAGACCACGCTGACGGTTACTTCGCTGCTGTTGGTACAGCCGTTCTGGTCTTCCACTGCTACCTGGTAGGTAATGGTCTTCCTTGGACTGGCCAGCGGTGTGGCGCAATCTGTACAATTCAGGTCCGTCACCGGTGTCCAGGTATACCGCACAATATCCGGACCATAGGTAACCGGCAGGTTGATACTGGAGCCGAGGGCGATGGTCGGGTTGTTCAGGATATTGATGACAGGTTGCGGGGCCACGGTGATCTGCTTGCTGGTATTGTCCTTACAGCCAAGCAGGTTAGTGGCTTCCAGCTGCACCGTATACTGCCCGGTACTGCCATAGCTGGCGCTTACCCGATCGGTATTGCCGGCGCTGCCCCCACCGGCCAGGTCCCATTTCCAGGTGATGGCGGTGTCCGGAACGGCCAGGGTACCCTGCAGCGGAAAGGTTTCATTGATACAGGCAATATCATCACCGGTAATGGAAAGATCAGGCGTCCGATAAACGCGTACCGTATCTGTTTTCTCGCTTCTGCAGTTATTATCTGTTTCCATCCGGAGCCTGACATAATAGGTGCCGGGCGTTGTGAAGTGATGGACAGGATTTTTCTCGGAAGAGAAAACGCCGGGCTCCAGCTCCCAGGTGCGGGTCCGGATAGGATCCTGGCGCTGCTGGGTATAGTCAGTGAAGTAAACGGTGCCTTCATCACAGAATTTCTTCTGGTCCATCCCGAACAGAATGGGTGCGCCATGGATCCGGACGGTGGTAGGACCACCCACTGTTACCACGCATTGCTGCTGATCCGTCAATATTACCCGGGGGTTATAATAATTAGGATTGGCATAGAAGTGGGAGAAGCTGGTTTCCTGGTTATTGTTAACGCCGCCATCGGCAAACTGGAAAGAGTAAGTAGTAGAGGGCGGCGTCAGCAGGTTGAAATGCACGGTCAGGGAATCACAGGCTGTGGTAGGGCTGTAGCTGATCTGTGTAAAGGTATTGGGATTATAGATGCTGACCGGGCTGGTCAGGGATTCTTCACAACCACCATAGCCTATCAGCACCAGTTTGGCCTGGTAGGGCGCGCCATTGATATTATAATTATTATAGAAGTGGAAAGGGTCTGTAAGCGTGGAGGATTCCCCGTCGCCGAATTCCCAGTAAAAAGATTCATAGTCCTGTCCACGGAAAGTGAATTTGGTTTCCAGTGGTGGGCAGATAGTGGTGGTATCTGCAATATCAAATGCAGGCTTGGGTTTTACCACGGTGATATAATCAGTGAAGCTGGCAGTGTTTGTACAGCCGTTGGCATCCCGTACCAACAGGCTGACACTGAATTTGCCGTCATCCACAGGATAGGCATAACGCGGGTGTTGCTCTGTGGAAGTACTGCCATTGCCAAAATCCCAGCTATAGCTCAGCCCGATCCCTTTGGAAGTATCTGTGAACTGGATATTGGTCCTTGGGCAGATACTGGTATAATCACTTCTGAAGCCTGCCAGTGGCCGGGTAATATGAAGGAGGTCGGGCTGTGTATAGGAATGCTGGCAGCCTTGCTGGTCCTCTACGGTCATGGTCACCTGAAATTTTCCGGTATCGGTATAGGCATATTGCAGCGGAGCGCTGGTGAAGGTGCTGGCTGGTTTGCCATCGCCAAAGTCGAAGGTCCATTTGCTGATGGGGGTGACAGAACTGGTACGGTCAGTGAACAGTACAGGTGTATTTGCGCAGCCGGTGAGGGCAGTGGTCCCGAATTCGGCTGTGGGGCCGGTAACGGTAATAGCGTCAGCAATAGTTACATCATTTCTGCAGTTATTGATATCCGTGATACGCAATGTCACGGGGTATACGCCTGGCTGGGTAAAGGATGGCGTGATGGTCTGGGCGCCGGGCGCTGGTGCTTCAGTGCCAATTGTCCATAAATATTCTATGATATTGGCAGGGTTTGCCGGGTTGGCGGTAAGGGAGGAGGGGATATCCCGGCATACAACGGGTTTGTCCACGGTGAATCTGGCCTCTTCGCCCACCAGTTCAATATTCTGGGCGCTGCTATGGGTACAGGTACCGTTGGAGGCGGTGAGTTTGGCAGAATAACTTCCCAATGCGCCAAAGGTTTTTACCAATGGAGTGGTAGAGCCTGGCTGGGTGGTCCCGTCACTGAATTCCCAGGAATAAGTATAAGGACCATAAGCCGGATCGGCATCAGATTCATTGGTAAAGGTCACCCGCCGCTGGTTGTCGCAGGTAACGGCATAACTGAAAGCCGCCATGGGTGGCTTGACCAGGATGGTCTTTGTCATAGGCGTACCGCCACAGCGATTATTGAAACCGATAAAGGTCACTGTATAGGTGCCCGGTTTGGCAAAACGGTGCTGCGGATTTTTTTCAGTAGCAGTTTCTCCATCCCCAAAATCCCATTCCCATCCATTGGTTGTCCTGCCGGTGGACATGTCATGGAAATGAACGGATTCTCCCACGCAGGCTTCGGTGATCCCGGCGCCTGCGGCATTGGTCATACTGTAATTAACAGTGGGTGGCAGGCCAACCCTGATGCCCCTGGGCAGGGTAAGGGTTTCCTCACAGCCGCCGGTAGTGGTTACTTTCAGGGTGAGGGTGTATTCCCCAACGGCACTATAGGTAACAGGTCCGGGATGCTGCCCGGTACGGGTAACGCCATTGCCGAAATCCCATTCATAACGCGCCACCCCATCCAGGGCAGTCACACTTGGAACGGCTGTATACGTATAACCGGAGGGGCCAAGACAGCCCCCACCGGGAGCATTGGAGATCCTGACCACGGGCTCCACTATCCTGACGAGGCTGTTCTGCGTAATGGTATTGGTACAACCTCTTTTGTTGGTAATGGTCAGCGAAACAGGATAATATCCTTCGGCAATATATTCATGACCGGGATGTTGCTGGGTAGAAGTATTTCCATCGCCAAAATCCCAAAGCCAGCTGGTGGAACCATTGGAGCGATCCTGGAAATTAACGGTCAGCGGGGGTTTACAGGACCTGTTATTGGTGGCGCCAAAAGGAACCGGTGGCGGCGGCGCCACATAGAGCGGCTTTGTCACAGAGTCCGTACAATGTGCATAGGTATTGATCAGCTTAACGGTATAATTGCCAGCAACGGTATAAGGAGCGCTGGCGCCATTGAGCTGGTCGGATTCCGAGCCATTGCCAAAACGCCAGATAGAGCTGACCGGCGTCTGACCGGAAGCATTCTGGAAACTGGCAGTTCCATCCAGGCAGATGGTATCGGGGCCGGAAAAATTGGTCGCTGTACCGTTGACAGTAATAGGGCGCTGGATAGTATTGACGCAGCCGTATTCGCTGGTGGCTTTGAGCGTGATGGTATAGTTGCCGCTGGCGGGGTAGGACGTGGTTGGCGTAGCGTCGGTTGAGCTGCTGCTATTACCCAGGTTCCATTCATAGGTGAGGCGGCCGGGGCCACTGGTCAGGTTACTGAAGTTAACGGCAAAAGGCGCCTGGCAGGTAGCAGGCAGGCTGACATCAAATTCAGGTTTTATACTGCCCAGCACACGGATATAGCGGCCCTGGGTACGGGCAGCCTGACAGCCTGTGCTGCTGGTCACCCTGAGAGAAACAGTATAGAATCCTTCTGTGGTGTAGGTTTTGGAAGGACTTTGCTGCGTGGATGTGGTGCCATCGCCAAAATCCCATTCCCAGCTGACCAGGTTGCCTACCTGGGAGGAGCTGTTATCAGTAAAGCGGATGTCCGCAGGAAGACAGGCTACGGTTCTGTCAGCTCTGAATCCTGCAGACGGTGATGGATTGACGGTGATCAGGCCTGTTTTGGTAATACCGTGGGTGCCATCTCCGTTCTGTACCACCAGGGATACAGAATAGGTGCCTGGCTGGCTGTATGCTACCGTTGGATTTTGCTGGTTGGAAAACTGGCCGTTGCCAAAATCCCAGCTCCAGAATTTAGGACTACCTGAAGATTCATCCCTGAAACTAACGCTGATAGGCGAGCATCCCGACACCCTGTTGGCGGAAAAGGCAGCTACCGGCGCCTGGGCATAGGTTCCCAGGGCCAGGCAAAGGCCTATCAGCAGGCAATAACAATTTTTTTTCGACATGTAAAAGTTGATCACGGGTTATTTTTAACAACACGCACAATCGACTTTCAAAGGATACGGATCAGCGGATCAGGGTTACATTGCCTTTTTCTGTAAAAACGGTGTTGTTTTCGCAAACAACTTCCAGCGTATAGATATAAACATCCTGCGGGGCTCGCTGACCGTTATGAAGGCCAGTCCAGCCCTTTGTGGCGTCATTGGCCGCAATATTCGATTGCTGGTAAACGAGATCGCCCCAGCGGTTGAAGATGCGGAATGAACGGATACTGAATACGCCTTTGCCTCTTGGATAGAATACGTCATTGTGTCCATCTGAGTTGGGCGTAAATGTATTCGGGATGTAAAGGTTTGCGTTGTTGCAAAATACGAAAAGAGACAATACGTCACGCGTTACACAGCCTCCTGCATTACTTGCTTCAATCGTGTACGTTGTACTCTGCTTGGGGGTAGCCACAGGGTTAGGACAGTCATTGCAGCTCAACCAGTTGGCCGGCGTCCATTTAATACTGGTAACGTCCGGTGAAACCTGTGTTTTCAGGTTCACGGAATAGCCCACACCCACCTGCTGGTCTTCACCGGCATTTATCACAGGATAAGTATATACTGTCATTGGTACATAAGCCGTGTCCGTAAAACATCCATTGTCATCATGGCCTACCACCTGGTAGTTGACCGTGCTGAGCGGTTTTGCCTTGGGCTGGTTGCTGGCTGGATTGTCCAGTCCCGCAGTCGGGTACCAGGTATACAACTCTGCGCCGGAGGCAAAAAGTTGCACCACTTCGCCCTGGCAGAGGGTATCTCCCTTATGCGCCTGTATGGTAAAAGGTTGTTTCACAGTAATAAGGACAGAATCCCTGGCTTCGCATCCAAAATTGTTCTTTGCCTGCACATAGTACCGCATATCACTCAAAGGTGATGCCAAAGGTGTGGCGCAATCGGTACAATTCAAGCCGGTGGACGGCGACCAGGAATACTGGGTAGCGCCACTGGCACTGATAGTAGTGCTTGCTTCGCGGCAGATGGTCTGGTCCGGTCCCGCATCAATGGGGGGCAGGGGGTAGGCTTCCACTGTTTTCTCAACGGTATCTGCGCATCCCTCGGCGTTGGTGGCTATCAGCTTAACAGTATATTTTCCTGCTGTTCCATAGGTGATGGCGGCAGGATCCTGGATATTGGCCGTGGTCCCGTTGCCAAAGTCCCAGCGCCAGTCAAGGGGCGTAGTGGGATCGGGCCGGGTCAGCCCGCCGCGGAACTGCAGCTGGGCCGGGATACAGGCGCCATCAGGGCTTTGGATAACAGCGTCCGGGCTGGCCACCACTTTTACCGGTACCGGCAGGGTGACGCGGTCGGTACAGCCGATCCGGGTGGTCACCGTCAGCGCCACCGCATAGCTTCCTGACCTGTTGAACAGGTGGGTTGGATTGCGCACAGTAGAAGTACTACCGTCCCCAAAGACCCAGCTATACCCGGTGATCAGGTCATTGCTGACGCTGGCATCCGTGAAGCTCACCTGGCCTTCATCACAGATCAGCTGTTTGTTGCTGGTGAATTTGGCATCCACTCCATAAATGGTGATGGGGTCCTTACCGGTGATAGGCACCCGGCAGCCCTGGGGATCTTCCAGGATCATCTTGGGCAGGTAAATGCCCCTGTTGGTATACTCGTGGCTATTGGTAGACCGGTTGGTCTCATCAATGGCGCCGTCATTGAAATCCCAGATGAAGCGGGCGACATCCATGGTAGAACCGGTGAACTGAATGGTAGTAGGTTCGCAGCCCTCTGTTTTGTCGTACGAGAAAGTACCCCGGGGGCCTTTCACTTCAATGGTCTGGAAGGCTGAGTCCTGACAACCACCGGGACTGGTGATCAGCAGTTTGGCCCGGTAGGTACCGGGATAGGTATAGAAGTGCTGCGGGCTTTCCAGCAAGGAAGTATTGCCGTCCCCAAAGAACCATTCGATCTTATTATAATTTTTGGCCTGGTGGGTGAATTTCACCACCAGCGGCGGGCAGGATGTAAAGTTATCGCTCACGGTAAAGGCGGCCACCGGATCACGGATCACGATATAGGCGGGTCTGGTCATGGAATCACTGCAACCGTACTGGTCTCTCACTACCAGTTTTACGGTGTAGTCGCCCTCGGCTGTATACCGGTGAGTGGGCTGGACGGCTGAAGAGCTGTTGCCATCACCAAAGGTCCACTCATAAGTGGGGCTGGTGGCCACGGTCTCATTGAGCATCCGGACAGGCTTGTCTATGCAGGAGGCCAGGTCGGGGGAAGAGAATTTTACCACCGGACGGGAGATGGTCACGGCATTGGTGATGGATTTGGTATTGGAGCAGCCCTTGCCGTCAATGACGGTGAGCTTAACGGTATATACACCGGGAGTGGTATAGGTATGCTGAAAAGGCGGTGCGGTGAAGTCCTGTACAGTGCCATCACCAAAATCCCAGCGCCAGGTCTGTATGGCATTGACCCCATCATCGGTGGAGAGATCTGTAAAAGCCACATTGGCATCCGGACAGAGGGCTGTACTGGCGGGCCTGAAATTAGCGGTAGCGCCGTTCACGCGGATATAGTCCGTCCTGGTCAGCGTATTAGTACAGTTGTTCTTATCGGATACAATCAGTGTGATAGTATAGAAGCCGGATTCGCGGAAATTGTATTGGACAGAGGGCCCGCTGGGATTGGCCACCATGGTAGCGCCGCGCATGATATTCCAGGTATAGGCGTTGATATTCTGCGGGTTGCTGTTGATGGCGTTCAGGGTGATATTGGTCCCTTTACAGACCTCAGTAGCGCTGGCGCTGAAATCGGCCTTTTCATTATAGACTGTGATCTGCCGGGTCCTGGTATAACTGCAGGAACCGTTGGTTACGGTGAGCTTAACGGTATAGGTTCCCGGCTGTGCATAGGAATGGGAAGCGCTCTGACTGGTAGCCGTATTCCCATCGCCAAATTCCCAGAACCAGGTCTTGGCGTCAATAGACCTGTCCACAAAGCCACGGGCCAGGCGGCTGGTACAGCTCATGGTAACGTCAAACTTGGCAATCGGGGCCAGGATGCGGACTACCCGCTGCTTAATAATGGTATCAGCGCAGCCATTGCTCCAGGCAATCAGCCGGACATTGAAAGTGCCGGTATCCTGGTACAGGTGACCGGGGTTTTTCTGGGCGGAAGAGCCGCCATCGCCAAATTGCCAGAGCCATTTGTCGATCCTGCCGGCGCCGGTGGTCAGGTCAGTGAAAGCAACCGTGGTGCTGGCGCAGGTCAGGGGGGGATTGAGGCTGAAGTCTGCATTGGGTTTGGAACCCACTTTTACAGAATCCTTTGCCTGAATAGTGCCCTGGCATCCGCTCTGGGTAGTGTATTCCAGCCTTACCGCGTAAGTGCCGGGCTGGGTGTATTCATGGAGGGGGCTCAGGCCGGTGGCGCTGCTGCCATCCCCGAAATACCAGGTATAGCTGGCTATGGGATCAATGGTCTTTACCTTGATCTGGGGTTTGAACCGGTAAGGGATACAACCTTCCAGGGGAAGGTTCTCAATGCTGATCTCCGGTACCTGGATCTTTACAAAATCTTTTTTAACGAGGGTGTCCGGGCAGCCTGCTGCGTTAAACGTGATCAGGGTTACCGTATAGCTGCCTGTATCCCGGTAAGCATGCTGCGGGTTGGGATCGGTGGAACTGCCGCCATCTCCAAACAACCATTTATAGGTAGCCTGGCCGCCAGGGGTCTGTACGGTAAAGTTGACGGTATGCGGGGCTGAACAGCCGGTATTATTGGTGGAACTGAAAGTAGAACTGAGTTTGGCCAGGACCTGGATAGGTTTGGTGATGGAATCCTTACAGGCGCCAAAGTCATTGACCAGCTTAACGGTATAGTTGCCGGCAGTAGTAAAGACCTTTTCTGCATTGATATCGGTCAGGGTAGTGCCGTCACTGAAACGCCAGACGGCACTGGCTGGTATGGGGGTAGAGGTATTGGTAAAACTGGCGGGCGTACCGGCGCAGATGGTGGCCGGTGCGCTGAAGTTGGAAGTAACAGTACCTATATTAATAGCATTGGTCTTAATCAGGGAATCTACACAGCCTGTGCTGTTGCGGACATAGAGCTTGACGGTATAACTACCGGTGGCAGCATAGGAATGGGTGGGGCTGGGATCAGTGGAGGTATTGCCATCCCCAAATTGCCATTCATAGGTGAGCGTGCCGGTGCCGGTACTCCTGTTGGTGAATTTGATCTGGGCGGGCGGTTTACAGTTATTGGGGGTGGAGAAGCTGAAATCAGCTTTTACCCCTTCCTGCAGGCTGATATAATTGGTCTGGGTGAGGGTCTTCTCACAGCCGTTGCTATTCCTGATCCGCAGGGACACGTTGAAATTCCCTGCGTTCCGGTAGGTATGTTCCGGATTTTGATCGGAGGAAAAGGTGCCATCACCAAAATCCCACTGCCAGCTGACAGTATTCCCGCTGCCCGGGTCGGAGGCATCCGTGAACTTGATGGCCTGCGGGTAACAGCCGGTGGTGGAGGACGCCGAGAAATTCACGGTGGGATTGGCGTAGACCGTAATGTAGCCTACTTTTTCCACGGTGCTGCTCTCGGTGCCGTTGCTGACCGTCAGTTTAATGGCGTATGTACCTGGATTAAAATAAGTGGCAGCAGGATGCTGCAGGTAGGAGATGGTCCCATTGCCAAGGTCCCATTGCCAACTGGTTGGATTACCTGTTGACTCATCTGTAAAGCGCACAAGCACCGGGGCACAACCTTGCACGGAGTTGGCCGAAAAGGATGCTGACAATTGGGCAATAAGCTCCCCTTTACCCAAAAAGATGGTAATCAAGGAGGTAAGTACGACATAACGTACGGCATGACGTGCAATGAGGTATTCCCTCATAAGATAGTGGATTTAGACTACTGACTTTTGTTGTGGTTGGGTAAGCGATCTAACCTTGTAAAGGGAAGATAGCATTCTCCGTTACAGGAATGCTATCAATGTGGTGCCATCCCTATAACGGACAAACTTACACATTTAGTTTGCTGACCTTAATAAACATTAAATATTATTAAAAGGTTGCATGTGGAAAAAAATACACAATACTTGAATGCGGGCATTAGAAATTGTAGATGCCCTGGTATTTTTTATGGGCATATTGCATGAAGTGATTGATATTCAATTGTTCACCGCTTATTTCCGTACTTAGTGCCTCGCTGGTCCATCGGCGGCCATGCCTGTGAACGGCCAGTCGCAACCATTGCAGAAGGGGATCAAAATCTCCGGTAACAATTTGATCATCCAGGTTGGGCAGGGCCTGGCCTGCGGTATTATAGAACTGGGCGGCATAGAGACTGCCCAGGCTGTAGGTGGGAAAATAGCCAAAACTGCCATGGCTCCAGTGAACATCCTGGAGGCAGCCCTGTTTGTGGTCCGGCACCCGGATACCGAGGTAATGCTGGTACTGCTGGTTCCAGTAGGCGGGGATATCGCTGGTCTGGATAGACCCTTCCAGGAGTAGTTTCTCCAGCTCGTAGCGGATCATGATATGAAAATGATAGGTCAGCTCATCCGCTTCGGTGCGGATCAGGGAGGGCTGTACCTTATTGATGCCTTTATAAAATTCTTCTGTGCTCACTTTACCCAGCTGTTCGGGGAAATAGCCCTGCAATACCGGGAAATAGCGCTGGCAGAAAGCCAGGCTCCGGCCAACGTGGTTCTCCCATAACCTCGACTGGGATTCATGGATGGTATAGGAGGCTGGTTCGCCCAGGGGCAGGCCATAGGCTTCTTCCGGCAGTCCCTGCTCATAGAGGGCATGGCCCAGCTCATGGATAGTACTCCAGACCATATTGCTGAGGTCCTGCTCATCCACCCGGGTGGTGATGCGCACATCCCGGCAGTTGAAATTGACAGTGAAAGGATGTTCAGAGAGGTCCTGCCGGCCTGCTTCCAGGTCGTACCCCATTTCCTTCAGCAACTGCATGCCGAAGGCCCATTGCTGCTCGCGGGGGAAATGCTGGCGCAGGAAGCTGTCATCCACCTGCGGGCGGTCCCTGATCAGGTCCAGCAATTCTTTCAGGGGCTGGCGGATCCTGTTGAAGCCGGCATCCACCTGCTGTACCGTAGCGCCTTTGTCGTGGTCATTCAATAAGGCGTCATACAGGTGCTGATCAAAGCCCAGCTGTTCGGCTTCCTGTTTTTTAAGTATTACCAGGCTGTTGAGCGCCGGGGCGAAGCGGCTGAAATCATTGGCCTTCCTGGCTTCCAGCCAGCTATGGAAACATTTGTTGACGGTTTCCGTCATTTCCCGGACAAAAGCTGCACTGAATTTTTTCTGCCGGTTGTAATCTTCCAGCGTGAGGGTCACATTCAGCTGCTGTTCCGGGGAAAGATCAGCCCGTTCCGACAGTTCCCGCAGGAGCCCGCCCAATTTATCGTCTGTAAAAAAGAGATGTGCTGTTTCTGAAAGGGTAGCTATCTGCTGACCCCGGATAGCGGCGCCTTTGGACGGAAGGTAAGTTTCCTGGTCCCATTGCAGCAGGGCGGATGCATAGCGGAGATCAGCGACCTTTCTGAGAGAACTGCAATAGTCCTGGTACAATGCGGAAGTTGCCATCCTTGTCATATGCGGGAAATTTTTGGGTGGTAAAGATCAGGAAATATTCAGATAAGCGGGCAGAAAGGAAAACGGGTGTAAAAGTTAACGCCCTTAACAATTGATCGGTAAAAATTTCCCGATTTTAGCGGATAAAGCCATTAATTTGTTGTTATAAGAAGAGCTATCCATGAAACGATTTACTTATTGCATTACCACGGTACTGGTATTGTTGGCACTGGGTATGAACAAGGGCCGGGCACAGCAGAAGATTGACTCCATGATCAATGTCTACGGTGAGAACTTCCCACAGGAAAAAGTGCATGTGCATTTTGATAAAGCGGTGTACAATCCTGGTGAGACCATCTGGTTCAAAGCCTATATTTTCTCCGGCTTTCTGCCTTCCGGCATCAGCAAGAATTTTTACGTGGAGCTGATTGATCCTGCCACCGGCCGGATCATCCAGCGTAAAACGCTGCCCGTCTTTGAAGCCACAACTGCCAATTACTTCGATCTTCCCCTGTCCTTTAATCTTTCCGAAGTAGTGTTCCGGGCCTATACCACCTGGATGATGAACTTTGATTCATCTTTTCTTTATACAAAGACCATCACCATTGTAAACAGCAAGACGGCTGTAAATACCGCTCCACCTGCCAAAACAGTGAGCCTGGGCTTTTTCCCCGAGGGGGGCGACCTGGTAGCCGGCCTGGCAACGGTTGTAGCCTTTAAGGCGACCGACGCCCAGGGCTATCCTGAAAAGATCAAAGGCGTGGTGAAAAATGATAAAGGCGTTAAAGTGGCTGATTTCAGCAGTGTGCATGACGGCATGGGCCGGTTTGACCTGGAGCCCGTTGCCGGCGCTACCTATACAGCCGAATGGACGGACGCCCGCGGCGGTACTGGCAAAACCAACCTGCCGGCAGTGAAAGACAGAGGCGGTGTACTGCAGCTGATGGGATTTGGCGATAAAAAATCTTTCATTGTAAAAAGGTCGGTGGAGGCCAGTCCTGAACTGACCAAACTGTATGTGGTGGCGCATATGCACCAGCAGGTAGTATACAAAGCCACTATTGATCTCAGCAGTAATTTCATGACCAGTGGTGTGATTCCTGTCAACAACCTGCCCAGCGGTATGCTGCAGGTAACGCTGTTTGACAGCAGCTGGAAGCCGCTGGCCGAGCGGGTCACGTTCATCCATAATGATGATTTTGTATTTACGCCTAATGTGGTGACCCTGGGCGCCAACCTGAAAAGACGCGCCAAGAATATCATTACGGTGGAAATTCCGGATACCATGCGGACCAACCTTTCCCTTGCCATTACTGATGCAGGGGTGGGCGATGAGGGTCATGAAAACATCATGTCCAGGCTGCTGCTTGCCGGCGATCTGAAAGGCTATATCCACAATTCAGCATATTACCTGTCCTCTTCTTCTGATTCTGTGCAGCAGCATACGGACCTGGTGATGATGACACATGGCTGGCGCCGTTTTAAGTGGGACGACCTGGCCGCGGGCAAGCTGCCCAAGATCAAGTACCCGCTGGAAAATTACCTGGGTCTTAAAGGCGAGCTGCTGGGGCTGCAACCCAGCCAGATCCCGCAGAACACTTCTGTGAATGTATTCATGGAAGCAAAGGATTCTTCCCGGCAGATCTTCAGTCTTGAAATTGACCGCAATGGCAAGTTTGGAGAAGATGGCCTCATCTTCTTCGATACTGTTAAACTCTATTACCAGTTCAATAAGAACCAGTCGCTGACCAGCAGGGCAGTGGTGAATTTCAATAATGGTTCACTGAGGGTCCCTTCACTGGTGAATTTCAACCCGGCCTGGAAGATTTACAATCCGCTGGATTCGGCGGCATTGAACAGGGCCAGGTTCATTGCCATGGAGGGCGACAGGATCCGGCCGGAGCAGGAGCGCAAGGCCAAGATGCTGGATGCGGTAACGGTAACAGCCCGGGCGCGTACCAAGGTGCAGCAGATGGATGATAAATACGCCCGTGGTCTTTTTTCCGGTGGCGACGCCTATTCTTTTGACCTTACAGACGATCCCTTTGCGATGGGCGCCCGGGATATCTTCACTTACCTGCAAAGCCGGGTACCGGGGTTGCAGATCAGTCAATCGGGCGGCGCCAATGGTCCCTCGCTGAGCTGGCGCCAGGCAACGCCTACCCTGTACCTGGATGAGATGCAGGTGGATGCCAGCATGCTGCAGGGTATCTCTGTCAATGATATTGCTTATGTGAAAGCATTCCGTCCGCCATTCTTTGGCGCACCGGGCGGCGGTTCAGGCGGCGCTATTGCTGTTTATACCAAACGTGGCGGGGATGTGGGCAAGAATGATTCCCCTATTCCCGGCGGCATGGAGAAGAACCGCCTGATAGGTTATGCGGCTCCGCGCCAGTTCTATTCACCGGACTATTCCGAGCCTGCCCTGAATGATGTGGACGATGTGCGTACTACCCTGTACTGGTCGCCCTATCTCCTGATGGATAAGAACACCCGTAAATCCACCATCATCTTTTACAACAATGATGTAACCCGGAAAATGAAACTGGTGCTGGAAGGGTACAATGAAGAAGGCCGGCTGACCCGGGTAGAAAAGATCCTGGAATAGTATTCCTTTTTATAATACGGTAATTGTTTTGGAAGCGCCTGCAAGGGCGCTTTTTTCTGTGCTGTCCACGCCGCTGGTATCGGGTGGCAGTTTTGAATTATAGGTGACCATAAAGGAGCGGTACATATTGAGCATAGGTCCGTTGAAGCGGATATCGAGGGTATTGCCGGTATAGAGGCTGCCTGTGACCTGGAGGGTATCATTGACCGGCCGGATATGGAACTGGATACTGCCGGGTTTGCCTGCGGGGCTGGCGGGCAGTTCCACGTCATAGAAATAGCGGTGGTCATAATCCAGGATATAGGTGGTGGGCGATTGCCGGTTATGGGTGATAGGGAGCGCGCTGTCCAGCGGTATCCTGGTAAGGGGTGTGCTGTCTGCTGTAAACCAGGCACTGTCATGGTAATAGAGGCTGGTGGGATCACTGGCCACCAGGAGCCAGGTCCTGTGCTGAATGGAATCTGGTGTGTGGCCGCCGGCATCTGCCAGGGAATTGCCGGAACGGCGGTTGAAGATCAGGTATAGTGCTGCTCCTGTTGCAACGGTAAACAGGAGAATGATCCAGGTTGTTCGCATCTGACTGGTTTTCTGTGTTGAAGATACTCAAAATGATGCAATAAGCATGCCTGTACTGCAAGCGCTGTATCTGCTTGAAAAGCAGTCTGCTGGCGTGCATAACCTACAACGCAGGGCTATAATTTAGCCCCATCATGGTTAGGTAAATAAGCGCGGAACCATCACCTTTATCCCTCAAATCCTCTTTCAATATTTAAAAGAATTAGTATGAAAAACTATGAAAAATTCACTGCCCTGACGGAGCAGGAGACTGTTGAAACAAATGGTGGCGCTGTACTGGACGGACTGCTGGATACCCTGCAGGGTGTACTGGCCGGCCTGCCCATCATTGGCGGTCTTACCAATTCTTTACTGAACACGATCAAAGGGCTGCTCGGTAATCTGCCGCTGCCTCTTTAATGGTTCCCCCGCGTAACTTTTCCTGGATTTTCTGACCAGCAAGCATTGCATGTATTATAGCCATAATACATGAAATTTTCAGCGGCTCCGCCAGGAGCGGGGCCGCTTTCTACACCGCCTGACTTTTCTTATCTCTTAAACCATACTGACATGAAAATTGCATCCTCATTCACTGAGATGAATGTAGCGGAATGCGCTGCCATTAATGGCGGGCTGAAGCTTGACCTCGGCACTATTATCGTTGATCTGGGGACAATCAATACCCCGGATGTGCCCGGAACTGCCGGTAACCTGGTGATCCAGGTGAGCGGTCTGGCCGGACAACTGCTGCATAATGCAGGCGTACAGGTAGGCTCTTTCCTGGGCAACCTTTCCCTGTAAGCGGCAGCAAGCTGGTAGTGTAGTGTACCCCGTTAGCTGCGCTGCTTACCGGCACAAAAAAATTGGACGGGGAATACAGTTTCTGGCCATGGTTTTACAGACACTGTGCAAAGAGGTCCTCCTGAGTGAGAGGGCCTTTTTTGCTTTTTCCGGAAAGCTTTTGTATAAACTCCTTATGCCCTGTAACCGTTGCTGGCGGCCTTTTACCCGTAAAAAGACCGGCGTGACGAAAAAATATTTTCGCCACAACAACTATGTATAATTTAAACGGTTCATGGTTAGGTAAATCAGCAGAGAAGGAGCAATTTTATCAGGCAATTTAACCTTCACTTTTAAAACTGAGATCATGAAAAACTTGCAACAATTCGTTTCGCTGACGGAGCTGGAAGCAACTGCCGTTAACGGTGGTGGTCTGGAATCTATTGTAGGAAATGTTACCGGTCTGTTGAACAACCTGCTGGGTAACACCAATTCCATTGCTAACAGCGCACTGAACAGCCCCCTGGGTAACAGCGCAGCTGCAGGCGTTCTGCTCATCTCTACCGGTGCTGCCAGCGCTATCAGCAATGTTGGTATCGGCCTGGGCACTGCCCTGAGCAAACTCACTGTGCCTTCCCTGTAAAAAATTGTTTGCATCAACGCTCTGCAACAGCAATTTTTCCTGACAGGACCATAGGACCATTCCGGAAACTATTCCCCAATGATCTTTAAAGTAACCATCCCGGACATTGGATGGTGGTTGTAGTGATGAACTACGACTGTCAGGCATACGTGTAAAAGGGGCTGGGATTTCTCCCGGCCCTTTCTTTTTTTCTTTTTTGCCTGCGGCGAAGGGCGGATCTCAAAAATACCTTCGGATATGCTGGTGCCGGCAGGATTGGTTCTTCCCAAAATTTCTTCTACAGTTTTATTATAAGGTTTTGTAGAAAAAATTTCACCCGTCTTTGTACGGGTTACGGTTGATGTATTCAGCTGTTGATCGTGCAGTTTTTATTGGTTCGTTCCAAAACTTCTTTTACAACTTTACTATAAGGTTTTCTGGAAAAACTTTCACCTGCCTTTGTGCTGGTTACGGTTGATCTATTCAGTTGCTGCCTCTCGCTCCTGCTTTGGTTCTTCCCAAAATTTCTGCTACATCTTTGCCATAAGTTCTCCTGAAAATATCTTTCAGCTGTCTTGCACTGCTTGTTACAGTTCATCTATTCAGTTGCTGCCTCTCGCTTCTGGATTGGTTCGTCCCCAAAAATCTTTCCTCTCCTGAATTACTGCAAGCCGGTGTTTTCTCTCCTTCAACAGGCCAATAAGTTGCCCCGCCACTGCTATTGCCAATATGGCAACAGGTAGTAAGCCTGCTTTGGGGCAGGTAACATGAAAAGTTATGTTAGCGGGAATACGTGTAAAACCGGGCTGACAATAGCCCGTATAAAACAGCATGAACAGAATGGCGCCAGGGCTGCCTGCGGCTCAGGCATTGTATAAGGCAGGCAGCCCATTGCGTGAGCAACTATGCGGTTGTTACCATTCTTTTCTCGGGCTGGCGGAGCTGCCCGGGCTGTCCAGCAACTGGACCGGATCGGTTTGAAGGATTGAACAGATCTGGTAAAGCCGGTCAATAGTGATAGGTGTTTTTCCGTTCTCCAGCCGGCTGTAAGCGTTCTGTGAGATGTTCAGTAATAAGGCCATGTATTCCTGGGAATACTCCCTGTTTCTGCGCAGGGTCCGTATCCGGCCGGCAATCCTTGCCGTATGGGATATTGTCTTTTCAATCATTTCCATGGGTTTCTCTTAAGATGAACAGATAGGCTATTAATGGTATTATCCGGCATCCACCAGCAAACCGCTGTGGTGCTGCCAGAGTTGTGCATAGGTGCTGTTATTGGCCAGTAACTGGTGATGAGATCCTTCTTCCGCCAGCCGCCCTTCTTTCAGGACCACTATCTTGTCTGCATTGATCACCGTACTGAGGCGATGGGCGATGATGATGATGGTCTTACCGGACCGGCGTAACCGTTGCAGCACCTGCTGCACCAGCTGGTCGGCCATGGGGTCCAGGGAAGAAGTGGCTTCATCCATGATCAGGACATCGGGGTTGCGGTAGAGGGCCCGGGCAATGGCAATGCGCTGGCGCTGGCCCCCGGACAGATTGGCGCCATGTTCTCCCAGCCAGCTGTTGAAACCGGCGGGTAATTGTTCAATAAATTCAAGGATGCCCAGTTGCTGTGTAATGTCAATGATGCGTTGCATATCGGGCTCATATTCGCCCAGTGCAATGTTCTCTATCACGGTGCCGGCAAAAAGGTCTATCTGCTGGGGCACCACGCTGACCCGCTGCCGCAGGCTTTCCTTGTCCAGGTAGCGGATATCGTTGCCGCCAATCTGGATCTGTCCGCCGCGCAGGGGGTAGAGGTCCTGCAGGAGGGACATAAGGGTAGATTTGCCGCTGCCGCTTTCCCCTACAATGGCGGTGATGGCATGGCCGGGGATCTCCAGGCTGAAATGACGGAACACTTCCTTGCGGGAACCATAGCGGAAGCTGACATCCTGGAAAATGATATTGCCGCTGAAGCCGGGTTGCAGACGGATCCTGTTATCTGTTTCTTCCTGTTCCAGGTCCATGATCTCAAAAAGGCGGTCGGCCGCTATCAGGGCATCCTGGATGCTTTTGTTGGCGCCGATGATGCTCATGGCCGGTCCGGTGAAATACCCGATCAGTGCATAAAAGGAAAGTAGTTCGCCGGCGCTGAGCTGCCTGCCCACCACCATATAGGCGCCGGTCCATAATAAGATAACCACCAGCAGGCTGTTGGCAAAGCCGGCCACATTGCCGAGGTGGATATTGAAGCGGCCTGAAAAGAAAAGACTTTTCAGCAGTTTTATAAAGCGTGCTTCGGTCTTCATATTGGCATGCTCTTCCAGCCCGAAACGTTTGATGGTGCTGATGGTATTGAGGGATTCTACCAGCTGGCTACCCAGTTCGGCGCTCTCCTCCATCAGCCTGCGCTGCCATATTTTATTGAAGCGGTTGCTGAGATAATATACACCCAGGTAAACGGGAATGATGGTCAGGGCCAGCAGGGCCAGTTTCCACTGGTACAGGAACATGACCAGGAAGGCGAAGACCACTATAAAACAGTTGACCACCAGGCTCATGGACACTTCATTGATGAACATCCGGATCTTGACCGCGTCCGAAATGCGGGAGGTGATCTCGCCCACGCGCATGGTATCAAAGAACTGCTGCGGCAGGCGCAGCAGGTGTTTATAATAACCGAGGATGAGGCGGGCGTCAATATGCTGGCTGGTCTTGAGGGCAAAAAGGTTCTTATAGGTGCCTATGAACAATTGCAGCAACAGGATCAGGATCATGGAAATTCCCAGCAGGTTGAGCAGGCGGGTATTGCCGCCTATCAGCACATGGTCTACAATATTCTGGACATAGAGGGAAGTGGACAGGCCCAGGACGGTATAGACAGCGGCGCCAAACAGCACCTGCAGGCTGACGGCCTTATGGGGGCGGAGCAGCATCCAGAAGCGTTTGTAGTGGGAAAGTTTTTCATTGCCTTCCCGGAAATGCTCATCGGGCAGGAGCAGCACCAGTACGCCGGTCCAGACCTCCTGGAAAGCTTTGGGGGTATAGCGGTGTGGCTGGCCATCGGCGGGGTCCATGACCAGGATCTCTTCGGGGGATACGTTATAGATCACTACATAATGGCTGAGGCGGTTGGCCAGGATCACGTGGGCGATAGCAGGGACGGGCATGTCCTGTATGGCTTCCAGTGTGCCTTTTACACCTTTTGCTTCGAAGCCCATTTTGCCGGCTGCTTCTACCAGTCCCAGCACATTGGTGCCCTTGGTATCTGTGCCGGCGTATTGCCGGATACGGGCAATGGGCAGCTCCAGGTTGTAATAAGCTGCTACGGATTGCAGGCAGGCGGCGCCGCAATCGGTAATATCATGTTGCTTGATGCAGGTGTTTTTCTTCAGGCGCATGGATATATTGGTTCTTCGGTGGACGGGAATAATAACGATCGGTTTTTATTGGACAGGGGCGGCGCTATTGGGATTGAGCCAGCTGTCGGCCCGCTCATAGAGCAGTTGCAGCAGTCCGCGGCGGGCCAGGATAAAGCGGCATTGCATGGTCATCCCTTTTTTAAGGTCGCCCCGGACGCCGTTGGACAACTGCAGGCCGGTCTGGTCCAGCCCGCATTTCACTTTAAAGACGGGTTGGTTGTTGACCAGGCTGAAATCATTGTCTACGGAGAGGACCTTGCCGGTCAGTACGCCCCAGGAGTTATAGTTAAAGGCGTCTACCTGGAATTTTACAGGCATACCGGGCTGGAGGTAGCCGATATCGCCGGGCGATACATAGGATTCAGCGACCATGCCGGAGTCAGGGGAGATATACCCCAGGAGTTCCCCGGCTTGTACGCTGCCACCGGTGTACCGGCCCTGGAACTGTTGCAGGGTGCCGCTTACAGGGGCTTTGATGACCAGCCAGTCCTTTTCTTTCTGGAGTTGTTTTTTCCCGGAGGAGAACTGCCGGGCTTCCAGGCGGGTCCTTTCCAGCTCCTCCTGCCAGCGGGCCTGCTGCTGGGCTATCCTTGACTGATAGACGGCCCGGGCCTGCTCGTAGGAATATTTTTTCTCCAGCCATTCTCTTTTGGCCACTACGCCATCTTCAAAGAGTTTATTATACATAATATAATCGGCCTTCAACTTATCTACCACGGCGCGTTGTTCCGCTACGGACGCCTGGAAGCTGAGGTATTGCTGGCGATACTGGCCGGAACGTACCTGGTGGCCTGATCCGCGGGCCAGGAGCTCCAGGTCGCGCTGGTAGGACTGGCGCTTATCCAGTTCAAAACTGGCCTGGTCCAGTTTGCTGTTGGTGATATCCTGCTGGAGGTGGAGCAGCACCTGGCCGGCTTCCACATGCTGGCCTTCCTGTACCAGCACGGAATCTATGGTGGCGCCGGTGAGGCTGCGCAGTTCTGATTTCTCCAGCACGGGGCGTACAATGCCCGGTACGTTGACGGAAACATCCACTTTGATGAATACGGCTGCCAGCAGGGCTATTACAATAGCCACCAGGACGGTGAGGTAGATAAGCTGACTCTTTACCCTTACCTGTGGCAGCCAGGTGTAGGCAGACTCCTGCACCACTGCTGCCGGAAAGATCCTTGGCATAGTTAAACAGTTTATATAGTCAAAAAACAACTTTTTGTTTCCGCTATACTAATCAGGCGCAAAGAATAATTGTTCAGGCACAGGCAGAGAAATGGTCGGCAGGGAAAAACATAAAGACTATTTACGCAGTAGGGCTCAATTCAGATTTAAAATATACGCAAGATGGATAAAATATCAACTATTTAAAACATATGAGTATAATTTAGCCCCGTACGTTTTACATTCTGGTGACTCAATAACAGTCAGGATACAACGAAATTGACCTGGTCTGATACGGGGAATAAAAATTGATCCTGGTTGGATCAGGGTATTTGTGGAACTTTTACAGATAAAGAAAAAGGTGACGGTAAAAACCGCCACCTTTTTTAAACCTTCTAAACCCTGTACATGATTTTCACCATGCACTACTATAGGTTCAGGACATCGATCATTGGCTTTCTAGGCATTGAATCTGGCTTGACATTGGATAATCAGAGATAAGCATGATTCAAAGAATACTGGATACGCCTTTTCGATGCTGTCCTCATTACCTACAGTAAAAATTGACTATGTAACCAGGAGTAGCTTGATCTATCGGAGGATGATGGATTAGAAAAGCAAAGGTTGGTTACGGATTGTTGTTTTCAAAATATAGGGGGAGGACAAAAGGGGGGTAGGGGAAAAATAGTGGCCAGCTGTTTTATAGGGTGGACAAATGGGGGACTATGGATGCTTGAAGTGGACCAGGGCTAACCTGTAAGCGTTCAAGCCGTTAAAAAAGTAATCTGGCTTTTTACGGGTAAATACTTATGCGCCGGTCAATGGATTATTTAAAACTGTCCAGGTAGGAGCGAAGGCTTTCTTCTTCTGTTAATCGCAGTTTTTTCTTAAGCCGGTACCTGGCCTTTTTAACGCTCTCCGGTTCTACGGAAAGGACGCCTGCCATTTCTTTATTGTTGAGCCCTGAAAGGGTAAAAGCGATCAGTTTCACTTCATTGGGGGTAAGGTCCGGATGCTTTTGTGTGATCTTGTCGATGTACTGCCCATGCAGCAGGTTGAAATTTTTCAGGAACTCGGCCCAGTAATCGTTCTCACCAATAGAATGGCGGATCTCGCGGGCTACTTTTTTGAAATCGGATTCATCGGTAGCGTTGAGTTTTTCCTGGAGCTGGTTGAGGTATTCTGTTTTGTTGGCCAGCAATACGGAAGTGGCGGCAATCTGCGCCTGCAGTTCCCTGGCTTCTTCCTTGGCTTTTTCAATAATGAGCCGGGCTTCATCAGCTGCCAGTTTTCTTTTCTGATCTATCTGTTGCTGGGCCTGCAGTATGGCTGATTGTTTTTCTTCTTCGGCAATAGCCCGGGCTTCGGCCAGTGCATCTGCTTTTTCTTCATTGAGATGGCTCTTGATCTTTTTATAGCGGCGATAAATAATGACGCTGGCCAGCAGGCTGCCCGCCAGCAGCAGGGGGATCAGCCGGTTCTGCCAGTACCGGAAAGGCTGTACCGTATTCTTTTTGAAGGGAAGGGTCTGTGGATAGGAAGCACTTTGTATGGCCAGCGGCGCTACTTTTCCCCGGGCATTGAGGCTGTCGCGCAGTGCTGCTGCCTGTCGCTCGTAGGACTGGGCCAGTACAGGATCCTGGCGCTGCTGGTGGAAGCTGGACAGGGCATCCAGGATAGAAAGTTTGATGGCCTGGTAATTTTTACTGCCGTTGATCTCGGTGAGCGCCCGGCGGTAACAGGCAATGGCCTGGCTGCTGCTGTCCATGATGGTATAGAGGGCGGCCCTGTCACGCCAGCAAAGGATCACTGCATGCTGCTGCCGCAGCACCATATAAAGTTTGGCGGCCTGGTCGTTGTATTGAAGGGCTTTTTCATATTGCTGCAGCTCCTGGTAAAAGGTCTGGAGCTGGTAATGGCAGAAAGCGTTATTCTCTATGTCGTCCGGTTTGATCCCCGTTGTCTCCAGTGAATCAAAGAGGCTGGTGGCCTTGGCTTCACGGGCCGACCGGTAATAGCTCATGCCCAGGAAGACCGTGGCTTTGGGGACCAGGGACAGCTGTTTTTGCTGCCGGGCAAGGGTGTTGGCATTCTGTAAAAAAGTAATGGCCTCAGGATAGCGGCCCAGTTTGTAGAGGGCGGCGCCAATAGCGTAGTTCAGGAATGGATGCTCGGCAGTCTCGTCCTCTTCGATGGCTATCTTCTGCGCATCCTGGTAAAAGATATAGGACTGCATGTATTTTTTCTCCAGGTCGTACAGGGCCGCCAGCTTCTTATAGCTCTGGAGCAGGTTATGCTGGTTGCTGGTGCGCATGCTGATGTCCACGGCAGCGAGGATGTATTTTTCTGCTTCCTGGTAATTATCCTGGTAGCTCAGCTCATATAACTGGTGTAAAATTGTACATTGCTGTTCCGGGCGGCTGCTTTCGGATAGGGATAGCAGCAGAGAGTCCTTCTGGTGGGAGAAAGCAGCCAGGAATGGCACAAGCAGTAGGCCGGCACATAGAACATAAGGTAACAGAGGTTTTGGCTCTGAGGTTTTGCTCAACATTTTTTTCTTAGGATTATAGATGGAATGGTTAGCAATTACGCTATTCAGGCAAATGTCGTAAAAAAATCAGGTCCTGAGCCACTTTTTGTCCAGGTCCGTCAAAAAACGGGGGGCAATTGTCCACCTTTACCTTTTTTGTCTACCGTAAAAACACTTAGTATTAGTACATATGACTATTCGGAATATCATTGAAGTACTGGAAACCCTTGCCCCGCCTGCGCTGCAGGAGTCATATGATAATGCGGGTTTACTAACGGGAAAGCCTGACTGGCCCTGTACGGGCATCCTCTGTACGCTGGATGCCACAGAAGCAGTAGTAGCAGAAGCTATCAGTAAAAAATGTAATCTCATAGTAGCCCATCATCCTATCATCTTTGGCGGGCTGAAAAAGATCAACGGCAAAAACTATGTGGAAAGGACCGTGATTGCCGCCATCAAACAGGATATTGCTATCTACGCCATTCATACCAATCTGGACAATGTAGCCTGGGGCGTGAATGGTAAAATGGCGGATCTGCTGGGCCTGGTGAACCGCCAGCCCCTGCTGCCCAAAGAAGGCACCCTCAAAAAACTATATACGTTTGTGCCGCTGGCCCGGGCCGAAGCCGTCAAAGAAGCTATTTTCCAGGCCGGCGGGGGGCATATTGGCCAATATAGTGAGTGCAGTTTTGGTACAGAAGGCACCGGCACCTTCAAAGGCGGTCCGGGAACAAATCCATTTGTGGGCGAACCAGGAGCCCGCCACGCCGAACGCGAACTCCGCATTGAAGTGGTCCTGCCTGCCTGGCTGCAGCACCGCGTGGTAGCAGCCCTGCTCCGGGCCCATCCCTATGAGGAAGTGGCGTACGACCTGGTAAACCTCTCCAATCCCCATCCGGCCACCGGGGCCGGCCTGCTGGGAGAATTGCCGGAGCCGCTGGCCCCCGAAACTTTCCTGGGTTTCCTGAAAGAACGGTTTGGGCTGCCCCTGGTCCGCCATACCGCCCTGACCGACAGGCCGGTGAAAAAAGTGGCGCTTTGCGGTGGTGCTGGTAGTTTTTTGATTTCCAGGGCTTTAGCTGTCGGGGCCGACTTTTTTATCACCGGGGACATGAAATATCATGAATTTTTTGATGCCGATGGTCGCCTGGTAATAGCCGATATTGGCCATTACGAGAGCGAACAGTACACCACTGGCCTGCTGTATGATATTTTGCAGGAAAAATTTCCTACCTTTGCCGTCCTTAAATCGGGCGTACAAACCAACCCGGTCTATTATTATTTCTGAAAATGTTTAATTCGAAATCGTTTTCCGGCGCACTAACCACCCAGGCTACTGGAGGGAAGATGATTTCTTTAATCACCTTTATATTATGGCGAACGTAAAAGAATTTTCTGTAGAGGAAAAATTATCCTCACTGGTTTCCCTGCAAAAAGTGGAATCCAAGATCGACGAGATCCAGGTGCTGAAAGGTGAGTTGCCCATGGAGGTGAGTGACCTGGAGGACGAGATCACGGGATTGCATGCCCGCCAGACCAGGATTGAAGAAGAGATCAACGGTATACAGGAATTCATCAATTCCAAAAAGAACCTGATCAAGGACGCTGAAGCCCTGATCAAAAAATACGAAAAACAAAGCGAGAACGTAAAGAACAGCCGCGAGTTCGAAGCCATTAACAAGGAGATCGAAATGCAGCAGCTGGAAATGAAACTCGCCGAAAAACATATCCGTGACGCCAACGAAGAGATCGCTGAGAAAGTGGTCGTCCTGGACAAAGCCAAAAAGAACATTGGCAATAAAGAAGGCGTCCTGAGCACCAAAAAAGGTGAACTGGAAAAGATCATCGCTTCTACCGAAAAAGAAGAAACACATTTCGGTAAGCTGTCTTCCAATGCCCGGGAGAAAGTAGAAGAGCGCCTGCTCAATTCTTTTGACCGTATCCGCAAGAACTACCGCAACGGCCTGGCCGTAGTACCGGTAGAGCGTGACGCCTGCGGTGGTTGCTTCAACGCCATCCCGCCCCAGCGCCAGAGCGAGATCCGCCAGCGCAAAAAGATCATCGTTTGTGAGAACTGCGGCCGTATCCTGGTGGATCGTGACATGTTCGACAGCGTGGAAGTCAAGTAAATTGTTTATCTATAGTTGTGGAAGGTGCCTGGTAACAGGCGCCTTTTTTTATTGTCCAAGCCTTATCTTGCAACCATGAAGTTGTTTTTGCGCGCCGTTCTCACCAACAGGATCCTGCTGCTGCTGGCAATCCTGGTATTGCCCTGCCTGCAACCCGCAGGCCAGGCACAGCAAACCTTCGACTTCAACCCCGCCTGCCGGCAGGCCTATAAAGAGATCATGCAGCTGCGCCTGGCAGAAGGCCAGCGCCTGCTGGATGCCGAAAAGCAACAGCATCCCCATAACCTGATCCCCTACCTGCTGGAAAACTATATTGATTTTTTTACCCTCTTCTTCAATGAAGATCCGGCGGCGTATAAAGCCCGTTTTCCTAACCGGGACAAGCGGCTGGACCTGATGGCCAAAGGCCCGTCCGATTCTCCCTTTTATCTCTATGCCAAATCGGTGATCCATTTCCAGTGGGCTGTAGTGCGCATCAAATTCGGGTATCGCTGGGATGCCGGCTGGGAGTTCCGCAGATCCTTCCTCCAGGCTAAAGAAAATATGAGCAGCCACCCTTCCTTCAGCCCTAACGCCCTCTACAATGGCGCCATGCAGGTAGCTGCCGGCACCATTCCCGATGGCTACAAATGGCTCGGTAACCTGCTGGGTATTAAAGGCAATATTGCCAAAGGCATGCAGCGGGTAGAGCAGTTTGTAAAAGGGAAAGATGAATGGCAGCAGCTGTTCCATGAAGAAGCGGTATTCTATTATTGTTACCTGCAGTTCTATGTCCAGAATAATAAGACCGGGGCCGTGCAGTTCATCCGGGACCAGCAACTGGATGTGGTCAATAACCACCTGTTTGCCTACCTGGCCGCCAACCTTGGCCTCAACAGCCAGCAGGGTGAATATGCCCGGCGGGTGATTGAACAGCGGAATACTGCTCCCGTGTACCTGTCCATGCCCGTCTGGGACCTGCAGCTGGGGTATGCCAAAGTACAGCATATGGAGCCCGATGCGGCGGATCACCTGCTCCGTTTTGTACAGCAGTTCAAAGGGAAATTCTATGTGAAGGACGCCCTGCAGAAAGTCAGCTGGTACTATTATCTCCAGGGTAACCAGGCAAAGGCCGATCAGTACCGGAAGGAACTGCTGTCCAGCGGCAATACGGATTCCGAGGCCGACAAACAGGCGCAGCAGGAAGCCAAAGCCGGCCACTGGCCCAATAAATTATTGTTAGAGGCCCGCCTCCTCAATGATGGCGGGTATTTCCGGGACGCCCTGCGCCTGCTGCATGGCAAAACGCTCAATGATTTTGCACTGCCGGAAGAAAAGCTGGAATTCGCCTACCGGGTAGGCAGGATCTATGACGATATTGGGGTAGACAATGACGCTATCCACTGGTACCAGCAGGCTGTTACCCTGGGCGAGCAGCGTAAGGAACATTTTGCCGCCCGCGCAGCCCTGCAACTGGGTAATATCTACGAACAGAAAAAGTTGTTCCCGGCAGCCATCGCCTGGTATGAGCGCTGTATGGCCATGCCTGACCACGACTATAAAAACTCCCTGGACCAGCGCGCCAAAGCAGGTGTGGCCCGCTGTAAAGGACAATGATTGGCCTATCCCCGATATTTATTAATTTGCTCCGCCTATGCTTAAAAAACTGCATATACAGAACTACGCCATCATTGATGAGATCGAGATCGATTTCCCGATGGGGCTGAATATCATCACGGGTGAAACGGGTGCGGGTAAATCCATCCTGATGGGAGCGCTCTCTCTTATCCTGGGGGACCGGGCCGATCCTTCCGTCCTGCTCAACAAGGACAAAAAATGTTTTGTGGAAGGTTTTTTCCTGGCCTCCGGCAAAAAAGCCGTGAAGCAGTTCCTCAAGGCCTACGACCTGGACGCGGAAGAAGAGCTGGTGATCCGCAGAGAGATCAGCGCTACCGGTAAATCGCGCGCTTTTGTGAACGATACGCCGGTGAACCTGGAACAGCTGCGCGGGCTCAGCACCCTGCTGGTAGACCTGCACCGGCAGTTTGATACCCTGGAGCTGGGCCAGTCTGATTTCCAGCGGGAAGTACTGGACGCCATGGCCGGTCAGGCCGGCGTTCTGCAGGAATACCGCAATACCTATACCCAGTGGCAGCAGGCCCGCCAGGAACTGGATGGCCTGCAACAGCAAAAGAGCCAGTTCACCAAAGAATACGACTATAACAAGTTCCTGTTTGATGAGTTGGAAGAGGCCGCCTTTAAAGAGAATGAGCTGGAAGAGGCGGACAGTCTGCTCAAACTGCTGAGCAATTCAGAAGGGGTAAAGAATGTCCTTAACAAAACGGCCTATGCGCTCCAGGAAGGCGAGCAGCCGATGCTGCAGCAGCTGAAAGCGCTTTGCAACCAGCTGCAGGGCTTTACAGAATACCATCCCGGTCTGCCTGCTGTGTTACAGCGGCTGTTATCGGCGCAGATAGAACTGCAGGATATTGCTGATGAAGTAGAACACCTCAGCGAGGCAGTGCAGTATGACCCGGAGCGTATTGCACAGCTGAACGACCGGATCACTGTGGGCTATAAATTACTGAAGAAACACGGTGTGCATTCAACCGCTGAATTGCTGGCCATCCAGCAGTCGCTGGAAGAAAAGCTGCAGGCCGTACTGAATATTGATGAGTCCATTGCGGTCAAGGAAAAAGCCGTGCAGCAATTGCTGGACGCGGCTACTGCCCTGGCCGCCAAGCTCACGGCCAACCGTACCAAACAGGTTAAGCCCTTACAGGATACGGTCAATAAGCTGCTGGCGCAGGTGGGCATGCCCAATGCCCGGCTGAAAGTGGAGCTGCAGCCCCTGGCCGGTCTCCAGGCCTATGGCGCTGACGCCATTGAATTCTTATTTGACGCCAACAAGAGCAATCGTTTTGAGCCCATCCGCAAAGTGGCTTCGGGTGGTGAACTGAGCCGGCTGATGCTCTGCATTAAATCGCTGGTGGCGCAGTCGCTGGACCTGGCCACCCTGATCTTTGACGAAATTGATACCGGTATCTCCGGTGAAGCGGCCAAGCAGGTAGGCATCATCCTGAAAGAGCTGGCCCGCAAGCGCCAGGTGCTTTGCATCACCCACCAGCCGCAGATTGCCGGTAAGGCGGACGCCCATTTCTTTGTTTACAAAGAGATCAGGGGCCAGGCCATCAAGACCGGTATCCGCCAGCTCTCCAAAGAAGAGCGGATCACAGCTATCGCCCAGATGCTGAGTGGAGAAAAACCTACTGCCGCCGCATTGGAGAATGCCCGGGAAATGATCATGAATTAACCCTTATATGGAAAGCCTTTTTCGTTTATTGCTGTTCCTGATATTTGCCGCCGGTATCGGCCTGGCAGGATTTCTGTTATACCGCTATTTCAACCAGAAGATCATCGGCAGCGTCAAAGGCTGGCAGCTGGTAGGCTATGCCATCCTGATGATCCTGGCCAATGCTATCCTGCTGCTGGGGGGCATTTATTTGCTGTATGGGGTGTATGCGTTCTTTGCGGAGTAATCCTCACCTACTTGATATTTTTTGGAATCTATTGATATTCAATAGATAAGTGTAATTTATTGCTCAGTTAAAGTAGATGACAAAATTTTTATTGTCAAAAATTTTGACAATAAAAATTTTGTCATCTACTTTTGAAGCACAATTGCTTGTTTATGAAAAATACTGTAGGCCCTCCGGCAAGGGGGGATAATTTTTACCAGCGACATACCGAAGTGGACCGTATCCGCAACCGGATCAGGGACCTGAACAATATTTATATTGCTGCGCCGAGGCGGATAGGGAAGACCTCACTACTTTTTCATTTACTGGACAAGAAGGTTGACGATAATGTGTATGTCTATGTGGATACTGAAGCTATAGATAATGAGGCGGATTTTTTCAGGAAACTGGCCAAAGAAGTATTGAACGCAGAGGAAATTAAAAACTCGGACCGGGTCAAAAAACTGCTGGAGAGTGGGAATAAATTTCTAAGAAAGATCAAGGGGCTTAGTATTATGGGAACGGGGATTGATTTTCAGGAATCAGGGTTGGAGACTAATCACAAAGAAAATTTTGAGAACCTTCTGGCTGGTTTGGAGTTTCATGGTGACTCAAAATTAGTATTGATGATCGATGAGTTCCCTCAAACCATCCAGAATATCGCGGATGTCCATGGAGGAGATGCCAGGCCAGCAATTCGCTTTCTGCAGGCTAACAGAGAGATAAGACTTCATCCTGCCATACAATCAAAAGTTATTTTTATCTATACCGGTTCAATCGGGTTAAATCATACTGTTTCCCTGATTGGTGGCAGTGCGTTTATAAATGATTTGAACGCTCTTGAAGTACAACCGCTGAATAGAACAGATGCATCTGAACTGCTGGTTGCTTTGCTGAATAGAAGAGGAGTGAAGATAGAAGGGGAGGTAATAGCATATATATTAAATATTATTGAGTGGCTGATTCCTTTCTATATTCAATTAATTGCACAGGAGGTATTGGAGGTGAGTATTAGAGGCGAGCAGATTACTTGTCATACGGTGGATGCCTTCTTTTCCCGGATTGTAGAATCCAGGAATAACCATCACTTTGAAGACTATCACAAAAGGATCAGGAAGCACTTCAAGGATGACGAGCAAAGGTTTGCCCTGGAATTGTTAAACAGTATTGCGGAGCAGGATACACTACCACGTTCGGTGGCATTCGATCTGGCTATGAAATACAACGTGGAAGAGAAATGTCGTTATATTATCGATTCCCTTATGCACGATGGATATATTAATAACAATGGTGCACCCAATATCTACCGGTTTAATTCTCCTATTCTGAGAATGTGGTGGCGTCGATTTATTTGTCAGTAACCCATGAGTAACTTCATATACAACCCCGATAGAAAAGGTAAAAGGCAGCTGATTGCCGAATTTGTGGTCAGGACAGAAGTGCTGGAAGATATCATGCAGGATATCAATACCTCGGCCATGATTACACCTGAACAGCATTACTTGCTAATAGGGCAAAGGGGGCAAGGGAAAACAACTTTATTATACAGGATTAAATATGCTATAGAGGATTCCCTTGGAGTTAATTCCTGGCTGATACCCATAGTGCTTACTGAGGAGCAATACAATATCAATGAACTGGTCAATCTTTGGGAAAGTGTAGCGGATTTACTGGAAGATTATCATGGTTTTACGGGTATTGTCGAAGAAATTAGAAAATATATGACGCATCCTCAGTTTGAACTGAAATCTTATGATATAATTGAAAAATATCTTGATAAGCATGGCAAGAAGCTGGTATTATTGATTGATAATGTGGGGGCCTTATTGGATAAGATCTCTGACCTTGAAGTAAGGCGTTTAAGAGAAGTGCTGCAGACAAAACCGCATATACGGTTGATTGCAGCTTCCCCTTTTTATTTCCAAGATTTTGCTGACTATAAACAGCCATTTTTTGAGTTTTTTAAAGTGAAACGATTGATAGGCCTGAGCAGGGAAGAAACAACATTATTATTGCTTGAGCTGGGCAATGTGCATGGGCAACGAAAGGAAATAGAAGCCATTATCAGCAAGTGGCCCGGGCGGATAGAAACTTTAAGAATGCTTACAGGCGGTGCTCCAAGAACTATTGCGTTGATGTTCGGTATTCTTATTAATCATGAGTATGAAAGCACAGTCCAGGACCTGGAACATGTATTGGATGCAGTTACTCCCTTTTATAAACATCGGATGGATGACTTGTCACCACAAAATCAAAAGATCGTAGATGCGGTGGCAAAGAACTGGGATGCCATTTCAGTCAAAGAACTCCGGGAAAAAACAAGGATTGAAGGAAAGGTATTGTCTGCTCAACTGAGCTATCTCGAAAAGAACCAGGTAATTGAGAAAAGGCCTACGGAAACCAAGAATAACCTTTATTTATTGAGAGAACGGTTCTGGAATATTTGGTATTTAATGCGATACGGCAGGCGTAATGATAAGCAGCAGGTTGTCTGGCTGATAAGATTTATGGAAGCCTGGTTTAGCAAAAAAGAACTTGAGGAGAAAATAGGTGAATTTTCAAAAAAAATAAAGGAAGATAAACTATCAGATAAGTCTATAGAATATTTTAGCATGGTTTTTACGTCCATATCTAAAATTTCACTTGAATTAAGAGTCAAGTTACATGACCAATTACCTGAATCTATAGCAAACACAATAGAGATCGAGACTGCTGATTTGCTGAAAGGAGCAAGGCAAATGATCAAAAAGGAAAAAATTGATCAAGGTTTGGATTTACTGTTTAGAATAGGGTATCCTAATGAAGATACGCGAATTAAAATTTTTGAGATAATCTGTTTAATTCCTGAAAGGGCTGTCATAGATTTTGCCGAAAAGAATTCGAGTGATAAAAAAATCACTTGTTGTAGTGTGTTGATACTTTTCTATTCTTTTTTTAATAGCATGATGGATATAATCGATTATTTTAATGATTTGTCTATCGAGGAGATGCAGAAGGCTACTAAAATAATAGAAGAGTCTTTACTGAATATTCAAAAAGATATCGTTAATGGAAGAATTTATAGTGAGATCGAATATCTTCTGATGGATATTATTTTTACAAAATTGATTTCTTTCCATAAAGTAGATATAGTTCAACGATTTTTTATTAGCTCACAAGGCGAAGAACTAAAGAAACGTATGGAAATTAGCTATATTTTAGCCAACTTTTTTGCCAATAACCAGGACGAAACCCTGCTGCTCCGCCTTCCGGATGAGAAAAAACAGATTATATTGCAAAAAATATCGGAGATCCGGGAGTTGATCGAAAACACTAAAAAACAGTAGTTATTATGTCATACAACTTACTCAAAGGAAAGAAAGGGATCATTTTTGGTGCTCTTGACGAAAAATCCATTGCCTGGAGAACAGCCCTGCGTGCGCATGAAGAAGGCGCCCAGCTGGTACTGACCAATGCCCCCGTAGCTATGCGGATGGGTGAGATCAACAAACTGGCGGAAGCCACCGGCGCCCCGGTGATCCCGGCCGATGTGACCAATATGGACGATCTCAAAAAACTCTTTGAAGAAGCCGTTAAGCATTTTGGTGGCGGCATTGATTTTATCCTGCATTCCGTTGCCATGGGCATGAACGTGCGCAAAGGCAAACACTATACTGAGCTGGACTATGGCTGGAACCAGAAAACACTGGACATTTCCTCCATGTCCCTGCACCGCGTCCTGCGCACCGCCTGGGACCTGGACGCCCTGAATGAAGGCGCCAGCGTACTGGCCCTGACCTATATAGCTGCCCAGCGCGTATTCCCCGACTATAACGAAATGGCCGATGCCAAAGCCCTGCTGGAAAGCGTTACCCGCAGCTTCGGTTATCACTATGGTGTGCGTAAGAAAGTAAGGGTGAATACGGTTTCCCAGTCGCCCGTAAGGACCACTGCCGGCAGTGGTGTAAAAGGCTTTGACGGCTTTATCAATTATGCAGAGAAAATGAGCCCGCTGGGGAATGCTACGGCCGATGATTGCGCCAACTACTGCGTGTCCCTGTTCAGCGACCTGACCAAAATGGTGACCATGCAGAACCTCTTCCATGATGGCGGTTTCTCCTTCACCGGTGTAACTACCGCTGTTATTGAGCAGATGGAGAAATAACTCCGCAGGAAAGAACAGTGATCGCCTGTGCCGGCAGCAGCTGGCCCTGCAAAGTAAGCAGGCGGTTCTCACAAAATATAAAAAAGCGTCCCGCTGATCAGCAGGGACGCTTTTTGTTAATGAGTTCTTTTCAGGGCGTGTAGTGCGAAAATTAGTATTCGTCTTCATTAAAGAAGAAGTCATCCTGGCTGGGATAATCAGGCCAGATGTCTTCGATGCCTTCATAGATCTCTCCTTCATCCTCCAGTTCCTGGAGATTCTCTACTACCTCGATTGGCGCACCGCTTCGGATAGCGTAGTCAATCAGCTCGTCCTTCGTAGCCGGCCATGGAGCATCTTCCAGGTAAGAGGCTAATTCAAGTGTCCAAAACATGTGTTGCCTGTTTTAAATTTTTGTCCGGGAATATAGATAATTATCGACCAAAAAATCGTTCAATTTTCCGCAAAAGTAACTTTAATGCGGAAAAAACCAAATCTATCTTTTGACCGGATGAAAGAACATTTTCACAAAATTGGCCCGGGTCCCTCCCCGGTATGCGGGAAGCCGGCTGTTTGTAGTATCTTGACGCCTGATTTCTAATTTATTTTGCATGTTATCGGCCAACAATATCCAGAAGCATTATGGGCAGTTATGGGTCCTCAAAGGGGTGGACCTCCACATTAAACAGGGTGAAATAGCCAGTATTGTAGGGCCTTCCGGTTCCGGGAAAAGCACCCTGCTGCATATCCTGGGCACCCTTGACCGCCCGGATGACGGGAATGTGGTGATCGACAGCCAGTCCATCAATTTCCAGAACGACCGCCAGGTAGCCGCTTTCCGCAACCGGCATATTGGCTTCGTATTCCAGTTCCACCACCTGCTGCCCGAGTTCACCGCCCTGGAAAACGTTTGTATCCCCGGCTGGATAGCCGGCCGGCGGAAGAAAGAAGTGGCCGATAAAGCCGCCTCCCTGCTCCGGACCCTGGGCCTGGCCGACCGGATAGAGAATAAACCCAACGCCCTCTCCGGCGGGGAACAGCAACGGGTAGCGGTAGCCCGCGCCCTGATCAATGACCCCAAGATCATTTTTGCGGACGAACCTACCGGTAACCTGGACTCCGCCAATGCCAGGGAACTGCACCAGCTCTTCTTTGACCTGCGCCAGCAGTTCAACCAGACCTTCCTGATAGTGACCCACAATGAGGAACTGGCGGAAATGAGCGACCGCACTTTACATATGAAAGACGGGAAAATAATCTAAAACAGTCCGTACAGCTGGCTGTCGATCCTGTTGATGATCTCACCCAGGTGTTCTTCGTTGTCGGGGAATTTGTTCTTGTCGATATCGATCACCAGGAGGGGGCCTTCCTTATAGCCATCGATCCATTTATTGTAGAAATCATTGAGGCGTTTCAGGTAGTCCAGGCGGATATTCTCTTCATACTCACGGCCGCGTTTCTGGATCTGCGCTACCAGCGTGGGCACGGAGCCTTTGAGGTAGATCAGCAGGTCCGGGGGCTGTACCATGGACTTCAGGGTCTCGAAGAACAGGAAGTAGTTATCGAAATCCCTTTTGCTCATCAGACCCATTTCATGCAGGTTGGGCGCAAAAATATAGGCATCCTCATAGATAGTGCGGTCCTGGATCACGGTTTCGGTACCGCGATGGATATCCAGCAGCTGGTTGAGCCTGCCATTGAGGAAGTAGATCTGCAGGTTAAAGCTCCAGCGGGGCATATCCTCGTAGAAGTCCAGCAGGTAGGGATTGTGGTCCACATCCTCAAACTGTGGGATCCAGCGGTAATGCTTGCTGAGTAATTCGGTCAGGGTGGTTTTGCCGGCGCCGATATTGCCTGCGATCGCTATATGTTTCGGTTTCTTGCTTTTTGCCATGGGTTGATTGATTCTGATGGGTCTTCTATTAATAATAATTAAGGCCCATCACGTCCTTCACCAGGGCCATAGTGGCCTGGGCGCTGGCGCGGGCTTTGGCGGCACCTTGCTCCATTATTTCCTTCAGGTATTGCTCGTCTGTCCGTATGGCTTCAGCCTTTTCACGGATAGGCGCAATGAAACGCACCATATCTTCAGCCAGTTGCTTTTTCAGGTCGCCATAACGGATATTGGCATTGTTATAATCGGTCTCAAACTTGTCAATGACGGCGGGCTCACAGACCAGTTTCATCAGACCGAAGATATTCTCAATATAATCCGGTTTGGGGGTATTGGGCGCCTCGGGACCGCTGTCGGTCTTGGCTTTCATCACCTTTTTACGGATCAGTTCATCATCATCAGAGAGGTAGAGGGTAGCATACTGGTTCTCACTCTTGCTCATTTTGCCGGCCCCGTCCAGGCTGGGAACTTTCACCAGCTCTTCGCCGTAGTTGAAGGCTTTGGGCTCGGGGAACACTTCACCATAACGGTGATTGAAACGGTTGGCGAAGTTGCGGGACATTTCCAGGTGCTGTTCCTGGTCTTTGCCTACAGGCACCAGCTCAGCGCGGTGCAGGAGGATATCAGCAGCCTGCAGGACAGGGTAGGTTAGCAGACCGGCATTCACGTTGTCCGGCTGCAGCCTTACTTTATCCTTGAAGGTGGTGGTCTTTTCCAGTTCTCCCTTATAGGCCAGCATGTTGAGGAAAAGATAGAGTTCAGATGTTTCCGGCACATGGCTCTGGCAGAAAAAAGCCGCCTTTTTGGGATCCAGCCCGCTGGCGATATTCTCAGCTATCACCCGGCTCACATTGTTCTTCAGCTCCCGGGTATCAGGATGAGTGGTGAGGGCGTGCAGGTCGGCCACCATAAAATAACAGGTAAAATCCGCCTGCATCCGGACATAATTCCGGACGGCGCCAAAGTAATTACCCAGGTGCAGAAAGCCCGTGGGACGTATACCGCTCATGACGATCGGCTGCTGAGAGTGCTTTTCCATAAGGAGGGCGAAGATAAGAATAGTTCCCGATCCTGTATGCTGAATTTAACCCCGCTTTTGTGTCGAAAGGCAGGGAAATAAAGGGGCAAAAACCTATTTTTGTTAGGTATGGAGCTAAATGACGCATTTGTTGAAAACCTGGCCAACCTGGCACGTCTGCAGTTCAGCAACGAGGAAAAAGGCATTATCCGGACTGATCTGCAGCGGATGATCCGGTTTGTGGACAAACTGAATGAGCTGAATACGGAAGGAGTGGCCCCCCTGCTGCACATGACCGACCGCGTGGATGTATTGCGGGAAGATGCTGTACAGGGTTCCGTATCCCGTGCTGAAGGATTAAAAAATGCACCGGACACCGATGGCGTATTCTTCCGGGTACCCAAGGTGATCAAGAAATCCGGGAACTGAGTTTTGTATCATTGAATCTATTCTATGCAGTCGATCATTCACTTGGAACAAATCCGCAAGAGCTATTTCATGGGCAAGAACGAGTTGAGTGTCCTGAAAGGCATTGACCTGAATATTCTGAAAAATGAATATGTGGCACTGATGGGGCCTTCCGGCTCCGGCAAAAGCACCCTCATGAATATCCTGGGCTGCCTGGATTCCCCCACGGCTGGCCGTTATATCCTGAATGGTCAGGATGTGAGCAAGATGGCGGATGATGCGCTGGCCGATGTCCGTAATAAGGAGATCGGGTTCGTATTCCAGCAGTTCAATCTGCTGCCCCGGCTGACAGCCCTGGAGAATGTAGCCCTGCCCCTGGTCTATGCCGGCCTGTCTAAGAAACAGCGTACGGAGGTGGCGGTGGATGTGATCCAGAAAGTGGGGCTGGAAGAACGGATGCACCACAAGCCCAATGAGCTGTCTGGTGGTCAGTGCCAGCGGGTGGCTATTGCCCGGGCCCTGGTCAATAAACCTTCCCTGATCCTGGCAGATGAGCCCACCGGTAACCTGGATTCCAAGACCTCGGTGGAGATCATGGATATTTTCTCAGCCATCCAGGAAGCCGGTAATACCGTGGTACTGGTTACCCACGAAGAGGACATTGCCAACTATGCCAAACGCATAGTCCGTCTGCGGGACGGCCTGATAGAAAGTGATAAACAACAGAGCGGCCGTAGGGCGCACGTTTGATAAGCCTGCTGTGCTGTATCCGTACAAGCCAGCTCCCAGGTTGTTAACCCTGTCCAGCTTCGATCCAAAAAATTGTATTTGCCGGCCTTGTCCGGCATTTTTGCACTTACTAATACTGTCTCCGCTATGGCTATGAAGATCTATACCAAGACTGGTGATAAAGGGAAGACCTCCCTGATCGGGGGCACCAAAGTGCCTAAGTCGGACCTGCGCATTGAATCCTATGGCACAGTGGACGAGCTGAATTCCTACCTCGGGCTTTGCCGCGATCTGCTGTCCCAGGATGATCAGGGACGAACCATATTACAGGCTGTACAGGACCGCCTGTTCGTAGTAGGGGCTGCCCTTGCCTGCGACCCGGAAAAAGAGCCCAAAATGAAGATCCCTGACCTGAAAGAGGAGGATGTGACCTTGTTGGAAAAGGAAATAGACCGGATGAATGAAACGGTGCCGCCCATGAAATTCTTTATCCTGCCCGGCGGTGCCCCGGTGGTATCCCAGCTGCATATAGCGCGTTGTGTATGCCGGCGGGCGGAGCGTTGCTGCGTACGGCTGGAAAATGAAAGCCAGGAAGTGGAACCTGTTATCCTGCAATACCTCAACCGGCTGAGTGATTATTTATTTGTGCTGGCCCGGTATGCCGGCCACCAGTTAGGGATAGCCGAAATCCCCTGGAAGTCCAGGTGATCCCGGCCATAACTATTATTTTTTGAATACTCTCTTTTTCTCTCCTTTATAATCACTGTATTTCTCCATGGCTTTCAGTTCGGCTGCAATTTTAGCCGCCCATTTTGCCTGCTGTTCTGCGTTGCGGGAAAAATCAGTTTCCTGGTCGTAGGCCCGCTGCATAGCATGGTGCTCCACTTTTATTTTGTCCTGCAATGCATTTACCTGATCGGTCACGGAGTTGTCTTTGATCTTTTCACCCTGCAGGGCCTTGTTCAGTTTCCGGGCATGTAATTCTGTAATATCAAAATGCCCCTGTTCGTGGGCCAGTACTGCCTCGGATTTAGTTTTTACCCATGACCTGTCTGTGTTGAACTGGCAACGGATGCGGAAGGCCATCTCTAAGCTGGTAAAAGCATAGTCCAGGTTAATAGTGCTGTTGGTGAGTGCTGCATTGGGTAAGTTAGGATCGGGCCTTCCTTTAAAATCGTCCCAGGTAAGTTTCCTGGTAGCGCTCCAATCGATGGCGGTTTCATTCTCCAGTACGGGCAGCGTAGCTACTAAAAGAGTAAGGAACAGTTTGATCATGCGATAAAGTTGAGTGATGACAGTGCGTTGACTGCAATGTAACGATTGGGGCAGTCAGGAAGTTACAACAGGTTGATAAAGTGATGCAAAAAAAAGAGAGTGTATCCGGTCATCGATACACTCTCCAGGCAAGTTGGCAAATCGTTAAGAGGCCAGGGCTGCGAATTAAAAATTGACGTCTAATTTCACTCAAAAAATTGGAATTACACGCAATTGCAGTCATTAAATTTTAGGCGCGGCGGCAAGGATAGCATTATCCACGCCGGCGGCATATTTTTCAAAATTGTTCACAAACTGGGCAGCCAGGTTGCAAGCCGCTGTATCATAGGCGGCTTTGTCCGTCCAGGTATTCCTGGGGTTCAGGATAGCGTCCGGAACGCCCGGGCAGCTTTTGGGCATAGCTACGCCAAACACGGGGTGCGTGTCAAATTCCACCCGCTCCAGCCTGCCTTCGAGGGCGGCGGTGATCATGGAACGGGTGTAGCCCAGCTTCATCCGGTGGCCGGTGCCATAGGGGCCGCCGGTCCAGCCGGTATTGATAAGCCAGACCTTCACGTTGTGCTTCCTCATTTTCTCACCCAGCATAGCGGCGTATACGCCGGGGTGAAGCGGGAGGAAGGGAGCGCCAAAACAGGCGCTGAACGTGGACTTGGGTTCGGTGACCCCCGCTTCAGTACCTGCAACTTTGGCCGTGTAACCGGAAATGAACTGGTACATGGCCTGCTCGGGGCTGAGCCGGGCGATGGGCGGCAGCACGCCAGAGGCGTCACAGGTAAGGAAAAATATATGGGAAGGGATATTCCCTACCGAAGGTTCCTGGGCGTTGCTGATAAAGTCCAGCGGGTAGGACACGCGGGTATTTTCCGTGATGGCCTTGCTGGAAAAGTCGATGTTCCTGGTATTGGGGAAGAAAGTGGTGTTCTCCACCAGGGCGCCGGGGCGGATTGCCTGGAAGATCTCCGGTTCTTTCTCCTCGCTGAGGTCAATACACTTGGCATAGCAGCCGCCTTCAAAATTGAAGATCCCGTTATTGGTCCAGCCATGCTCATCATCTCCTATCAGCAGGCGGTTGGGATCGGCGCTGAGGGTGGTTTTGCCGGTGCCGCTGAGTCCAAAGAACAGGGCGGTATCGCCTGCCTTATCCATATTGGCGGAGCAGTGCATGCTGAGTACGCCTTTATCATGGGGCAGGATATAATTCAGTACGGAGAAGATACCCTTCTTGGTTTCACCGGTATAGCCGGTGCCGGCGATGAGGATCATCCGGTGTTTGAAGCTGATAACGGCGGCATTGTGCTGGCGGGTGCCACAGAGGACGGGGTCCAGCTGCAGGCCGGGGGCGGAAAGGATGGTCCAGTCGGCCTTAAAATGATCCAGCTCCTCTTCAGTGGGGCGCAGGAACATATTATAGGCAAAGAGATTGGTCCAGGGCTTTTCATTGACTACCCGGATGTTGAGGCGATAGCGGGGATCGGCACAGGCGTAAGCATCGCGGATCCAGAGTTCAGGCCGCTGGTTGAGGTAATCCAGTACCTGCCGGTGAATAATGTGGAAGTATTTCTCTTCCAGGGGCAGATTGAAGTCGTTCCAGTGAACGCTGCCGGCAGTAAGTTCATCTTTTACGATAAACTTGTCTTTGGGGCTGCGACCGGTAAACTCACCGGTGTTCACTACCAGGGCGCCCGTATCGTTGAGCACTCCTTCACCCAGCCTGAGGGTGTCCTGCACCAGCTCTTCGGGGTGTAGCTGGTAATGGATCTGGCGCACATCCGCCAGGTCCAGCTTCACCAGTTCATTCATGGGAAAAGCAACAGTTGGTACTGACATAAACAAGCATTGTTTGGATTAGGCGACAAATGTAGAATTTAAAATTTTCTAATACAGTGAGTTAGAAGGGCCTAAAATTGAATATCCTCTAAACGGAGGCGGGTGATATTGAAAATTATATAACTAACAAATGTTCGTTTTAGTTGTGGTTGAAACCTTTTGGTTTTTGCTGAATAAATACGAAATAGCAACATTTCCTACATTTACACCCTTAATCACTGATTATCATGAAATACCTGCCGCTCAATCCCAAGCTCTTCGTTCAGAACCGGAAACGCTTCATGGATAGTATGGAAAAAAATGCCATCGCCATTTTCAACAGTAATGATGAACTGCCAACCAATGGCGACGCCCTACACCGCTTCAAGCAGAATTCCGACCTGTACTGGCTTACGGGCATTGAGCAGGAAGATACCATGCTGGTGCTCTTCCCCGATAATCCCGATCCCAAATTCCGCGAAGTACTAGTCCTAGTTCGTCCCAATGAATTAAAAGAAAAGTGGGATGGCAAGCGACTCCGCGCCGCTGAAGCCAAACAGCTCTCCGGCATCCCCACCGTGATCTGGCTGGACAGCCTGGAAGGCATGCTCCAGCCCTGGATCCACCTGGCAGATACCATTTACCTGAACACCAACGAGAACGACCGCAAGGCCAACCTGGTGCCGGTGCGCGACTATCGCTATGCCGAAGAAATGCGCCGCCGCTATCCCCTGCACAACTATAACCGCAGCGCCCGGATCCTGCGGGAACATCGCGCTATTAAGACCGCGGAAGAAGTGGCCGTGATCCAGCAGGCCATTGATATTACCCATGAAACCTTCCTCGATCTCCTGAAATTTATCCGTCCCGGCGTCATGGAATACGAGATAGAAGCCAAGATCCAGTATGGTTTTCTTTCCCGCCGCGCTACCCGTGAAGGGTATAGCTCCATCATTGCCAGCGGCGACAATGCCCGCATCCTGCACTATGTATCCAACAACCAGGAATGCAGGGACGGAGACCTGATCCTGATGGATTTTGGCGCTGAGTATGGCGGCTACAATGCAGACCTCACACGCACGGTGCCAGTGAACGGCAAATTCAGCAAACGGCAAAAAGAAGTATACAATGCCTGTCTGCACCTGCACAACTACGCCAAGAGCATCCTGAAACCCGGTATCTCTATTCTCAACTATACCGATAAGGTAGGCGAAGAAGCCACCAGTCAATTCGTAAAGATCGGCCTGCTTTCCAAAGCCGATGTGAAGAATGAGGACAAGGACAACAGGGCCTATCGCAAATACCTGTACCATGGCATCTCCCATCACCTGGGTGTGGATGTGCATGACCTGGGAACGCGCACCCTGCCTATCAAAGCCGGCATGCTGTTCACCATTGAGCCCGGCATCTATATTGAAGAAGAAAAAATGGGCGTCCGGATCGAGAATAATTTCTGGATCACCCGGACAGGTAATAAGGACCTGATGGCAAAAATTCCCATCACTGCTGAAGAGATAGAAAGGTTCATGAAAAAATAAAAAACCGGCGGCCGTCGTTTAACCGCTACATTGCTCCAGCTCATACCAACCATATATGAAACAGATCCCGAATCTTTTCACTTTACTGAATCTCGTATTTGGATTTTTAGCCATCCTGTTCATCCTGCAACCCGGCGAGATGCTGGTGACCAGTGATGAAGGTACCTGGGTGGCGCAATTGCCGGAAAAGATCTGGTGGGGCGCCATCTGCATCGGCATTGCCGCCATTGTAGATTTCCTGGATGGTTTTGTGGCCCGCCTGTTCAAGGCGGAGTCCGAGATCGGCAAGCAGCTGGATTCCCTGGCGGATGTGGTGAGCTTTGGTGTGGCGCCGGGCCTGATCCTGTACCAGCTCCTGCGCATCAGTTATATTGGCGAACCGGATGGGCTGGATACCGGTATCTGGGCCCTGCTCCCGGCAGTGCTGTTCCCCTGTGCCGGCGCATACCGGCTGGCACGGTTCAACATTGATACCAGCCAGTCGTACGGCTTCAAAGGCGTGCCCATTCCGGCCGCTGGGCTGGTTGTGGCTTCGCTGCCGCTGATCCTGCTATATAACTATTTTGGATTGAACAGCCTGCTGCTCAATAAATGGGTGTTGTATGCTATCATCGTGGTGCTGAGCTACCTGATGATCAGTACGCTGCCCCTGATGGCGCTTAAGTTCAAGGATCTTTCCCTGAAGAACAACGGGCCTAAATTCCTGCTGGTGGCCCTGGCCATACTGGCGGCTGTTTTCCTGCAATGGCTGGCAGTGCCGGTGGTGTTCATTATATATGTGCTGCTGTCCCTGCTCACCAGCCGGAAAAACAGTGTTGCCGCCTGAGCCGTCAATTTCATAAATCATCTTTTTTAATGTAGGTTTGCCGCTTAAAATCAGAACACAATGACTTATACCGTACAGGTTACTGTAATGCCGCTGAAAGAATTGCTCGATCCCCAGGGTAAAGCAGTGATGGGAGGTTTGTCGAATCTGGGACTGAACAACGTGAGCGATGTGCGCGTTGGCAAACATATCACCCTCCAGGTAGATGCTGATTCTCCCGAGAAGGCCAGAACAGTAGCTGAAGAAGCAGCCAAAAAACTGCTGGCTAACCCGGTAATGGAATATTTTGAAATTTCCGTGAATTAATGCTCTATATCGTCCCCACACCGATCGGTAACCTGCAGGATATTACACTCCGTGCGCTGGAGGTCCTGAAAAAGGTGGACCTGATCCTGGCAGAGGACACCCGCACTACCATCAAGCTGCTGAACCATTACCAGATTGTACGGCCATTATCTCCTTACCATATGCACAATGAACACCAGGTGGTCAGCCACCTGGTGCGGCAAATGCAGGAAGGCAAGACAATAGCCATGGTCTCCGATGCCGGAACGCCCGGTATATCCGATGCAGCTTTCCTGCTGGTGCGGGAATGTATAAAGGTTGGTGTGAAAGTGGAATCCCTGCCGGGCGCTACTGCCTTTGTGCCCGCCCTGGTGAACAGCGGCCTGCCCACAATGCGTTTTGCTTACGAAGGATTCCTGCCACCCAAGAAAGGCCGCCAGACCATGCTCAAAAAACTGGCGGAGGAAGAAAGGACCATGGTCTTTTATGAATCGCCGCACCGCCTGGTGAAAACACTGGAAGATTTTATCCAGTATTTCGGCGCCGACCGTCCCTGCGCTGTCAGTCGCGAGCTGACCAAACTCTTTGAAGAGAATGCCCATGGCACATTACAGGAGGTCTGTGATCATTTCAAAAAGAAGGATGTGAAAGGGGAGATTGTTATTGTTGTGGGCGGTCATTCATAAACCGGACTACAACTTTATCCAATCATTAACTTGTGGGATTCCCGCTAAGGTTCAATATTTGCATTCATAATAGTAAAATGTTCATTATGAAGAAGCTTATTTCATTGTCTTTATTGATAGCAGCCTTGTTTGTGGCGCAAAATACCCTGATGGCCCAGCTCAGGAAAGTGCCTGCTGCGGTAACAGATGCCTTCAAACAGAAATACCCCAGCGCTTCCTCCGTGGAGTGGCGGGATAAAGTAACCTATTTTGTAGCCGGCTTTTCCGACAACGGTACGCATTATGACGCCCGCTTCACCAGCAAAGGGGAATGGAAAGATACCGAAACGGAGATCGGGGCTGATGGTATACCGGCAGCTGTAAAGGATGGTTTGTCCAAAAGCAAATATGCCGACTGGGAAGCCCATACCGCTTACGAGATCCAGCTGCCCGGCGATAAAAAAGAATACCGGGTACATGTAGTAAAAAGCGACCTGCAGAAAAAGAACCTGCTCTTCAATAGCAGCGGTAAACTTTTGAAGGATAATATTACCCTGTAAGCGGCCATTTACTGACCGCTTCGGATTTTTTGAATTATTCCTGGAACAATCGCACGGAATTCCCGTGCGATTGTCTTTATTTTAGGAATACCGGTAAGGCATTCTTGCCTCGTTTTGCTTACCTTACCGGCTTTTAGTAACCAACTATTTAAACAGCGTCAGAAAATGCGACAATTCACTCTCCTGATCCTTACCTGTATGGGATGTATGGGCAGCCTGCTGGCACAGCCCGACCGCTGGCAACAGCGGGTGAAGTATAAGATGGATATCACAATGGATGTGACCACCAACCGCTTTACCGGCAAACAGCAACTGGAATACACCAATAACTCGCCCGATACTCTTAAAAGGGTGTACTACCATTTATACTGGAATGCATTCCAACCCAACAGCATGATGGATGTGCGCAGCCGCGAGCTGGGTAAGAACAGCATAAGTGGCCGGCCCGACTGGGACGGACGTGTCCGGGACCGCATCCTGAACCTGAAGGAAGATGAGATCGGTTACCAGGATGTGAAAGCTGTGACCATGAATGGCGTGGCGCAAAAGACCATCCTGCATGAGACCATCCTGGAAGTGGTGCTGAGCAAGCCTATCCTGCCCAGGTCCAAGGTGGTGTTTGATATGGATTTCACCGCACAGGTGCCCCTGCAGGTGCGCAGGTCCGGCAGGGATAATCCCAGTACCGGCGTCCGCTATTCCATGAGCCAGTGGTATCCCAAGCTCTGTGAATATGATTATGAAGGCTGGCATACTGATCCCTATGTGGCCCGTGAGTTCTACGGCGTATGGGGCGATTTTGACGTAAAGATCACCATCGATAAAAACTATGTCCTGGGTGGTACCGGCTATCTCCAGAATGCCAATGCTATCGGCTATGGCTATGAGGCCAAAGGCGCGAAGGTGGCAAAACCTGCCGGCAATACCCTGACCTGGCAATTCCTGGCGCCCAACGTACATGATTTTGTATGGGCTGCTGACCCGGAATATGCCCATATTACCCGCCAGGTTCCCAACGGTCCCCTGATCCATGTGTTGTACAACCGGGATGAGGCCAAACTGAAAGAAGCTTACAACAACCTGAAAGATGGTGAGAAAGCAAGACTGAAAAATGATGTGCAGCAATACATGAAGGAATACGATGCACAATGGGAAAGAGTAGCCGAGGCTGCCGTGACCGTATTGCCTTTTATTGAAAAGAAGTTTGGCGCCTACCCGTACAAACAATATTCTTTCATTCATGGCGGCGATGGCGGTATGGAATATCCCATGGCCACGCTGATTGTCAGCTCCAGCCTGGGCACCGCTTTCCACGAGTGGATGCACAGCTGGTACCAGATGATGCTGGGCACCAATGAATCCGAATACGGATGGATGGATGAAGGCTTCACCAGCTTTGCTGAGACCCTGGTATCGGATTATTACCAGGCGGTCAATGTTGTGAAAGAAACACGGAAGCTGAGCGTACTGCCCCAAACGGTCCTCGATTCACTGGCGGCCAGTGTTTCCGGCTCTGTCAAAAATCCACATAAGGGTGCTTACGATAATTACCTCAGCCTGGCTAAAAGCAGCCTGGAAGAGCCGCTTACTACGCATGCCGATCATTTTGAGACCAATGTTGCCTATAGCATTGCTTCCTATTCCAAGGGTGAAGTGTTCATGGAACAGCTGGGATATATAGTAGGCGCGGACACCAGGGACCAGATACTGCTGGAGTACTACCGCCAGTGGCGCTTCAAGCATCCCAACGTCAATGATTTTATCCGCGTGGCGGAAAATGTGAGTGGTATCAAGCTGGACTGGTACAAAGAATACTTTGTGCAGACCACCAAGACCATCAACTACGGGATCGACAGTATGTGGCAGGATGGCGCTAAGACAAAGATCCGGTTGAAAAGGATTGGTCATATGCCCATGCCGATTGACCTGCAGCTGGAATTGAAAGATGGCAGCAAAAGAATGGAATATATTCCCATGTACCTGATGTTTGGCGCCAAGGCGGATGAGTATGAAGGTCTGAAGACCACTACCCACCCCTCCTGGAAATGGACGCATCCTACCTATGTGGTGGAAGTGGATTGCAAAATGATGGATATAAGGTCCATTGAAATAGATCCTTCGCAGCGGATGGCGGATACGGACAGGGCCAACAATAAACTGGTGATCTCCTGGTAAGCTTTCTTTTAGCGAAGTACATAATAGCATACAGAAGGCCCCGGTAAATTATTTACCGGGGCCTTCTGCTGTTGGTGGTTTTTTACCGTCTCAAAATAGCTGTCTACCCCAGACAGCCTGTAGATAAGGTTAGGTTAATGCCTGTTAGTTCGTACAGGAAAAAGGTTGATAAGGTATAATGATCAATGTGTTTTTGAATAGCTGCTCTGGCTTACAAAGGTAGCAGCAGGGGCAGGGTATGTCAATACCACTTTGTGGTAAGTTTTACCTGCCGAAAAACTTATTGATAGCTTCTACACGGTTGTTGACGTGCAGTTTTTCGTAAATATGGTATACATGCTTGCGCACGGTTTCCTGGCTGATAAAAAGGGCTGCCGCAATTTCTTTGTAGAGCATGCCTTTGGCCAGGAGTTCCAGTATCTCTTTTTCCCGGTTAGACAGGGTGCTGAGGCTGGCGGCGTTGATATTGGCGGTCTGACCGGCCTGTTTGTTCTGAAAAGCGGCCACTACTTTCCGGGCTATCTGGCTGCTCATGGGAGCGCCGCCTTCCTGAAGCTCACGGATGGCTTCCAGTAATTTGTGCGGTGCTGTTTTCTTGAGGATATAACCGCTGGCGCCGGCTGTGAGCGCTTCGAAGATCTTCTCATCATCTTCATACACGGTACACATCATGAAGAGGATATCCTTGTGTTCGGCTTTGAGGTGACGTACGCAATCTATGCCATTCTCTCCTTCTCCCAGGTTGATGTCCATGAGTACAATGTCGGGTTTCAACAGGGGGATCTGCTCCTGGGCTTCTTCCGCATTGCTGAAGCTGCCGATGAGCCTGTAGCCTTCTGACATGAGGATGATCTGTTCGAGGGCTGAACGGATATCTTTATTGTCGTCTACTATACAGATGGTAATGTCCATGCATGCAAAGGTCAATCTTTTCCAGATAATGGGAATACTACTTTGTGGTAGTTTTTAACGATCGCGGGTGTGGCAGGCGGACTTGTATTTACAAGATTGGTGGCAAATTGTCCACCATAGGTTCGTCCAAAATCCTTAAAACTGCCAGGATGGCCCGGCGGCTTGCCACTGGAAATGATGGCTCCGGTAGCCGCTATGCTTTTACGTACAGCATGTATTTTTCCTTGAAATACTCTTCCTTAAAGATCTCATAGACCTCCATGAGGCGTGGTTTACAGCTGCTTTCGGAGATCTCGGCGGCCAGGTCGCCGCCTTTGAGGCAGATCAGGCCGGGTGGCTGTTCCATACCGGGCTGTGCTTTTTTCAGGAGTGGTTTGGACCAGTGCCAGAGGTCTTTGAGCGGCGCTACGGCGCGGGAGACCACAAAATCGAACTTGCGGTTCTTGATGTCTTCTATCCGGGTATGCTGGGTGGTAATATTTTTCAGGCCGATGCTTTCCGCCACGGCTTCCACCACTTTCAGTTTTTTACCGATGCTATCCACCAGGTGGAATTTTACTTCGGGGAAAAAGATGGCGAGGGGGATACCGGGGAAACCGCCACCGGTACCGAGATCCACCAGCTGGTTGCCGGCGGAAAAATTGAAGGCGGCGGCAATGCTCAGGGAATGCAGGACATGCTTTTCATAAAGCCCTTCCATATCCTTCCGGGAAATGACATTGATCTTTTCATTCCATTCTGTGTACAGGGCTTCCAGGGCGGCCAGTTGCGACAGCTGTTCGGGGGAGAAATCACCAAAGTATTTGGTGATCAGGCCCAGTTTTTTTTCGGCTTCTTCCATATTGCTGGGGCAAAGATGCAATAATAAATGAACATCCAGATATCCAGCAGCCACCACCAGGCAAAAAGGTCTTTTTCATTGAGCTTTTGCATGGTTTTATAATAGATAAATGCCTGGGAGGCGGCGCGCAGGACAAAAATGCCGAGGGCAAAGCGCCAGTCGAACCAGACCAGGCTGACCACAAACAGCGGGTAAAAAAGCAGGTGGGTCATGGAATACAGGCCCAGCAGGAATTTGTGTTTGGGCTTATAGAATTTGCCGGTAGTGAAATGGCGGTTCTTCTGCCGGATCCAGGCGCCGAATGTTTTCTTGGGTTCCGAGAGGGTGAAGGCTTCCGGATCAATCATGATGGCCGTATTGGTGGCAGTAGCCACCCGGTTGATAAAGAGGTCGTCATCCCCGCTCTGGACGTGGTTGATGGACGAGAACCCTTTATTGCGGAAAAATAATCCCTTCTTATAGGAGAGGTTGCGGCCTACGCCCATATAGGGCATACCGGCCAGGGCGAAAGAGAGGTATTGAAGGGCTGTGTTGAAAGTTTCAAAGCGGATCAGCTTATTGAGCAGTCCGGGCTTTTTGTTATAGGCGCCATAACCAAGAACGATCTCAGTCTGGTCATAATAGGCGTCCTGCATTTTCTGCATCCAGAACTCCGAAGCGGGCACGCAGTCTGCGTCTGTGAGCAGGATGATCTCATGTTTGGCTTCTTTGATACCAATGGAGAGTGGGTATTTTTTGCCGGGGATGCCTTTGGCTTCCTGGGTGAGGTTAACGATCTGCAGGCTTTTGAAAGTTTTGCGGAACTCTTCCAGCAGGTAACGCGTTTCATCCTGGCTGTTATGGTTGACCACAATCAGTTCATGGGAGCTGGGATAGGTCTGCACCAGCACACCGGGCAGGTTACGGGCCAGGTTGCCGGCTTCATCACGGGCACAGACGATCACGCTGACGGGATGCTGCTGTGATTTTTCCTTTTGGGAAGGGGTATAAAAAGCCAATTTTTGAAAAAGCGTCCACAGATACAATAGCTGTATCAGGGCCACCAGGCAAAACACACAAAACAATATCGTCCAGATAGTCAATACCGGCATAGCTGCATTTTAGGGTCAAAGGCCAACACAAATAAGGTACGAAATTACGCGGGAAGAGGTGATAACGCCAAGGAATGATTTCACAGGTGTTGAAAAGTTTCAGTTTCACGTATCTTGCAGCCCGATTCTAATTCATTATGGCATCCTTACAGTTCGAGTTAGCCGTTACAGATACCCGGTCCAAGGCCAGGGCAGGAAGGATCACTACTGACCATGGTGAGATCCTGACACCCATTTTTATGCCTGTAGGCACGGCCGGCAGTGTGAAAGCCGTATCCCAGCAGCAGTTGAAGGAGGACGTGCAGGCGCAGATCATCCTGGGCAATACCTATCACCTGTACCTGCGGCCGGGGCTGGAAGTCCTGGAGGGCGCTGGCGGTCTGCACAAATTCAATGGCTGGGACCGGCCCATCCTGACGGATAGCGGCGGGTACCAGGTCTTTTCGCTGGCTGCCAGTCGCAAGATCACGGAAGAAGGCGTAGTGTTCCAGTCGCACATAGACGGATCCAGGCATTTGTTCACACCGGAGAACGTGATGGATATCCAGCGCACTATTGGCGGGGATATCATTATGGCCTTTGACGAGTGTCCGCCCTATCCCAGTGAATACAAATATGCGAAAGACTCCATGCACCTTACGCATCGCTGGCTGGACCGCTGTTTTGAGCGTTTTAACAGTACACCTGACAAATACGGGTATACGCAAAATCTCTTTCCCATTGTGCAGGGCAGCACCTATGCTGATCTGCGCAAAGCTTCCTGCGAGTACATTGCTTCCAAAAATGCGGTGGGCAATGCTATCGGTGGCCTCAGTGTGGGAGAGCCGGATGATATGATGTATGAGTTCTGCGGACTCTGCTGCGATACACTGCCGGCGGACAAGCCCCGTTACCTTATGGGCGTGGGGACACCCTGGAACCTGCTGGAGTGCATTGCGCTGGGCGTGGATATGTTTGATTGTGTAATGCCTACGCGGAATGGCCGTAATGCCATGCTGTTCACCAGTCATGGTGTGATCAATATCGACAATAAAAAATGGGAGAAAGATTATTCGCCGCTGGATGATGGTATTGGCCCTGGCGTAAGTACTTTTTACAGCAAGGCTTATCTGCGGCACCTGATGAAATCAAAAGAGATCCTGGGCCTGACCGTAGCCAGCGTGCATAACCTGGCTTTCTATCTCTGGCTGATGGGCGAGGCCCGGAAACATATCCTTGCCGGCGATTTTGCCAGCTGGAAAGAAGAAATGGTGGTCCGGCTGCGGCAGCGGCTGTAGTTTGCTTTGGGCGTTGCCGGTTTGTTGTTGCCTGTCTGGCAGCAGAAACGAGGGTGATAATGTTGCAATGGGGCGGCAGGCTGCCCTGATCGTTAATAACCTGATAAGTTTGCCGGCAGAAAAGGGGCTTCCCGCTTTTTGGGTTACATTTGCCGGCATCAGAATGGTAAAAGACCAATGCTCAAGATACTCGACTGGTACATATTAAAGAAATTCCTGTCCACCACGTTCTTCATGGTGCTGATCTTTTCCGTGATCTCAGTGGTGATTGATACCAGTGAGAAGACGGACGATTTTGTGAAATCGGGCCTGAGTACCTGGCAGATCATCACCAAGTATTACGTGGGTTTTGTGCCGTTCATTATCTCCATGATCTTCCCGCTGATGGTCTTTATTGCGGTGATCTTCTTTACCTCCAAGATGGCGGGCCGTTCCGAGATTGTGGCTATGCTGGCCGGCGGTATCAAATACACGCGGTTATTGCGTCCTTTCATGCTGGGCGCATTGCTGCTGGGCGGTTTCTTCTGGTATGCCACGCAGTTCCTGCTGCCCAAGGCGGCGGTATTGCGGGGGAATTTTCAGGCCACCTACATCGACAGCAAAAGCTCCTACGAGCAGGGCGAGTTTTACAAGAAATCCAACACCTATTATATCCGGGTAGACACCAATACGTTTGCGGGGCTTCGCCAGTATGATACAGTGGCCAAGTTAGCCAAAGGCGGGTTCTGGCTGGACCGGATCAAGGGTACCGAAGTGGTGTATAACCTGCGGGCCGATTATGTGAAATGGGATACGGCCAAAAAAGGCTGGAAGCTGGAGAATGCGGTGGAGCGGAAGATAGACGGATTGAAGGAAACAGTGAAGCTGATCCCTTCAATGGATATCAAACTGAATGTAAGGCCCAACGAGATCAGGCCTGATAAATATTTAAAAGATAAGATGACCACTCCGCAGCTGATGGCTTTTATCCGACAGGAAGAAGCCAGGGGTACGGAGGGGTTGAACGATTTCAAAGTGGAGCGTTACCGCAGGGATGCCACCCCGGCATCAGTGCTGATCCTTACCCTTATCGGCGTATCGGTAGCTTCCCGGAAGACAAGAGGCGGCAGCGGTCTTAACCTTGCCGTTGGCATCATCACCGCCGCCATTTTTGTGGTGATGGACAAGTTCTCTCTGACCTTTTCCACCAAGGGAGATTTCCCGCCCTTACTGGCTGCCTGGACACCCAACATTATCTTCACATTTGTGGCGATCTGGTTGTACAGGCTATCGCCCAAATAGTGTTCTACTGCGTTCCGGTTACATGGCAGCGGTGCTATTAAAACGATATTAATATTATCGGTAATACGGCCGGAAAAGATTTTATTTTGTTGTATGGCGAGGTCGTTTGTACTAACTTTAGCGATCCGTTTTCCATTACTTTATTGTTTTATTCGCTCATTTCTACTAATACTATTCTATCATGGGAATTATTAAGGAAAGGTTTAAGGCAAAGGCTGACGAGGCTGGGAAAGAGATAAAGGAGCTGTTGAAGGAGCATGGGAGTAAGAAGATAGGGGAAGTGCTTTTATCGCAGGTTTACCAGGGGATGCGCGGCATTACGGGCATTGTAAGTGAGACTTCCTTACTGGATGCTAAGGAAGGGATCCGTTTCCGTGGTCATTCCATTTCCGAGTTACAGGAGAAATTGCCTAAAGCCAAAGGCGGCAGTGAGCCGATGCCCGAAGGTTTATTTTACCTGATGCTGATCGGTGATTTACCTACCGAAGAAGATGCTGCACATGTAGGTTCTATCTGGCAGCGTCGATCGCATGTACCTACCCATGTATTTGAAGCTATCGATGCGCTGCCTGAATATGCGCACCCCATGACCATGTTTGTAACGGGTATCATGGCGCTGCAGACGGAAAGCAATTTCGCCCAGCGATATGCGCAGGGTATGGCCAAGAAGGATTACTGGGAAGCTGCTTACGATGATGCTATTGACCTGATCGGTCGCCTGCCGCGGATTGCCGCCTATATCTATCGCAGGAAGTACCGGGATAACAAACATATTCAGCCCAACGGTCTGCTGGACTGGTCCGGCAACTTTGCTCATATGCTGGGGTATGATGATGAGAGCTTCAAGGAACTGCTGCGTCTTTATATGACCATCCATGCCGATCATGAAGGTGGTAACGTATCGGCGCATACCACACACCTGGTAGGATCTGCCTTGAGCGATCCTTACCTGAGCTTTGCAGCCGGTATGAACGGCCTGGCTGGTCCGCTGCACGGCCTGGCCAACCAGGAAGTGATCAAGTGGATCTATGAGATGCGGGAAGAGCTGAACACCGAGGTGCCTACCAAAGACCAGATCGTTGAGTATGTGCGCAAGACCCTGAATGAGGGTAAGGTGGTGCCGGGTTATGGTCATGCGGTGCTGCGTATTACCGATCCGCGCTTTACGGCGCAGATGGGTTTTGGCAAGAAGCATATGCCGGATGATCCCCTGGTGCAGACGGTCTGGAATATCTATGATGCTGTTCCGCCGATCCTCCAGTCGCTCGGTAAGATCAAGAATCCCTGGCCCAATGTGGACGCCCATAGTGGAGCGCTGCTGGTGCATTACGGCATGGTGGAATACGAATTCTACACCGTATTGTTCGGTGTCAGCCGGGCACTGGGCGTAATGGCCAGCCTGGTATGGGACCGCGCCCTCAATTTCCCGCTCGAAAGACCGAAGTCCATCACCACCGACCTGGTGAAACAATGGCTGAAAGGGGAAGGGGATATCTGGGGAGAATAAATAGTGAACAGGTGTTAAGTTATACGCCCTGGTCTAAGGACCGGGGCTTTTTTTGTTTTGGGGAGAAGGGCGGGTGGGTGTGGGAGGTGGTGGCGGGATTGTGCGGCAGCGGAGAGGCTTATGTTTGATAGGAGAAGGGGGGCTGTCTTCTATGTATTGTCTGGCGGTTATTGACCTGTAATCAAATCGGCCCGTAATTATCTACGCAGTTTTGTCTAAGGTCTGCAAGACTGCTTTGTGCCAGCTGAAGATTGAAATGGCAGGACAGCTGCCTTCCGGTATGCCATACCAACTTTCTCCGTGCAGGATGAGCTGCCGGAATGGAGGTGGTGAGGGCGCCGACAGACAGGAAAAGTAAGATGGGGTGGGATTGCTTGTGGGTGGTTTACCGGCCGATGCGTATACTACAAAGGAATACGTTTCCCTGGCTTTTGCTATCCAATTGTTAAAAGGGAGGGTTCTATTTGTTTGTTCAATGTTTAAACATTAACTTTGGATTCTAAACTTATTTTATGGCAACATGGAAAATTGATACTTCACATTCAGAAGTGACCTTTAAAGTAAAACACCTGGTCATCTCCAGTGTAACCGGCAAATTCAAATCATTTGAAGGAACTGTTGACGCCGACAATGAAGATTTTACTGACGGCAGGATCCAGTTCAGCGCAGCTATTGACAGCGTTGAGACCGGCAACGAACAGCGCGACGGCCACCTGAAATCTGCTGATTTCTTTGACGCGGCCAGTCATCCCAACCTCACCTTTGTTTCCAAAGAAGTGCTCAGCGAAGGTGGCGGCGATTATACCGTTAAAGGCGATCTCACCATCAAAGGCGTTACAAAGCCTGTTGAGCTGGACGTTGAGTTCGGTGGCATCCAGAAAGACTTCTACGGCAATACCGTAGCCGGCTTCGAGATCACCGGAAAGATCAACCGTCAGGATTTCGGTCTCACCTGGAGTGCCGTTACCGAGACCGGTGGCATTGTGGTGAGCGACGAAGTTAAACTCTTCATCAACGTAGAAGCGATCAAACAGGCGTAAGAGGGCAGGATTGACAGAGGGATAACAAATAGGGCTTTGACCTGGCATTGGCTGAGTCTGGCTAAACGATATGGAAGGATAGTATTTGTTACTGCCGGGTATGATTTTCAGGGCAGGTGTGGGCAGGTATTAAAAGTGGGGCTCGGCCAGGTTGCAGTACGGCCTGGTAAAATAGGGATTTGGCTGGTAAGGAATGTGACATGGAGATGTGTTGGTTAAACTGGTCAGTTCAGTTCGTCTGATAGCTATTGATGGTCGTGGCAGTACCAGGATATTTACGGCCAATTGTACAGGAAAGCCTTCATACGGAAAGCAGAAAGAGGTAAGTGCGTAGCAGCCCAAAATATTGAGTTGATGAGATAGATTTGAAGGGTTAGGTAATTGCCGGGATTTTTGCCCGGCAATTTTATTTTTATTTGGTGCAAATGAATGAGCGCTCTATATTTGCACTCCAATTTTACCGGCGCAACTAAAGGCGTCCGCCGCCAAAAGCACCGGCAAAATGAAATGGGGAATTAGCTCAGCTGGCTAGAGCGCTTGCATGGCATGCAAGAGGTCACCGGTTCGACTCCGGTATTCTCCACAAGAAAAGGTTTACTTAGGTGGACCTTTTTCTTTTGTAACCTACGCCAGTCCTACCGTGTTATTATAATCTCTCAACTGTGTTCGCCACGTTGTCCCTTTTTTTAAAGACCCGGATTTGGGATCAAGTTGAAAAGTTGTGGGATTAGTGATAAAGAGCTTTTTTTGCAGCCAGATGAATAAAAGCCAAGGACAGGATATAGTAAAAGAGTTAATGGGTTATTTATTACCCGCAGGAACATTAGACTATTTTGAATTAACTCACATCGTAAAAGATAAAGAAGGTCTGGTATTATTTTTAGAAGAGAAGAACCTTCCCCCCGCCGAATACCAGGACCAATCCCTTCATTCCAAAGGCTTTTTACCCGAAGTTCGAGTTCAAGACTTCCCTATTCGCGATCAGAAAGTACAATTAAGCATCCGGCGCCGCCGCTGGGAACATCCGGGCACTGGCGAGATCATCTCCCGCAACTGGGACCTGGTCATGCAGGGCGCACGAATCACCAAAGAGTTCGGGCTTTTTTTAAAAGATGCACTTGGATAATCATCCGATCAGTTGCCATCAACTGGGGCGGATGTATCAAATGAATGGTAAACTTCTGCAGCAGCAGTATAAGCATCACATCAGCGGCTACAAAGACTGGGATCAAAAGGAGCATGCTTCAGAGTGGATGCTTTTTGAAGAGAACATGGGTACTCATCTGAGTATCGATGAAACAGCCCTATCCAATGACGAACTATACACTATTGTCACCAACAAAGCAGCTAAAGGCCGCAAGGGCGCGCTGGTAGCAATGGTCAGAGGAACGCTGGCTGACCGGGTGGAAGAAGTCTTATCCCGCCTGAGTTTGAAGCTCAGGAAGCGGGTTCAGGAAGTAACCCTGGATATGGCCGCTAATATGAACCTGATCGTCAAACGGTGCTTCCCTTTTGCACACCGTGTTATTGATCGCTTCCACATACAACAACTGGCCGGAGAAGCAGTGCAAGAGATACGAATAAAGTATCGCTGGCAGGCTATCGACGAAGAGAATGAGCAGATTGCTCTGTCAAGAAAAGCCAAACAGACTTACGTGCAACAGTTATTATCCAATGGCGATTCCCCCAAACAATTACTTGCCCGCAGCCGCTACCTGCTGTTCAAGCAAAAGATCAGGTGGACTCCTTCACAAAAACAAAGGGCAGCACTGCTGTTCGAGTTGTATCCACGAGTGAAGCAGGCTTATGATCTATCCATAAAGCTGGCTGATATCTTCCGTCAATGCAAATGCAAGGAAGAGGCCTTTAAGAGACTGGCGCTCTGGCATAATGAAGTGGAAACGGCAGGAATAGAATCGTTCAGAACGGTATCAAGATCTATTGAGACTCACTACCTGGCAATACTGAACTTCTTCAATAACAGAAGTACCAATGCTTCGGCAGAATCCTTTAATGCGAAAATAAAGGCCTTCAGGGCATCAGCCAGAGGGGTTAGGGACATCAAATTCTTCTTGTTCAGACTGTCTAAACTCTATGCGTAGGAAAAGAAGCCCCCAGAAATTTTACTTGATCCCGGATTTGTGCCTTTTTTGAAAAGCGATAAATCTGGAACCCTACATACCTATTACTTGAAAAATATAAGCCAATAGAAAGATCTTACAAATAAATGGGATCAGTTTTGTTAATACAAACAGATAATTATTTTTCATGCAGGGCTAAGTATAATTCGTTTAATTTGTAATTAAATGTTAAAATTCATGTAATGGCCTCCAAATAGATGGGACATTTTCCTTGGTTGTCCGTTCTATATACTAAATGTGAGCTGTCCTCAGTTCACACTTTGGCAAATAAAACCAAATAACATTGTTATGGCGAGCCGTTCTGATAAAGGTGATATGCTTTTAAAAAGCAACTGGTTTAAAGTGATTGGAGATCGTTTGACGCCAGTATCAAAGGCGGCGGTTGCTCTATCGGAGAAGGCTAATGGTACCAATACCATTTATGGCTTAATGGGCTTTCACATCTTTCTTGCAGGTCCTTTTATTTGCATTTTCAATCCGATTTACGGCTACGGGATGTTTGTGGTTGGTGTGTTATTGATGGGTATAACACTTTGGCAAAGCAACATTAAGCCGAAGTCGATACCACCGGGTCCACCGAATCAAAAAGGACATGGTGTAGGGAAGCGGCAATCCATAGACAAGCAAGATACAGTTATCAAAGAAGCAGAAGTTGAAAACCCAGAAAATGCAAAAGCAATGAGTAATCTAATGAAAGTTTATGAAGGAAAAGGATTGATCATTGAGAATAATTACAACTCACAAAAACAGGAGCTGATTAAAGCAATTAAAATAGTATTCGCAGATACAAATGTCTATCAGATAAGAATTGATGAACTAAATGCAATTAGTGAGAAGATTATTTTAGAAATTGAAACAGATATTAGCAAAGGAAATATTAATGAAAGATATCAGAGTGCTTTTGTGAAACTTTGTCAAGATTTGATAGTGTGCTTAGAAATATTGCATAGTAATAATAGAAGAAATATTGAATTTGATAATAAATTAAAAACAAACAGAAATCTAATTCAAACTAGCGATAATTATACCGTACAGGATGTATTTAAGAGGAACGAAGTTACAAGTGGTAGATGTTTAATAGATATCATTGATGAGTTTGAACGATTGCAAAAGAACTATTGTGATCTTACTATCAAACAGAAAAGGGATTTGAAAAAAGCTGAGCTAGTGTTTGGATATAGATTCAGCAATACGGGAGGTTTTGAAATAGTTTCAGATCAGCATGAGAAGTACGGTGTTTTTGACTCATTAGTTTTATTGGGCCTAAGTGTAAATGACTACAACTTGTCTGATGGGTGTTATTCTAATAATTTAAAAGTAGATAGCAAGTGGGATAAAAATTATCCGTTTGATACTGGAAATATTTCTAGCGAAAATTATAGATTGAAGCAGGAAACACAAGTTTTCAAAAAGCCTGAAAGGAACTCTTTGATGAACTTATTTGCATCATCAGTAAGGTCAAATATTGAATATTTGGAAGAAAGAAACATGTTTTGTTTGAATTGACCGACTTTAACTAAAAGACAAAAGCTGCCTGGTGTTTATTAGGCAGCTTTTGTCTTTTAAACAAAACTCTATACTAAAAAAAGAAAGGTGTTTTCACCCATTTTTGATGATGATATTGCAAGACACATCATAAACATGGCTGATCTGAAAAAAAACTAGCAAGTTTAGATTGGAACTATTTATGGGTGGTTTGTAAAACGAATCAAAAGTATTTTTAACTAAAGACTGAACTTCTGCAGATTACTCAATAATTTTTCAACTTCCTTATTGCTTTGTCTGCATCCTTAAAATACTTGGCTGTTCTGCAGCAAGTTAACCTAAGGCTCTCAATGCTCCTTGGAATTCATCGATCTCTACAATAAGAGAAAAAAGACGTGATAATTTTGATAAAATCTATATTCATACCCATATTTATATCCATAAATATCCATATTTGTATTGCCACTGTGTCTTCTCTTGCCAAATCCCGGGAAAACAGAACTAGGCACAATTATGTCATTCCGGTAGATTAGCAAAAGCCTCTAAATCATACAGAATCTGGTTAGAAATAATTCTATCAAGCCCACAAGACAAAAATGTGCAATGGATAGTCTGTTCGGGTATTCATTTTTTTGTTGCTTATTGCAGGGATGCAGGCCGTGTACTAGATGCTCCGTATTCACAACTTCATGACATACGATATTTTGTATGATGCCATTTTTAAGCTCAATATAGTTTTTTGACGTGGGCTATTGAATTGGTAATGAGCTTTTTCAATATAGGCAGTTTGATATCTTCCAGCTTTTTTATATAGAGGCATCCGGCTCCTGTTTTGTGTTTGCCCAGTTGCTGCAATAATTCTTCTTTTTTATTGAAATCGGTAGCCAGGTAGATGGCAAAAGCATCTTTTCGTGGCGAAAAGCCTGTCAGGGGTGCATCGCCCTCGCGCCCGCTCTCATATTTATAATGGTAGCTGCCAAATCCTATAATAGATGGCCCCCACATGACGGGATCAAATCCTGAAAGCTCTTTGAATATGTCAATGAGCTGGAGGCTTTCATTGCGCTTTGAGTCACTCTCTATTTTGCTGACGAAGTCTTTTGCGCTTTGGGTTGTTGCAGTTGTTTTGTTCTTGGTTGCCATGGCGTGTTGGTTTTGGTAACCGGATAATCCAAATTTATCATTTTGGCCCGACAAATCCCTGTCAAAGAAATAGCGTTTAGTAGATGCTCAAACAGAGGTCTTTGTGAAATTTTTACCGGTTTTTTTGCATCAAAAATTGAAGGCCGGGCTACGAGCTTTAAAAAGCTTCGCAGTCATGTGGGGCTTTTAAAGCTTGTGGTGTATCAATCGGCTTGCCTGAGCATTATGAAAAGGCTGCCAAGCCTGGGTCAGGTTGATTCGGTCCCCGCCTGTCAGCCAACAGTTAGATAAAATAGTAAACGAAATCAATAAACACTGCGCCATTTTTTAATAATAACCTCAGTCAGATCCGGGAATAATCCCATGAAAAAATGGGAAAAATCACGTGGTAGTGCATGCGCGGTTGTCTAATTTGCTTGTATCATTATGGAACAGGCAAAAAAAGAAATATTCCTGGATCCGCTGACGGATTTCGGGTTTAAGAAGATTTTTGGCGATAGCTCGCACAAAGCGCTCCTGGTGGATCTGCTGAATGCGCTGATACGTCCTGAATCCTTGATCGTAGACATCTTTTTCCGGAATACAGAAGTGCTGGGCGCCTTAAAAACCAACCGTAAGGCGATCTTTGATATCTGCGCCACAGATACCCAAGGCAGTGTATTCATTATAGAGATACAGCGGTTAAAAGAGAAATATTTCCTGGACAGAAGTCTCTTTTATGCTTCCGTATTGATCCGTGAACAGGAGCAGAAGGGGGACTGGAATTTTTCCCTGGTAAAAACACATACCATCTGTTTCATGGACTTCTGCTTTGATCATAACCTGCCTGGGCAGGTAGTACACGAGGTTAAGCTGGTAGATGTGCAGAGTGGTGTTGTTTTCAATGACAGGCTGATGTTCTGTTATGTTGAGCTGCCAAAGTTTAATAAAACGCTGGCTGAACTGGTTACCCGGGCAGATCAATGGCTATTTCTGCTGAAGAATCTGGGCCAGCTGACTGAGGTCCCAACCGGTTTTGATAATGATCCAATATTTAAACTATTATTTATGATAGCAGAATGGGGTAATCTGGATGACCCGGAATACAGGGCTTATATGATCCGCAAGAAAGAGCAATGGGACCTGTATGCAATAAAGGAAACTGCCAGGGAAGACGGAATGGAAGAAGGTAGGGAGGAAGGCATTAAGATCGCACTGGCAAAGGTTGCCCGGCAGATGAAGCTGAGCGAAGAGCCTATTGACAGGATCGCTGCTTACACTGGCCTCGCTGCAGCAGAAATACTGGGAATGGAATAGTAAAAGCGACCCTTACCTGGATCCATTAGCATATCGGGAAATAAAAGAGGACCATGCCCATCCTCCACCGGGCATGATCCTGCAACAGTGTCAGCTGCTGCCGGAAGCAGCTGACACTAATCTTTATTTATTATCCAGCTCAAATTTGGAGAGCAGCGCAAACTCCGCCGCATAGGATAATCCATAAATGCCATTCACATCTTTGTTATTATCATCCCATCCTTGATACAGGTAAATGGGCAGCACGCCATCTTTTAAGTGAAGGGCGTAGGCGTAATCAAGTAATACCTGAAAGGGCGACATATAGGTTTTGGTCACATTATTATGCGGATAGGCATCCATAAAACCCCAGAGCAGCACACGGGTGCCTTTGCTGTCGTCAAACTCATAATACCCCGACCTGCCGGCAATAGGTTTTGCGAAAAATGAATAGGCTTTGGTGCAAAGTGTTTTGAGGTCCGACAGGTACGCTGCTTTGCTGGTAACCCTGTACAGGTCACAGGCAGCTGAGATCATTGTCCCGGAATTATAGGAATTCTCTCCGCCATCCGCTTTTTTTAATGGTGTATGCGCACGGTAGGTGGTGCCTCCCACCGTCTCATATTTGACAGAACAATCGTCGCAACCGCCCATCATGTCTGCATACACGCCGTTTGTCAACAGCATATTATTTTTTTGCCAGGCATACAGCTTCTCGGCAAAAGAAAGATAGTAGTCACTTTTTTTCATCTGAACGGCATCGCGCGATTTATCCGCTTTTATGAACCGATGGGTGATCTCATCTGGTTTGTTTTTATAGTATTCATGCAGCCATACCAGCGGGCTGATAGTGGGACCGTTGCTGGCAGAGTGTTTGGTAACATAACCTGGTCCCCAGGGAATACCGCCGATTTCCTTTCCTGATGCATCCAGGCTGGGATCCCAGCCATCCAGTACGTATTGCATCAGGTACTCTGCTTTGGTTAAAAAGCGCTGATCGCCGGTGAGCTTGAAGGATTTCATCAGTTCTATGATCAGCCATAACTGATCGTCGTATACATTTTCACGGCCCTGTACATTGGCATTGCCTTTACTGGTGGCCCGCTGTACAGCATATATTGACCATGATCTTGTCTGTGTAAAGGTGGTCAGCTCATAACTGCCTTCGTAAAAGTCCAGGTTATCGAACAGCTTATAAAGCAGGTTGGAGTAGCGTTGGTAGTGCGTGTTGTAGGCCGCGGTATTGCCTTTTTCTTTGTGTGTATTCAGCGTCTGTAAAACAGCGTTCACAGTTTCAAGCGCAAATGTATATTCCCAGACGGTAGCCAGGCCGTTGGCCCTTTGACGGGTAAAGGGATTGTAGGATACGGCCATGGACATATTGTCGCCCGTAAAATAATGCTCGAAAGTTTTGTCTGTTAAAGCAATGGCTTTGTCAAGGTTTTTCCAGGCGGTGGTTTCTTCGGGCTTTCCCTTGTCGGGACCTTCAGTGCCCGGGTCGCTGGATTTTCCTTTACTGCAGCCAATGAATACAAATGAGAGCAGGAAGCCAATACTGCTTAGTTTCAATAAACGGGTTTTCATAATACAAGCTTTAGTCTTAATAATTAGAGAAGATAAAATGAGTGTTGATTGTTGTTTGACGGGATGGATATACTGGTATGATGCCTGGATATAATATTATTTATTCTCTGTGGTGTAAACGAACAGGTGTGCTATCCCCGCCACAAGGGATGTCTGTGCGGCAGTTGATAGACCTTAATGAATGCTGGTTAAAAGATCAGGAAAGAAAAAAAGCTTCGGTGGGCTACATGCAACGCGTTGCGCAGTGATCTGAGCGCTTTACGCATATGTTGTTCAACCGTATTTTCAGAAATATTCATGCGGATCGCTATCTCCCTGTTAGATAGCTCTTCTTCCCGGCGGAGCCTGAATACAGTGCGACATTGTGGTGGTAGTCTGAGGACCTCTTCGTGCAGTTTCTTTTCCAGTTCCCTGGTATCAATGTACGTATCAACGTCATTGGTATTAATGTGTGCCGGGGAATGGCTGACCTGCAGTTTGAATTGTTCCTGTACCTGCCGGGAACGAAAGTGGTCGAGGATCTTATTTTTTACCATGGTATACAGATAAGCCCGCAACGAACCGATCTCCTGCAATGAGTCCCTGTAGTTATAGAAAGATACAAACACCGTTTGAACGATCTCTTTGGCTATTTCCCGGTCGTTGGTCTTTTGCATGGCAATAGAAACCATTTCGGTTACATAGCGGGTATATAATAGTTCAAACGCGTTTTCATCTCCTTGCTGCCAGAGCGAGAGCAGTTCCTGATCAGTATGGTGCAGTGAAGATTTGATGGCTTAATCGTTATAGCAGGGCAATATTACAATTCAATTTGACGGATCAAAGTTATCATAAATCCATTCATTCGGAGGCCGGAAACGCGGTAAAAATATTTTTTTTCAACAAGTAACGGTTGAATGCTGCTGCCCCGTCTTCTATATAATACTAAACCCGGGAAAGAATTCCCGATCGTGTAACAAGCGGAAAGTCAATGAAAGAAGACCGGTTAAAATACCTTTTAGAGCGTGTTCAGGGGAACCTGATCAGTCCTGATGAGCAGGCTGAACTGGACGAATGGTTCCATACCTGGAACCCAGGCTCAACCGGTATGCAGCATTGGCTGGCGGAAGAAGGTGGGGAAGAAGCGCTATCGGCCAGGTTTTATACTGATTTCAGGGAACGCCTCCAGCCGGTAACCGTGAAAAAGAAGAACAGGACCGCCTGGTATGCCGCTGCCGCTTCTGTACTGATTGCTCTTGGAATCCTGTTTTATCCTAAAGGTAAACCTGGCCATCTGCTGGCCGGGAAACAAACGCAGGAACAGCCTGCTTCGCCGGCAGCCATTATCAGGCCGGGCGGCGATAAAGCCGTACTGACGCTGGCCGATGGTTCGTCCATAATTCTTTCTGATTCCGGTAATGCCTTGATCGCCACCCAAAATAATGCAGCTATCCAACGTCTGGAATCCGGCAGTATTACTTACCAGGCCGGCCAGGAGACGATGGCGGAGCAGGCGCCCGTATATAATACGCTGACTACGCCCAGAGGCGGAAAATACCGGCTTACCCTTGCCGATGGCAGCATTGTAACGCTGGATGCTGCTTCTTCCATTACTTATCCGGTATTTTTTTCCGGTAAGGAAAGGAAGGTGGAGATCACAGGCCAGGCTTATGTAGAAGTGGTACACAATGAAGCCATGCCTTTCCGGGTCAGCGTCAAAGGGCAGCTGATTGAAGATATTGGCACCGCTTTCAACATCAACGCTTATCCGGATGATCCCGGTGTCAAAGTGACACTGGCAGAAGGATTGATAGTCGTTCATAATAAATCTCAAAAAGTGTCATTGGTGCCTGGCCAGCAGGTAATTGTAAAAGATGAGGACGACAGGATGCTGGTCAAAGAAGTAGATGTGGAAGAAACGGTGGCCTGGAAGAACGGCTGGTTTATTTTCCGGCAGGAAAACCTGGCCAGCGTCATGAAACTGGCCGCGCGCTGGTATGATGTGGAAATTATTTTTGAAGGAGCTCCTCTTCATAAACGGTTCGGCGGAACTATCTCAAGATATACCGAGATATCCGAACTACTCGAAAACCTGAAACAAACTGGCGGTATTAACTACCGCATTGAAGGTCGGAAAGTATTCCTGACGGACTGATCTCAACAAATTCAAAAAACCTTATTCGTTTTTCGTTTTCCCTGACCCGGGAAGCCGGAACAAGTATCTCTTTTAACCTGTCAACCAATTTTCACTTCTGTTCAAAAACAATTGTTGCCATGCGATTATTGATAGTGCCCCTTGTGTCATTACTGCTTGTTAGCTTTACTGTATTTGCGCAAAAGATCAGCCTGGAGAAAAAGAACATTACGCTGGCGGAAGCGCTGAAAAGTATCAGGCTTCAGAGCGGATACAATGTACTGTATGATGAAGACCTGATCAGCAAAGCCCAGCATGTTAGTGTAAGCCTGAAGAACGCCACACTGGAAGAAGCCCTCAATCAATGCTTCTCCAATCAGCCCTTTACTTATACCATTAACAAACGGACCATCCTGATCACTCCCCGCCGTAATACGGCGCCGCCGGCCATCCGGCAGATCACCGGTAAGGTGATGGATGAAAAAGAGCAGCCGCTTCCCGGCGTGACCGTATCCTCCAAAGATGGTAATACCAGTACCATGACCCAGGATGACGGTGGTTATGTGATATCCCTGCCCGATGCAGAAAAGCTCCTGGTGTTTACCTATGTAGGCTATGTGCCGCAGGAAATACCGGTCAGTGAATCCAAAGTGATCAATGTAACCCTGAAGCTTCAGCCTACAGGGTTACAGGACGTTGTAGTGGTTGGTTATGGCCAGCAGAAAAAAGTGAGCCTTATCGGCGCCATCAGCACCGTGAAGGCAGAAGAGCTGAAGCAACCTGTGGCCAATATGACCAGCCTGATGGCAGGACGTATTGCCGGTATTGTTGGCGTTCAACGCAGCGGTCAGCCTGGCTATGATAATGCTGATATCTATATCCGCGGTATTTCCACTTTCACCAATAGCAAACCCCTGGTGCTGGTTGACGGTGTTGAAAGGGATTTCGGTAACGTAGATCCAGAAGATATTGCCAGCTTCAGCATCCTGAAGGACGCCTCTGCAACTGCTGTATACGGCGTACGTGGCGCCAACGGGGTGATCATTATCCAGACAAAACAGGGTAAGGTCAGCAAGCCGATGATCAATGCCCAGTATGATCAGGGTTTTACCCAGTTCACCAAGATACCCGAGTTTGCTGATGGACCTACCTATATGCGGATAGCAAATGAAGCCTATCACAACAGCCAGCCGAACGATCCTTTACCGATGTATTCAGAAGAAAGGATACAGAAGACTGCCAGTGGGGAAGATCCTGATCTTTATCCCAATGTCAACTGGTTTGACGCCCTGTTCAAGCAATTTGGTCAGAACCGCCGCGCACGCGTGAATGCCAGTGGTGGCGTTGAAAAAGCCCAGTATTACCTGTCGCTCGGTTACTATGATGAGACCGGCCTCTACAAAACAGATGAGCTGGCAGCCTATAACTCTGCTATTAAATACACCCGCTATAATTTTACATCTAATCTGGGATTGAAAGTGACGCCCACCACTAAAGTTGATTTTGGTGCGGCCGGCTGGATCAGCAATGGTAACTATCCCGGAGCCTCTGCCGGTGATATCTGGTCTGCTGCCTACCTGCTACCTCCGATCCTTATACCCCCGGTATATTCCAATGGTCTGAACGCCCAGATACGTACAGCGGATGTGTTCAATCCCTATAACCGGCTTACGCAAAGCGGCTACGTAACAGAATTCAGGAGCCAGTTGTGGAGCAATATCCGGATCACCCAGCAGCTGGACGCTTTTCTGAAAGGGTTGTCAGCTACTGCGATGTATTCTTTCGACAATTATAACAATCATACTATCAGCAGGACCAAAACGGTTGATGGCTATATGGCTACGGGTCGGGACGCCAACGGAAACCTGATCATGGAAAAGACTTCGATAGGTTCCAATTTCCTCGGTTATGACCGTCAGAATGGAGGTTCCCGCCAGTATTATACCGAAGCCGCCGTTAACTACTCCAATAAGTTTGGCAAAAGCAATGTGTCTGGCCTGGTCCTGTTCAATGCTTCCGACCGCCAGGATGCCTTTGCCGGCAGCTTTATCAGTTCCATTCCTTTCCGTTACGTAGGCCTTGCCGGTCGCGGTACCTATGCCTGGGACGGCAAGTATATGGCGGAGGCCAACTTCGGTTATAACGGTTCTGAGACCTTTACACCCAAAAAACAGTTTGGCTTCTTTCCGTCCTACGGTGCAGGCTGGGTGGTATCTGAAGAGAAATTCTTTGAGCCCCTTTCCAATATCTTCCAGTTCTTCAAGGTCAGGTATTCCTATGGTCTTGTAGGGAACAGCAATATCGGCGGTCGCCGGTTTGCCTATATCTCAGAAGTAGGTGGCGGTAATGGCGGCTATTCTTATGGCAGCAATAATACCAACCGTACCATTAACGGCCTGGATATCGGTGAATACGCAGTAGATGTTACCTGGGAAAAAGCCAAGAAGCAGAACCTGGGTATTGAATTCAAAACCTGGGCAAATGCGCTGAGCCTTACAGTAGATATCTTCAGGGAAGACCGTACAGGTATTTTCCGTCAGCGTGGCGATATGCCCAATTATTTAGGGGTACGCTCTTTGCCCTGGGCTAACCTGGGTGAGATACATAATCGTGGTATTGACGCTACTGTTGATCTTACCAAACCTGTTGGCAAAGACTGGCAGCTCAATTTCCGTGGCAACTTTACCTGGGCCCGTGCAAAAGTCATTGATGATGCCAATGCACCCTGGCCTTATCCCTGGCAGCAGCGTATCGGCAAAAACTTTGGTCAGCGCTTTGGATACATTGCCCTTGGCCTGTTTGAGTCTGACAAAGACGTGGCCAACAGCCCCTATCAGCCTGGTATCAACAAGGCAGGGGATATCAAATACAAAGACCTGAATGGCGATGGTAAGATAGATACCTATGATCAGGCGCCCATCGGTTACGGCAGCTTTCCTGAGATCGTCTATGGCTTTGGTCCTACCGTAACTTACAAAGCTTTCACCGTGGCAGCCTGGTTCAAAGGCATCAGTCACGTGAATATCGGATTGGGTGGTGATGGCTTCCAGCCATTCAGCCAGGGTGGGGAACGTGGTAACCTCATCAAGCAGGTCACTGACCGCTGGACGCCGGACAATCCCAATCCCCGTCCTTTCTACCCCCGTCTTACCTATGGTAATGAGAACATGAACTATGCCAGCAGCAACTGGTGGTTAAGGGATGGTTCATTCCTGAGGCTCCAGACGGTTCAGCTGAACTACGACTTTACCAACAAAAACTGGCTGAAATACGTAGGCATGAGCAACCTGAGCGTGTACTTTATTGGGTACAATCTCTGGACACTCAGCTCCTTTGATCTCTGGGACGTAGAAATGGGAGATGGTAAAGGCGCACAGTATCCCCTTACTAAAACATTCAATTTCGGTATCAAATGCTCTTTCAAATAAGGTTACCCAAAAGACTTCGCTATATGAAAAAGACTTTTCAGCTCATAATACTTGCAGGCGCCCTGCTGATGACGGGATGTAAGAAATATCTTGACCAGGTCCCGGACGACCGGATCACCATAGAGCAGGTATTCAAGAAAAAAGCCAATTCGGAAGAATATCTTGCCAACGTATACAGCCATGTTCCGGATGAAAGCGATCAGTGGGCCATTACTCCTTGGGGCACCAATTCGGATGAAATGGAAGCTACCTGGACCAAATATGATACCTACCAGCTGAACATCGGTAATATCAGTGCGGGTAATGCACTTTTCGATAACTGGGGCTATTTCTATAAAGGCATCCGCAGCGCCACCTATTTCATCAATCATATTGATGGCAATACAGAGATCCTGGCTATGGACGGCCAGGGCCTGATTGATCAGTATAAAGCGGAAGCCCGCTTCCTGCGCGCCTATTTTTACTTTTTACTGATGCGTCAGTATGGACCCGTGGCCCTGCTGCCTGAAACCGAAGTGGCGGCTGATGCTTCCGGTGCTGCTATCCAGTTTCCCCGCCGTCCTTTTGATGAATGCGTAAATTATGTGGTGAGCGAACTGGATAAAGCTGCCGCTGTTCTGCCCCTGGTGCCCAGCAGCTACGGACAGCCCAGCGACCTGGAGAGTGGCCGCATTACAGTAGGCATAGCCAAAGCCGTTAAAGCCCGCTTGTTATTGTATGCAGCCAGCCCGCTGTACAATGGAAATACAGAAATGGCCAGCCTGAAAAACCAGGATGGTACGCAACTGTTCAACCAGCAGTACGATGCCCAGAAATGGAAGAGGGCCGCTGATGCCTCCAAAGAGATCATTGACATGGGTCTGTATTCCCTGTATAAAGACGCCAGTAATGACCCGATAAAATCCTACCAGGGTGTTTTCCTGCAATCCTGGAACAGCGAGCAGATCTTCAACCGTAAAAGTAACGGCCTGGGTAACTGGGATGTTCACTGCATGCCGAGGCAGGCCGGTGGCTGGAATGGTATATGTATTACGCAGGAGCAGGTGGATGCTTATTTCATGAGCGATGGTAAGTTGATTGCCAATTCAGCCTTGTACAAGGAGTCTGGCTTCACTACTGTTAACGGTGTTTCTGTCTCCAATATGTATGTAAGCCGGGAGCCAAGGTTCTATGCTTCCGTTACCTACCACAATTCAATGTTCCAGGGCGGTAAAATGACAAAGTCCGAGGCTATCAGCTTTTTTGTGAATGGCCCCAACGGTAAAAATGGTCATGCCACTGACTGGAGTAAGACCGGTTACCTGATCCGTAAGAACGTTGCTCCGCAAACCAATGCAGGCAGCGGGGGCAATGGTAATAAAGTAGCACGCCCCATCTGCTTATACAGGCTGGCTGAAGTGTACCTCAACTACGCTGAGGCGCTGAATGAAACAGATCCTACCAATCCAGATATCGCTCATTACCTCAACCTGATCCGCAGCCGTTCCGGTGTTCCGGAGTATGGTAGTGCTGATCTGCCGGTTCCCGCCAGCCAGGAGGCTATGCGGAATGCTATCCGGGCAGAGCGGAGGGTTGAGCTGGCGTTTGAAACACATCGCTGGTTCGATATCAGGCGCTGGAAGATCGCTTCCCAGGTGATGGGTTCCATGCACGGTATGGATATCAATAAGAATGACAACAGCTTCTTCACCAGGGTAGTGATTTCTGAGCATAAATTCCGCGCTCCCGCCTCTTACTGGTTCCCTATCAGCCAGTATGATATGGACCGTTCCAGGCTGGTGGTGCAGAACCTTGGCTGGTAAACCTTTTCATTCACGTTTTACTTTACTTTCATGAACAATAAAATATTCTTTTTATCGGCTTTACTGGCAGTTTTCTCCTGCCTTGCTGTGGGCTGCAAGGATGATTATGACCTGCCTATTCAACCTGTTGAAAGCTATGACCGCGTATACATGCCACAGGCAGCCAACGGTCCGGTGCTGAAAACGCTGCCTATTACAGACCAGGATCAGGTCCTGGTATTTGGCGCCAACTTCGGCGGGCTCAACTTCCCGGATAATGATATCGCCGTCAGTTTTTCTATTGATCAGCAAAAAGCGGATAGCTTTAATACGGCCAATGGTTCCCAATATGCCATGCTTCCGGAAGAAAGCTATACCGTATCAGCTACCGAAGCTGTTATCCATGCCGGTCAGCTGAACTCTGAGGCCCTGACCATTAACATCAGAACAAAAGGCGACGGCGCCATGCCGATCCTGAAAACATTTATCCTGCCGGTTACACTGCATACCAAATCGGGAACGGTGAATGAAAACCTGCGCACCACCTTTTTCCTTGTGCAGGCCATGCCGGATATTAAGAACTATCCCAATTTCGACAGGTCATCTTTCCAGATCATCGGTTTTTCCTCTCAGGAGGCCGACGGAGAGGGGGCTAATAATGGTCGCGCTGTTTTTGTATTCGACAATGAACAAAAAACCTTCTGGCATAGCCAGTGGAAAAATGGTTCTCCCGTACCACCTCATTACCTGACAATTGATATGGGTGAGGAGAAAGAACTGCACGGCCTTGGCTTTATAGGCAGGGTGGAAGATCGTGACGGCCGGCCCAACGAAGTGAATGTCCAGGTTAGTGCCGATAATGTTAACTGGACCAATGCCGGGACCTTCAACCTGCAGAATGTTGGACCGCTTCAGAACCAGTTCCTGCCGGAAGGGTTTAAGAAGGCGCGTTATTTCAAGATAGTAATAAACTCCTGTCACAACTCCACGGTGACACATCTTGCCGAGTTGTTTGCTTTTTAATTTTTTATCGTTATAGCAACAGACCGGCGTGGGCCGGCTGTTGCATTTTTATTGTAAGGCAATTAGATTAAATCACTGTTATATGCTCAGAAAAAATTTGATGGCATGGGCGCTTGCCTTACTGGCCGCCGGTTTTGCACAGGCTCAGCCTGGCACGCCTGGACCCGGTCCCCATGCTCCTGTACCCCCGGAAATTGAAGATCCTGAAAACATCGGGATCAACAGAGAACCCAACCATGCTACGCTGATGCCATATGCCTCCCTGACGGAAGCGCTGGCGGGCAAACGGCATGCAGCTGCTTTTGCCCGTTCTTTAAATGGCGCATGGAAGTTCCATTGGGTAGACTGGCCCCAGAAACGTCCGGTGGATTTCTATAAACCGGAATATGATGTATCGCAGTGGAAAAATATACAGGTGCCTTCCAACTGGCAGCTGGCCGGTTATGGAACCCCCTACTATAGTAACTACAACTATATTTTCCAGAGTGATTTTCCCCGGGTGATGAGCAAGCCTCCTGAAAAATTCACTGCTTTTACAGAAAGAAATCCGGTTGGCAGTTACCGCCGCGATTTTGTTGTGCCGGAGAACTGGAACGGCCGCAGGATTTTCATTACGTTCGATGGGGTAGATGCAGGATTTTTCCTGTGGGTCAACGGACAAAAAGTTGGCTATGGCGTCAACAGCCGCAATGCCACTGAATTTGACCTTACCCAGTACGTCAAACCCGGTAAGAATATGATTGCCGTAGAGGTATACCGGTTCACTACCGGCAGCTACCTGGAAGACCAGGACATGTGGCGGCTGAGCGGTATTTTTCGCAACGTAACCTTGTGGAGCAGCCCTGGTCAGCATATCCGTGATTTTCATGTGCGGACACTGCTGGATGATCAGTATCGCAATGCCACCCTGGCTGTTACCGCCAGCATAAAGAACTATACCACTGCCCCGGCAAAAGCCCGGACACTGGAAGTAGCCTTATATGATGGTGGCAAACCCGTTCCGGGTGCTAAAAAGCAGCAGGCGGTACCTGCCCTGCAGCCCGGTGAAGAAACTACCATAACCATTGAATACCCGGTGTCCAATCCTAAAAAGTGGACTGCTGAAACACCTGCACTGTATACCACTGTACTCAGTTTACTGGAGGGCGCCAGGACTACGGAGCTTCTTTCCACCCGCACTGGTTTCCGCAAAATTGAAATGGTTGGCCGGGAACTCAGGGTAAATGGTGTGGCCATCAAGCTCAAAGGAGTGAACCGGCATGAGAATGAACCGGAGACCGGCCATACGGTGACTGAAGCCGGGATGATCAAAGACCTGCTGCTCATTAAGCAGGCCAACTGTAATCATGTACGCACTTCCCACTATTCCAACGATCCCCGCTGGTATGAGCTCTGTGATGAATACGGTGTATACCTGGTAGCTGAAGCTAATGTGGAATGCCATGGCGCCAGTGGTCGCTTTGACGAAGAACCCACCATGAAAGCAGCGATTGTTGAACGCAACGTAGCCAATACAGAGAATTTCAAGAACCATGCATCGGTGCTGATCTGGTCGCTGGGTAATGAAAATGGTCGTGGCGGCTCTAATTTCCGGGCGGCATTACAGGCTATCAGGGCTATTGATCCGGATCGCCTCACACATTATGAAGGCTTTGGTATTGGTAAAGACAATCCCGCTGATATTGACAGCCGGATGTATACCAATCACCGCGACCTGGAGAATGCCGCCAAAGACCAATCCCTTTTCAGGCCTTTTTATCTTTGTGAATATGCTCATGCCATGTTCAATTCCATGGGGGCTGTAGACCTGTACAATGATATTTTTGATAAATACCCCTCCTTACTGGGTGGCGCTATCTGGGAATGGCATGACCAGGGGATCTATAACAGGAGAGATCCCAAACGTCCTATTACGGCATTTGGCGGTGGTTTTGGAGAATACCCCAACGACCGTTATTATATCCACAAAGGCGTTGTCTTTTCCGATCGTTCCCTGAAACCTCATTATCCCGAACTGAAACACGCTTACCAGTGGATCAGCGTTCAGCCCAAGGATGACAGCTACAAAACCTTTGTGGTCAGGAATCGATACCAGTTCCTTAACCTCAGCAGCTTTACCGCCAGCTGGGAATTGCAGGAAAATGGCGTTGTGATTGCCAAAGGAGCTTTGCCGCTGGGCAGCCTGGAACCTGGCAAAGAAAAAGAGATCACTATTCCTTACCAGGTACAGCCTAAAGCCGGCGCTGAATATTTCCTTCGTTTGTCATTTGTACAGGCAGGTAAGACCATCTGGGCGCCGAAAGGCTATGAAGTAGCCTGGCAGCAATTCCAACTGCCTGCTGGCGTACCGGCTGTTGTACAAACAATAACCGGTAAGCTGCAGGTAAAAGAAGATGCTTCGCTCATTGAAGTGAAAGGAAATGATTTTACTGTTTCTTTCAACAAACAGAAGGGGGTTATCTCCCAGCTGACCAAAGCTGGTAAAACCCTGCTTCAGGAAAATGGTGGTCCGCTGCTGCACCTCTGGCGGGCGCCCCACCAGATTGACGATACCTGGACTTCGCCCGAATGGGATAAATATGGACTGAAAACCCTGAGCTGGACCGTGCGTGCGTGTACCACTGTACAACCGGATCCCGGAATGGTAGTTGTCAGCTTTACGCTGGCAGGCGCCGGCAAAGAAAAATTCGAAATAGTGCATCAGGCCGTTTATACTATCCGTGCCAATGGCAGCATACAGGTGGCCAATGATGTGAGTGGTGGAAAGCATGACCTGGTAGTGGCGAGAATGGGTGTCCGCCTGTTCCTGGACAAGCAGCTGGATCAGTTCAGTTATTTTGGCCGGGGGCCGATGGAAAACTATGCCGACCGGAAACGCGGCTCTGATGTAGGTCGGTACAGCAGTACGGTAAAAGCACAAATGACTCCCTATGAAAAACCGATGGAATGCGGTAATCATGAAGACGTGCGCTGGGCGAAGATCAGCCCGCAGCGTGGCGCCGGTCTGACCGTTGTAAAGGACGACAGCCTGTTACAGGTGTCTGCGTTGCCTTACAGCGATGAGGAAATGGAACCGGTGGAGTATAAGATCGATCTGCCGGTAAGCAAGGGAACGGTTTTGTGCATTGCTGCCAAAACGCTTGGCGTAGGCTCACATGGTTGCGGACCAAGACCGCTTGATCCTTTCCTTGTACATGCGCGGCCAACCCGGTTCTCGTATACCCTTCAGATGGGTAAATAGCTGTTGCGATAGCCAGCTCAGATGACCTTTAGTGGCGGATGGGCAATACATTCTTCCGGAATGTATTGCCCATCCGCTTTTATTGAGGCCGGTTTGTTGAAATACTCAGGATAGATCCGGGAATAATCACATAAACAAATGGGATAAATCACGTGGTTGTCTATGCGAGGTTATCTAATTTGCCTGTATCATTATGGAACAGGTAAAAGAAAGAAGATTCCTGGATCCGCTGAATGCCCTGATATGCCTGGAATCCTTGATCGTAGACATCTTTTTCAGGAATACAGAAGTACTGGGCGCTTTAAAAACTGACCGAAAAGCGATCTTTATTTAAACTATTATTTATGAGTGCAAAATTGGATAATCCGGAATACCTGAACTATATGATTCGTAGGAAAGAAGAATGGGATATGTATGCGATAAAGGAAGCTGCCAGGGATGATGGAATAAAAGAAGGAAGGGCGGAAGGGATGAAAATTGGCGCATCAGCTGCGTTGGCCGCTATTGCCCTTCAAATGAAGCTAAGTAAAGAACCGCTTGAAAAGATCGCCGGGTTCACCGGGCTGTCGGCAGCAGCTATAGCAGCCCTGGAATAGCAGGTAGGGTATCTCCTGATGCTGTGCAGTGTTCACTGATCAAAGACAGATCGGGTTGCCGGAATAAACAGCGGTACATTGTATAGCCGGGATCCTTCAGGGGCTGTTGGCTCAAACCTGTAAATGCGATCATATTTAGCTGGTATGACCAACTGACCTTTGAGGTTAATAAACCCGCTTTTCCGGTTATTATCTGTGCGGATATGTAACATCCCAAGCTCGTATCTCATAACAGAGGTATTATGGTCAATAGTAAGCAATCCCCTGTTATGGATATCCATGATGAATGTTGTCCGTTTACTGGCTCCGTTGTCAGCTACAAGAATATTATTGCCGGCATATTCAATATTGGAATACCTTAAAGGAACCCGGGTCTCCCCTTTGATAGTAATGACACCTTTACCCAATAACCGGTCTCTTTGGGCTAACAGGAGGTCATTGTCTATGACCGCCAGCAAAGCCCAATCAGGCGCTAAAATATACCGGCCTTCCTTATCGATCAGTCCGTATTGCGGTTGGTTCTCCTCATCTATAAAAGTCAGGTTTCCCTGCGTTTTTTGTGTGTATGGTTCTTCGCCTTTTTTTATCAGCCCTACCACCGCTTTTCCTCCTGAAAAATTATCGGCCCGGATATACTTTGCGGGGATGATCTCCTTTCCTTCCCTATTAATATAGCCATAGGTATGATAGGTCAGTAGTATATTATGTTTTGGGCCATGGCGATAGGCTATCACCGCCATGCCTTCACAAAAATTGCCCGCGCCATCATAAGTGGCGGGCACCACCAGTATACCATTCCTGTTGATAAAGCCGAACTTGTTATTGTCTGAATTTTCGGCATTGGCTATTTCTACCCTGGCTAAGCCGTCGTGAAAGTCAGCAATACTCAGGTAGTTCTCATTGGTAAGCCATTGTCCGTTGGAATCTATCAGGCAATAGAAGCCTTTTTTCTCCTCCCATTCCGTTGCCCCTCTCTGGCCAATAAAGGCGCTGGCTACGCCTCCGTTGAAATCATTCAGGTCGTCAAATGTAAGCGGGATGGCTATTTTTCCTACCCGGTCTATAAACCCATATTTCTCATTATTGGCAACAATGCAATGTCCTTCCCGGAACAAGCCGGCATAATCAAATTGAAAGGGGATAAGCAGGTTGCCGGCACTGTCAATAAATCCCCATTTGTTGTTTCTTTTCACTGCAGCCATTCCTTCCGAGAAAGTCTGTACCTCATCATAGGTTATGGCTATGACCAGTTCGCCCTTTTCATTGCAAAAGCCCCATTGCCCGCCTTGTCTTTGGTGGTTTATTATCCGGGAACCTTTATTGACGGCAATACGGTTATTGCCCCAGTTTCCTATGTCGTTGTAGATGATCTGTATTACTTCATTGCCTTGTGGGTCTATGCACCCGAATTTGTTTTTGAGGGAAGCTTTTGCCAGGTAGGTTGCAGGCGCTTGGGGAAACAGGCTATCGGCCATAGCGATGAGAAGAAAAAGGAGAAGGCCTGTTTTCATTGGAAGAATCGGTTTGCAATTAGGCTTTTAAGGTACTGCAATACCATTTACTGTTGCACTGTATAGCCCAGCTTTAACGAATCTTTTTGCAGGCCCGGTCACCAGCCCGTAACCAGTAAATTCCTGGCTGCTTTTTCGCTGCATTTTTGGTATCGGGCATATGCTTTGGCCGCCCTGGTCCGTATCTCTTCAGCAGATTCATTCCTGATATAGCCACTCAGGGCATCGTGTAAGGTATAGGCTTCAGGGCACATCAGGCCGGTGGTCCAGACCAGGGGATTGGCTTTTGTAGCCGCCAGCAACGGAGAGAAGTATCTTTTACTGATACAGGCCAGTATGATGGCATCTCTTGCTATGCCATCTGTATTCTGAAAATCCTGGTTCAGCTGAAAGTCCATGAGCCCGTCATGCCCTATATAACTAACCAGTCCGGCATTGCCATTAATACCCAGCGTCATGCCGGGGATGGCTACTGTATCCCTGGTTTGTCCGCTGCAGCTGTTGAGAAAGTCAATGGTACACTGGCGGATATACCGGCCATCATAGGCATCCGCCACCAGGTAGTAGTTTTGCTGGCTATGCCGGAAGACCAGCCTTTCCAGCCTGATCTTATCCACCCGGTATTTTTTGATCAGTACCCAGTCCCTGCTTTTCTTAAAGTAGGTGCGGATACCTGCACCGCAGCCCCAGTATAAATTATTGTCAGGGTCCTGGCCATTCCCGATGCCAGCGGGAACCGGTACTATGCCCTGGTATTTGTTATCGCATAAAGCTACAAATACATGGATGGTCCTGGCCGATGTGTCGAATGGTGCAGCTACCGCAGGCGACTGTATCCCTTTCTCTTCCCCGGTCGGGTTGTCCTTTTGGGAAGAATGGGCATGGCAGCCAATACAGGACAGGAATAGCAGATAATAGAAGGTTGACAAGCTCAACTGAAATGATTTTACCTATGGTTCTGTAATGCCTGAATTCCATAAAATAGGGGTAGAATGTTTTCAACAATAGCTGAAATTCAGTGCCAGCGCAGGTGACGGGCAAACAAATAACCCGCAACGTTAGCGTTTCACAATAGAATTGCGTACATTCATAGCCTGAAAGTATGCATACCTACAGCTCCCCCGCGTTTCCACTCATCTCCTTGAAAGACAGTCCTGCCGTTGCCTTCATGTAAACACTCATCAGGCTAAACGTTATTATTCATTTTCAGTAAACCTATGTTATGAAACATTATGCTATAATGCTATGGCTTGCTATGTCCATAATGGTCATCAGCTGTAACAAACATGATCATGTTCCTTTCCCCAAAGACGCCCGGCAGGTGACGGAAGCACTGAAGGGCGGCTACCCGCTCCGGTTCCAATACAATAGTCAGCGATTACTAACGCAGCTGTCCATGCAATTCAACCCAGGAATAGGCCCCAATGTATTTTTTACGTACGATCAACAGAAAAGACCCATCCGCGAAACCGATTCCGCCAGCGGGTATTATAACCAGTATATCTACCTGGGCGGCAAACTGGTACGGGTAGAGAAGTATACCAATTTGGCCGGGTTCCTTGGGCAGACCAGTTTTACCTATGATAACCGGGGACGTATCATTCAGAAAGTTGGAGACGCTACTTATTACGATTATGCCAATTACGAATACTATGGCAATAGCCAGAACGTAAAACGTACTTCTTATTTTGACGGCAGCCCTACCGGTACTGCAGCATCCAAAGGAACACTGACTGCTCCTACTGCACGGGCGTCGGTGATTGAAGAGTATACCTACGACAATAAGATCAATCCCTATTCCACTATCGGTAACTTCCCCGTAATCCCTTTCTGGGTCAGCGATTACTGGATCCTGGTAAAATACGATCCGATCCCGGAAAACAATATCCTCACCCAGAAATTCTATGGGCGGACAGATTCTACCTATTTCAAATTCCAGGAATACAGCTTCACTTATGGCTATGATGGCAAGTACCCGGTGACTTTGAATTCCAGTCGCACTTTATTCAATCCGGACGGCTCACCCGGTTGGACCGAAAACAAGACCGGCGGATATACTTATGACAAATTAAGCTGGTAATATCCCTTACTACCGGGCTGATCAAAAGGCACCCTGTCAGCGGAGTCTAAAAGTTGACCAGGCCATTTGCAGCGCCCTGACGAACCTTTTGATCAGCCCTTTTCAAAATAGCACAACGGCTGTATGTTTATAAAGCAATTAGCCCTGCTGCAAACCCATCTTACGCTGTTTTAGATTATTGATTCCGATCAATTTTATGATCGCCGCTCTTGAAAGCCTGAGGCAGCTGCATTCCTGAAGGCCGGCTCACGGGCTTTGTGAGGCCGTATGCCCCTGATTAAGGCTTATATTGCAACATCAATTACTGCTGATGAAGTGTGCCGGAACCTTGATCCTGATCTTGCTGTATGCCCTGATTCCTGTAATAGCCTGCAGCCAGCGTCCCTTCTACCGGATCATCAACTACAATAACAGCAACGGACTTCCGCAGAACAGTGTAAAAAGTATCGGATTTGATAAAGCAGGTTTTTGCTGGCTGGCGACAGAGATGGGGCTGGTCCGCTTTGACGGTCGGAATTTTAAAGTCTACGAACAACCCCAGATACCTGGTCTCCAGACCAACCGGGTGCGGGCCATCCTTCCTGATACAGATGGACAGCTGCTGGCTACCTGGATAGATAATTCGTTTGTACAATTACAGCAGGGTGAGCAGCATGCCAGCTTTACCCCGGTCTATGGCGGGCCTTTTAACGGTATCCATTCCAGGATAGGATATAAGGTGGACGATGCCATCATCGACAGCCTCGGCTCCCTGCTGGGCCAGGAAGATATCTGGGAACAGTTTGTCCTTGACCTGGAGGATAACCAGATTGTTGGGCTCAACAGGAAGGAGTGTTATGTTTTTTTGAACGATATGCTATACTACCTGCGCAGCGGGCAACTGCTCAACAGGGTAGTACTGAAAAAAGCAAAACAGCAATATCTCCTGTTGGACAGTATCTGTCTGCGATTGACCGCTGGCAACCGGGTAGAAGCCTGGGTCAATGGCGTCGACATTACTGGTATGAAGCGGGTTGAAGGCCCGCTCGGATTGGACCCTGCTTTCCTCAGGGGTGATTTCAGGGCGCTCTGGTGTACCAGTGGCGCCTATGTTTTCAGCGGAGGCAATTTGTACCGCCTGTATGTGAAAGACCAGCGACTTTTTTCCCGTTGTGTATTACCGTCGCTGGCTATCAAAGAACTGCACGCTATAGCCTATGATCCGGCTAATGACTGTTACTACCTGGGCAGTCATATAGATGGCCTGTTCATTGCAAGACCCATCATATTTGATAGCCCCGATCCGCCGCTTACGGGTGTTGGGAAAGGGCAGAACTATTATACCCAGGCGATGCTGGACAGTAATACCGTGTATTGTGGCAATACGCTGTTTTCCCGTACCAGGGCTGCACGCTACCTGGATATAGCCAGTGATCAGCCCAGTGTATTACAGCCAGTGGGTAAGGAACTGCTGTATTATGGACAAACGCCTGACCTCTGTGCTTTCAATGTTAAAAGATTGGAAAAAAAGGTACTGGCAAAACTGGACGGGAAAATTACCGGCATGCTCCTTTGGCCTGATACTTCCTGCCTATACGTGAGTACAAGAAATACCCTGTTCAGGCTGGAAAATCAGCAGTTAAAGGAAAAGAGATCCCTGCCGGGCAAAGGCACTATTTCCTGTTTTGTGAAAGACGAAAGTAACAGCTTTATCATTGGCACCACCAAAGGGCTTTACTGGTATAACTGGCCAAAGAATGAGTTGTCCGGACATCTGCTGGACAGCATTACTATCCGGACCCTGCACAGGGATGAAAACAATGATCTCTGGATCGGTACCTATGATAATGGGTTTTATCTTTTCAGCAACGATAGCCTGACCAGGTTTCCCTATGGACCCCGCAATTCCCTGCGTTCCGTACATGCATTCGTAGAAGATGGCCGGGGCTTTTTCTGGCTGACCACCAATAACGGGTTGTTCAAGGTCAGTAAAACGGAATTACTGGCTTATGCCCGGGGCAGTATCCGGGATGTCTATTATTATATGTTCGGTAAGGCCGATGGTCTGCCTACCAATGAATTCAACGGTGGCTTTCAATGGCCCTATGCCTGGTTTGCAGACAGTATGTTATCCCTGCCTTCCCTGGATGGACTGGTATGGTTCTATCCCCACAAAACAAAACTGTTGTTCCCGGAACATGCTATATACCTGGATAAAATACTGCTGAATAACCAGGAGCTGGATAAACAGCAGACCAGCTTTACGCTGGCGGCGGGGAATAATTTGTTGTCGCTGGAAGTGACCAGTCCTTATTTTGGCAATGCAGAGAATATATTGCTGGAGTATACTATAGAAGGGATCAGGACTGCCTGGGAGCGCGTGCCTGCGGATGGCAGGGTAGTGGTGGAGAACCTGCCTGCGGGCGAGCAGGTGATCCTTTTCAGGAAAAGGGATGGAAGTAATTATACTTCTTACCAGCAACTGCTTTTCCGGGTATCGGTAGCTCCCTTCTTTTACCAGACAGGATGGTTCTATACAGTAACTATCCTGGTGCTGCTGCTGGCCGTGTATCTGTACCTGCGCTGGAAGACCATACAATTCAGGCAGCGGGCGTTGCTGCTGGAAGAACGTGTAGCTACACGCACCAGCGAACTTCGGGAAGTGGTGCGCCAACTGGCGGATTCAGAGCAGGCGCTGGAACGCAGCAACCGGGTCAAGGACCAGGTGATCTCTATTGTGCTGCACGACCTGCAATCTCCTATAAGGTTCCTGGACCTGTTGGGTAAGCGGATTGAAAAGACCTACCGGCAACTGGACCAGTCAGCCCTGGCGGAACGATTGCGCGAGCTCAGGAACAGTACCAGCACCCTCTATAATTTTACTTCCCAGTTTTTTACCTGGGCCAAAAGCCAGCATGGATTGTATGCCGTGCAGAAAAGAACGGTTGTAATTCAGCAGTTGTTTGAAGACACGGCTACTTTATACAAGGACATTCTCAAGAGCCGTAACAATGAGCTGATCATTTACCCTACAGCTTTAAGCTGTTATACTGATCCGGTGCTGCTGGTCACCATTTTGCGCAACCTGGTGGACAATGCCCAGAAGAATACCAGCAACGGCGTAGTGGAACTGCAGGCCAGGATAATGCAGGAACAACTGGTGATCAGCGTATCGGATACAGGTGTAGGCATGGATGCCCGGCAGATCAACGCTTTTTTTGAGAAGGAGGTAGATGCCCGTAAAGGCGGCGGGCTGGGCGGTATGCTGATCCTGGACCTGCTGGGAAAGATCCAGGGACGGCTGGAAATAGAAAGCCAGCCGGGAGCAGGGAGCGAGTTCAGGATCATTTTAGCGTACCCGGGCCACTGAGCCCATGCATCTGGGCCAGCCAGTTCAGGTCTATCACGTTGCTAACCCCCAGCTTTTCAAATACCCGGGCCTTAAAGGAGCTGGCAGTAGAAGCGCTCACTGACAGCGCAGCGGATATTTCAAGAGGCCCTTTTCCTTTCAACAGTAACAGTACTACTTCCATCTCCCGCCCTGAGAGGCGGGAAAAAGGAGAATTGTCCGCAACAGGCGAAAGCAACTGGTCCAGGTTGTCCAGCTGTGAGCTGCTCAGGTATTTTTTACCGTTACTGATATTACGGATAGCTGCTACTATATCCGGCTCCGGTGCATCTTTTTGCAAATACCCGAAAGCGCCTGCCGCCAGCAGGTGCTTGGCAAAAATACTTTCAGGATTAACGCTGATCACCAGTATCCTCAGCTGAGGTTGTATGGATAGGGCTGCCGGTACCAGTTGCAGCATATCTGCCTGGGGCATGTTCATGTCCGTGATCAGCATATGGTAAGAATTGGTGCGTAGAGCCTTGATCAGCTCGGTCCCATTACCGGCAAAATCAACGGCGCATTTTCCCAAAGTGTCCTCCACCAGGAGGCGCATGCCTAAGCGGACAGAAAGATGATCATCAGCAATCAGGATGTTGAGCATATTGGATGTTGTAAGCGTGATCGGGAGCGCCAGGCCAGCAGTACCGGCCGGACAGGATACAGGGAAAAACCAAAGATAGGGTAAAATGCAGCTGACAGTGCTGTGTAGTCGTACACACAGGAGCTGCCTGCAAATAAAAAACATGCTGCGAACCACCGCAGCATGTTGGAACGTCAACCATAAGAAGCGTCATCCTCTTACTCATTTTACACCCGAAAACATATGTATACCAGCATCGAAAGAAAGGTTGCAGATCCCCCGGCGTTCAGTGATATTAAAGCATCCCCCCGGTTGCTTTAATATCACCTGAATGCCTTTCTCCTTTTACTCTGTTCATTCCACTTCTATTTTTTCCTGTTTCCTTAACAAAACTACCAGTAAAGTATACATGAAAAAATAGCGCTTTTCCTTGCTGGCGTGGCGTTTTGGCCACAAGTGACGCCGGGGTTTCTGGGTAGGGAGCCAGAAAAACAGGTGTTCTGCGGCGTTACCTCCTAACGCTTCGGGGTGTCTGGGTAGGGAGGAAAAAAGAACAGGGTCTGCCAGAATGCTGGCAGACCCTGTTCAAAGAGTAGAGGCCGGAAGCTGTTATTTCAATTGAAAGCTGACTTTACCTTTTATTTCCACCGAGGAGGCGCCGATCAGCGCTTCAAATTCGCCGGGTTCGGCTACCCAATCGTGTTTTGTATCATCAAAGAAGCTCAGGGTCTTTTTATTGATCAGGAAGTGCAGGGTGCCTACCTGTCCTGGTTCCAGCTCCACTTTCTGGAATCCTTTCAATTCTTTTACAGGACGGGGGAGAGAAGATTTTTTATCGGAGACATAAAGCTGTACCACTTCAGCGCCTTTGCGGGTACCCGTGTTCTTAACAGTTACTGAAATACGGATCGTTTCATCGGTAGTCATTTCTTTTTTGTCGGCAGTTACCTTTCCATATTCAAAACTGGTATAGCTCAGGCCATGGCCAAAAGCGAACAGGGGTTTGATATTGTTCTTGTCCATCCAGCGGTAACCTACAAACAGTCCTTCTTTGTAAGTTTCTTCCTTATTGCCATCGCCGGGATAATCACCCAGTGCATGGGCGCCATTGTCTTTCAGTTTTACCGGGAATGTGAAAGGCAGTTTGCCGGAAGGATTTACATCGCCTGTTAAAATGCCTGCCAGGGCGGGACCGGCTTCAGCCCCCAGGTACCAGCCCTGTACAATGGCTGGTACTTCATTCACCCAGGGCATGGCTACAGCATTCCCGGAGATCATGATCACGGCCAGGTTCTTATTGGTTTTGGCCAGGGCGCTGATCAGCTGGTCCTGTCCATAGGGAAGATCAATGGAGGCGCGGTCATTTCCTTCGCAGTCCTGTCCGTCGTTCTTATTGAGCCCGCCGAAGAAGAGTACGATATCGGCATCTTTAGCAACGGCGCAGGCTTCGGCCATCAGCTCTTCAGCTGATTGACTCACCCGGATATCCTGGGTTACCAGGCCATCCTGTCCCAGGGAAGTTTTGCCGGCATAACCACGGGCATAAACAATAGTAGCCTGGTTACCTATGCGTTTTTTCAAACCATCCAGGGGCGAAAGTTCGTAGCGGGCTTTAAGGGAAGAACTGCCTCCGCCAACGGTCATGGCTTTAATGGCATTCTCACCGATCACGGCAATCTTTTTGGCCCTGGTCAGGTCAATTGGTAATACATTGTTCCTGTTCTGCAGCAGGACGATGCCTTCCTGGGCAATCTGGCGGGCAGCGGCAGCATGTTCTTCGGAGGCGAAGGAGCCCCAGGGCAGATTGGCGCTCATATTGGTGCGGAAGATCAGGCGGAGGATATTACGTACTTTTTTATCTACCTCTTCCACTTTCACTTCACCGGAACGGAGTAGTTTCAGGAAGGGAAGGGCGAGGTAGTAGTTGTCGTACGCATTGCTGGCGCCTTCCGTCATACCGTTGGTCCAGGTGCCAAATTCCATGTCCAGTCCATGATAGATAGCCTGTTTGGTATCATTAACGCCGCCCCAGTCGGAGATCACTACGCCATCAAACTGCCATTCTTTGCGGAGGATATTGTTGAGCAGGTATTCATTCTGGCAGGCCCATTGCCCTTTGTATTTATTGTAGGCGCCCATGATGGCCCAGGCCTTGCCTTCCTGTACTGCTGCTTTGAAGGCGGGCAGATAGATCTCGTACAGCGTACGATCGTCCACGTTAACATTCACTTTGTGGCGGTCGATCTCCTGGTTATTCAGGGCAAAATGTTTGACGCAGGCGGCTACGCCGTTAGATTGTACGCCACGTACATAAGGGACTACCATAGTGGCGCTGAGTATGGGATCTTCTCCCATGTACTCAAAATTGCGGCCGTTGAGGGGTGTCCGGTAGATATTGACACCTGGGCCAAGCAGGATATTCTTATTGCGGTAGCGCGCTTCTGCGCCAATAGACCTGCCGTAGAGACCGGCCATCTGCGTATTCCAGGAGGCGGCCAGGCAGGTGAGTGCGGGGAAGGCAGTGCAGGAATCATTGGTCCAGCCGGCCTGGTCCCATTTGTCCCAGAACACTTCAGCACGGATGCCATGCGGACCGTCGGTGGTCCAGTTGGCGGGAATGCCGAGGCGCGGCACACCGGGAGCGCTGAATTTGGATTGGGCATGGCACATAGCCACTTTTTCTTCCAGCGTCATGCGGGAGAGGGCATCTTCAATACGCTGCTCTATGGGTTTATTGGGATCCTGGTAGATGGGAAGTCCTGTCTGTGCTGCCAGGGGCAGGCTAAAGGCCAGCAGGGTGATAAGGATTAGTAAGGCGGATGGTCGTTTGTACATACGGCAATATTTAGTTGTCGAAACTACAATTAACTCATCAGCCTGCTCATGATAATTATCAGGCGGTATTAGCTGGATTCCCGGACCAGCAGCTCCGTTTTCAATACTTTGATGATCGGCTTCCAGTCGGCATTGTCCTTTTTGATGAGGTCCAGCACCTGCTGGGCGGCCGTCATGCCTATTTCTCTAACTGGTTGAGCAATAGTGGTGAGGGAAGGAGACACCAGGCTGGAGGCATAGTCGTTGCTGAAGCCTACCACCGCTACATCTGCGGGTATGCGCAGCCCTCTTTTTTTGATCACCTGCATGGTCTCAATAGCGGTGGGGTCATTCACGGCAAAGATAGCGTCGGGCGGGTTGTCCAGGTTGAGCAGGTGGTTGACATAGATCCGCGCCTTTGTTGTGTCCAGGTCGTAGTTGATGATCAGCTCTTCGTCAATCTCCAGTTTGTATTTTTTGAGGGCGGCAAAATAGCCGTTCAATCGTTTCTCGCTGATCTTAAGCGATAAAGGACCGCCCAGGTGGGCAATGCGTTTATAGCCGCGGCTGATCAGGTGTTCGGTGGCCAGGAAGGCGCCGTAGTAATCGTCCACAATCACTTTGGGGACTTCCATTTCATCGCAGACCCGGTTAAAGAAAACGAGGGGAATGCCTTTGCGCTGGAACACCTTAAAATGATCAAAGTTCTTGGTCTCCCTTGTCACTGATACCAGGAGCCCGTCCACCTGGCTGGCCAGCATCACTTTGGTATTGGCCACTTCGGTCTCATAGGTTTCGTCCGACTGACAGATCACCAGATTGTAGCCGGCTTTGGTGGCCACTTCCTGTGCGCCGATAATAGCCTGCGGGAAATAGGAACTGTTGAATTCCGGTACAATAATGCCGATGGTATTGGTCTTATGGGTGATCAGGCTGATGGCAAGCATATTGCGCTGGTAGTCCAGCTGGCCGGCCAGCTCCAGTACTTTCTGGCGGGTTTCAGGATGTACGCTGGGATGACCCGTTAATGCCCGCGATACCGTAGATTTGGAAATATGCAGCTCCCGTGCAATATCAAGAATGGTGATCTGGTGCTTTTTCATATAAGCGCTGTTAACGATGGGTACAATAGTACGATTAAATTCATTTCATGGGAACATTCCCGCAAAATGGGAATGTTCCCATGAAAAATTTTACCTGGTTTAGCAGGAATCCAGGCTGGTTAATCAGAAAATTGCAGGACGAACAATTGCTATATGAAAAGATTTCCCTTTCCGCTACCGACCTTGTGTCTACCCGCACATGCTTTACGTTCCCCCGTGTTACGGTTTATCCCGGTATGTTGTTTGTTGTTGCTGACCCTGGCGGCCAGCGCCCAGCAGCCCTTTAAACACCTTACCGGTAAGATCACCGATGAACAGAACCAGCCGGTGGAAGGCGCCAGCATTGCTTTTAAAAGCAAGAGCAACGCCAGCACCCAGACCAATGCCCAGGGGATGTATTCTATTCCCGTCAAAGATTCCGTCAACGTCATCCTGGTGATCACCTCCATCGGGTATAAACCCAAAGAAGTTTGGGTGGGCGCTGCCGCACGTGTCAAGAACATTGTGCTGGAAAGCGATATCACCGGACTGAATGATGTGGTGGTGATAGGCTATGGAACGGCAAAGAAAAAAGACCTTACCGGCGCTGTTTCCCGTGCCAATGTAACAGATATGAAGAAGGCCCCTGTGGCGGCTTTCTCCGAAGCACTTGCCGGTCGCGTGGCCGGGGTGCAGGTCAGCTCCAATGATGGCCAGCCGGGTGAGGAGCTGAACATTGTGGTGCGTGGCAATAACTCTGTGACCCAGTCTAATGCACCTTTGTATGTGATCGATGGCTTCCCGATAGAAGATGCCGCCGCCAACCTCATCAACCCTGAAGAGATTGAAAATATTGAATTCCTGAAGGATGCCTCCGCCACCGCCATCTACGGCGCCCGTGGCGCCAATGGCGTTGTGATCATCACCACCAAAAAAGGGAAGACCGGCGCCGCTGTTGTTTCCTATGATGGCTGGGTGGGCCTCAACCAGGTGATCAAACGCATGGATATGATGAGCCCCTATGAGTTTGTCCAATACCAGCTGGAGCAGAACCCTACCGTAGGCGCCGCCCTGTACCTGAGAGATGGTAAAACAGTGGAGGACTACAGGAATGTGTCCGGCACCAACTGGCAGGACGCCCTGTTCCGAAATGCGCTCACCCATAACCATAGCATCGCCATCCGGGGCGGGAGCGATAAGACCCGGTATTCTTTTTCCGGTAATATCCTGGACCAGCAGGGCACCATCCTGAACAGTGGTTTTAAACGCTACCAGGGCCGCCTGGTGTTGGACCAGCAGGTAAGCAATAAGCTCAAAGCCGGTGTCAATATCAACTATACTTCCACCAAAAAATATGGTACAGTGGTCAGTGGCTCGGAAACCAGTCCCACAGCCAGTCTGATGTACAGTATCTGGGGCTTCCGTCCTGTTACCGGTGACTCAGCCACGGATGCCAATATGCTGGATATCCTGTTTGACCCCTCCATTGATCCTGCCACCGACCTGCGCATCAACCCGCTGCTGGCAACGCAGAATACCTATAACCCGGTTTTCAACAATACCCTGATCATTAACTCGTACCTGGAATACAGCATTGTCAAAGACCTGGTGTTGCGGGTGACCGGCGGTGTTACCAAGGCCAATATCCGCCGGGAGATCTTTAATAATTCCAATACCCGCGCCGGTAACAAGAATACCAACGACAAGATGAATGGCTCCCTTTTCAACTCGGAAGCCACCAACTTACTGAATGAGAATACGCTGACCTGGTCAAAGAAAATCAACAAGGTGCATAACCTGAAAGTGATGGCAGGGCTCAGCATGCAGGACAGCAGGACCTTTACCAATGGCTATAGTGCTATCATGGTGCCCAATGAGTCCCTGGGCATTAATGGGCTGGGACAGGGTCAGCTCACCCAGGCCCCGGTACGTGATCTTTCCAATGGGCTGCTGTCTTACCTCGGTCGTGTAGATTACAATTTCAAATCCAAATACCTGTTCACCGTTTCTTTCCGGGCTGATGGTTCGTCCAAATTCCCGAAAGATAACCGATGGGCTTATTTCCCCTCCGGCGCCATCGCCTGGCGTTTTACGGATGAATCTTTCATGAAAGGCGTGCCCCTGCTCAATGATGGTAAGCTGCGCATTGGTTATGGCACCACCGGTAATAACCGGGTAGGGGACTATGCTTCTCTGACCTCCCTGGAAATACTGACTGCTTCGGGTTACAGCACCGGTAACAGCGCGGGCCAGGGCATGGTGCCCACCAACCTGGGTAACTCCCAGCTGAAATGGGAAACCACCGCCCAGACCAATATCGGCCTGGACCTCAGCTTCCTGAACAACAGGGTATCACTGACCACCGATTATTATTATAAAAAGACCAGCGACCTGCTCCTCAACGCCACCCTGGCGCCCAGTATGGGCTTCCTGACCGGCTACCGTAACGTAGGACAGGTATCTAATGAGGGCGTTGAGTTCACGCTCAATACCCGCAACATTGAGACAAAGAAATTCTCCTGGACCTCCAGCTTCAATATTGCTTTCAACCGCAACAAGGTACTGTCCCTGAATGATGATGAGCCCAGCATGGCTACCCGCGTTACCTGGGGTAATTTCAACAATGCTTATCCTTATATCGCCATCCCCGGCAAACCCATTGCCATGTTCTATGGTATGCTGTTCGATGGTGTTTACCAGTATAGTGATTTTGACCAGCAGGGTTCTTCCTATGTGCTGAAACAAGGCGTCCCCAACAATGGCAATCCCCGGGCAAATATTAAACCCGGCGATATAAAATTCCGGGATATCAATGGCGATGGCCAGGTAGATGATTATGACCTGACCATTATCGGTAATCCCAACCCCATCCATACCGGTGGTTTCAATAACAATTTCAGCTACGGCAATATTGACCTGAACGTTTTCCTGCAATGGAGCTATGGTAATGACCTGCTCAATGCCAACCGCATTGAGTTTGAAGGCGGCGATCCGGTGAGCAGGAACTCGCTCAATATGTTCAAGTCCTATGCTGACCGCTGGACGCCGGACAATCCTTCCAACAGCCTGTACCGGGTAGGTGGTCAGGGACCGGCCGTTTATTCTTCCCGCACTATTGAAGATGGTTCTTTCCTGCGGTTGAAAACGGTTTCCCTGGGGTATAACCTGCCGGCCGCCAAACTGAAGACGGTTAAGATCAAAACGCTCAGGGTGTATGTAGCAGCGCAGAACCTGCTCACCTGGACCAATTATACCGGCCCCGATCCTGAGGTCAATACCCGCCCTTCGGCGCTGACGCCCGGTTTCGACTGGTCCGCCTATCCCAGGCCCAGGACCCTCACTGTTGGATTGAACATGACTTTTTAATTGCCCAAACACTTGCATATGAAACGTAGCACGAGTACAATGAAACGATTTTTAGCAGGATGCCTCCTGGTTTCGCTGCTCGGCAGCTCCTGCACCAAACTGCTGGATAAAGGCCCCGACTTTGTAACACCCGATACTTATTTCAATACAGAAGACCAGCTGATGAACAGCCTGAACGGTGTCTACAACCGGATGATAGATACCTATGGCCGGATGTACAGCCGCGGCCTCTTCAGCTACCTGGTGGTCAGTGATGAAGCTTTTTTCAAGAATATTTCCATCAACAATCTTCGGGTGAATGTGATGGATGCGGCTGACCTGGATATCAGTCGCGTCTGGGAGATCCCCTACGAAGGCATCAACAGGGCCAACCTGCTGCTGGAGAATGTGGACCGGGTAAATATGGATACCCGCCAGCGCGATGCCATCAAAGGCGAAGCGCTCTTTATGCGCGGTTACTATTATTACCTGCTGGCTGACCTGTTTGGACCTGTGCCGCTGAAACTGACTTCTACCCAGTCGGCCAATGACGCCTACCTGCCCCGTTCCCCGCTGGCCGATGTATATGCACAGATCGTGAGTGATATGAAGCAGGCGGAAGAGCTGGTGAATGAGATCGATTATTTCAAGTACAATGAAAGGATCTCCAAAACCGGCGTGCAGGCCATGCTGGCCCGGGTATTCCTGAAAATGGCAGGCGAGCCGCTGAAGGACCTGTCTAAATATGAAGAGGCGCTGACCTATGCCAACAAAGTGATCCAGTCCGGCAAACATTCCCTGAACACCAATTTCAAACAGATCTTCATCAATCATTCCCAGGATATCAATGAGACCAAAGAATGTATCTGGGAGGTGGGCATGTATGGTAACAAGATCGGCAATATAGACCAGGCCGGATGGGTTGGTGTGGAGAATGGCATTGAATGTCCCGATGAAAGCATCGGTTATTCCGGCGGCGCTATGCGCACTACGGCCAAGCTATACGACCTGTTTGGGACAAAAGATACCATCCGCAGGGACTGGAGTATTGCTCCCTACAAGTTTGTTACGGCCAGTGGCGTGACGTCCAAATCCAATTTTACCGCCATCCAGATCTATGACCGCAATCCCGGAAAATGGAGAAGGGAATATGAAACCGGCACTAAGGCGCGGAGCTATAACTCCACCAATTTCCCCATGATCCGCTACTCCGATGTGCTGCTGATGAAGGCCGAGGCGGAGAACTATGTACATGGCGCTACGGCGGAAGCCTATGAAGCTATCAATATGGTGAGAAGAAGAGGATTTGGTAAACCTGTTGATGCGCCGGATGTGGATGCCGATGTGCCAGCAGGTCTTGACCAGGTAGAGTTCCAGGAATTCCTGCAGAACGAGCGGCTCCGGGAACTTTGTTTTGAAGGCATCCGCAAACATGACCTGATCCGCTGGGGCCTGTATGTATCCGTGATGAATGAGCTGGGCAATACCATTTCCACTACCGCCCCCACTTCGCCTACCAACTACCGCTCTTATGCCGGTAATGCAGGCAAAAATGTGACTGCCCGGAATGTGTTGTTCCCTATTCCCAACACAGAGATCACCGTTAATAAACTCGTTTACCAAAACCCCGGCTGGTAATCCAGTCCCTAAAATAACTGACTATGTCAAAGATCATCATAACTACTTTCGCGGCAGCCCTGCTGATAACCGGCTGCGCCAAAGTGAAAGTAGGATCGGCCGACCTCAGCATTACCACTTCTTCCCAAACCTATAAAGTAGGAGATACCATTACTTTCCAGCTGGAGGGTAATCCGGACAATATCATTTTCTATTCCGGCGACCTGGGTCATAACTATGAATACCGGACCCGCACCGCGGCAGACAATGATCTCCAGGTGAATTTTAATACCTGGGTGCGCTATGGCGATCCGCTGAAGCGCAATCTCTACCTGATGGTGTCCAATGATTTTGAAGGCGTGTATGATGTGGAGCATTTGCAGAAAGCCACCTGGCAGGATGTTACGCAGCTGGCAAATTTCTCCCTGGGGACGGACCAGACGCCTTCCGGCACTATAAGCTTGAAACCTTTCCTGGGATCAGTGGATACGGCCCTGTTCTATGTAGCCTTCCGTTACCTGGATACTATGAATACCAAGGGGCAGAACAACTGGATCGTCCGGACATTTTCTGCTGATAAGGTCTCGCCGGAAGGCAATGTCACCAATATGGCTGTCATGAGCTCGGGTGGCTGGAAAGCCATCAATGTGAAAAATACCAATAAGGTCTGGAGCATCACTACCGCCCAGTTGCAGATGCCTAACAGCGCAGCTACAGAAACGGATAATGAAGACTGGGTGATCACCAAAGGGTTCAGTGTGCGCCCTGTAGCGCCGGATGCTGGTGTAGCCTTGAAAAATATCAGTACCTTATTGCCTCAGTATAAACACGTGTATGAAACACCGGGTACTTATAAAGTAGTGTTTGAAGCTTCCAATGTGCGGTATAATGGGGAAGACAAGCTGGTCAAAGAAATGACGCTGACCATTACGCCGTAGTGCAGGGACCTGTGCAGCCCGTTGATTGCTGAATCCTAAAATCTGCAAATTTGTATACGCTCAGAACGATCCTTTGTCCATTATGGTTGATAGTAGCCCTTCTGTCCGGGATCCCTGTTATTGCCCGGCAGACCAATACCGTGTCCCTGGCCAACGACCAGCTGTCGCTGAAATGGTCAAAGAAGGCCAATGGTTACCAGCTCCTGTCGGTATCAGTAAAAAAAGATGGACAATGGATCGCGCTGCCGCATCCTTCCGGCGCTTATACCATTCTGTATTCCCGGCAGCTGCCGGATAGTATCCCGTCGCCTGTCATCGGCGCCAATGGCCAGCCGGTAGTTTTTCCGGAGCCCCAGTACAGGTACCTGCATGGCACCTGGAAAGAAGCTACGGCGCCGGTGGAAATGAATACGGCCGGAACAGCGTACCAGTTATACCCTTCCGCAGTCCGTAAGGAAAAGAACGGGCTGGTATTTGCCGGTGAAAATGCTTTTGTCACCTTCAAAGCCAGCTGGCAGCTGGACGCAGCCTTTGCCGGCGATGTCCGGGTACAGCTGGAAGTGACGGTAAAACAGGCAGGTTATTATTCTGTGGCCAGTCCAACCCTGGTCAACCTGAACAATACGCCTATTCAATGGGCCACCGTTCCCGGCATCTTCCAGGGCAATGCGCTCAACAATAATTTCATCAATGCTTTTGCATACGGGCATGGCCTGCCGGATAAACCTGTGGTGATCCGTGAACGGACCATTTCCACCCTGGCCTCCATTATTACCACCAGTGATGCTATCAGCCTGGCGGTGGTGCCGGAGCCGGGTACGGGCCGCGATCCCTGGCAACAGGATCGTATTACGCAGAACAACTGGCGGGTTGGTCTCTCCCATATGAACCGGCAGGCCCAGCTGATGCCCACGGCCTATCACCCGGTATTGGGTGAGGAAGGTTCACAACAGCAGAAAGGCAATACCATCCGCTTTGGCTTCCGCTATGTGCTGCAGCCGGGCGACTGGTACAGCGTCTTTAAACATGCCGTGGAAGATATTTATCGTTTCTCCGATTTCCTGGCCCTGAAAGATACCCGCCGCTCCCTGACAGATCGTATCCTGGATATGCAGCGCTACGGCACACAGGACAGCACTTCCATGTGGCAGGTATATGATTTTGAAGGATCGTCCATTGGCGCACAACGTTATCTCGGCGGAGTGCATGATTCCGATAAGGACGCCCTCAAAAATTCCGATTACGGCGCTATGTGGATGATGGCGAGGATTGCCAATGATACCGTACTCCAGCGGACAAGGCTGCCCTATGCCCGCAATTTCAAACTCAAACAGCAGCACCAGCAGCCAGGATTTTTCCAGGGCGCGGCTGCCGGACAATATTACCTGAGCAAAAGCAAAAAATTCACGGAAGAATGGGGCGCCTATTCCGAGCCCATCGGCACCACGTATTATATGCTGATGGATATGGGTAATATCCTGCTCTTTGAACCCAATGATACTGCGTTGCGCAAAGAGCTGCGGCTGGCGGCCGACCGGCTCCTGACCTGGATGCAACCCAATGGTCAATGGGTAGTAGCCTATGATAACGCTACAGAACAACCGCTGTTTACGGACGTGCAGGACCTGCGGCCAACTTTCTATGGCCTGATGATTGCCTATAACCTGTTGAAAGAAGAAAAGTACCTGACTGCCGCGTGCAAAGGGGCCGACTGGTACATCAGCAATGCTGTCAACAAAGGCTGGTTCCTCGGCGTATGCGGCGATGCCCGCTTTGCACCCGACTTTGCTACGGGGCAGAGTGTACAGGCCCTGCTGGACCTGTATGAGCTGACCAAAGACATTAAATACAAAGACGCAGCCCTCAAAGCGGCGCGTATCTATACTACTTCTATTTACACACATCCTGTTCCTTCTCTGCAACCCAAAACGGTTAAAGGCATCGAAAGACTGGACTGGGAGATCAGCCAGGCCGGGCTGAGCTTTGAACATGGTGGCGCCCTTGGTTCGGCCAATCATGCCGGACCCATTCTGCTGGCCAGTCATGCCGGGCTTTTTGTGCGGCTGTTCGCCCTCACACAGGATTCCCTTTTCCTGCAGATGGCCAGGGCGGCCGCCTGGGGCCGGGATGCTTTTGTGGATCCTGCCACTGGCGTGGCCTCCTATTACTGGAACGCCATGAACAAAGGCGCCGGGCCTTTTCCACATCATGCCTGGTGGCAGATCGGCTGGATCACAGATTACCTGCTCTCTGAAGCTACCCTGCGTTCCAATGGTCAGCTGAGCTTTCCCCGTGGTTTTATCACCCCCAAAGTGGGGCCGCACCAGACCTATGGTTTTGCGCCCGGTACTGTCCTGGGACAGCCGGCCGAACTATTGCTCAAAGCCGGTCTGCTGCAACTGGATAATTCCCGCATTGATCATTTTGCGGCTATCAACCGGCAACAGAAAAAATTGTACCTGGTACTACTGAACAATGCCGTAAAAGAAGAAACGGTAAAAGGCGTCATTCAATATAAGTATGCCGCACTCAACGGCCAGCCTGCCCTGAAAGCCGGCTTATTGCAAGGCAATTTCATCGCCAGCCCGGACCAGCAGGGATTTACAGCTACTATTCCGGCCACAGGCATCCAGGTGATCAGCATCGATCTTCAATAAGCCGCCTGGTCTGAACTTCAAACGCTACCGCTATGAAAAAAGCTTTCCTGTTCCTGTTTGCTATTTGTCTCCTGGTGAAGGCCATGGCCGCTGACCCGCCTGTCAATTACCTGGTGGAAGCTGAATCTTTCCAGTTTACCGGTGGCTGGCAGGCAGAGCGCAGCAGTCTCTGTATGGGCAGCACTATGCTGCGTGTGATGGGTGGTCCTGTGGCTGCGGCTGATGCGCTTACTGTGATCAATATTAAAAAAGCAGGAGAATATACTGTATGGGTGCGTGCGGCTGACTATAAGGACCGGCAGGGGACCCGGTTGTTCCGACTGCTGGTGGATGAACAGCCAATGGCCGAAGCCGGTAAGCACGGTAATGAAGGCTTTGCCTGGGAGAAAGTGGGCAGGGCTACCCTGAGCGCCCGCCAGGTGCTGCTGCGCCTGAAGGATACAAAAAAGAATTTTGGGAGATGTGATGCAGTCCTGCTTACCACAGATGCAGCCCTGGATCCCAATACGCTGAAACCCGTGGAGCTGGCCCGCTGGCGCATCGCTCCCGTGAAGATGCCGGTAAGCGGGGGCGAAAAGGCAGCCATATCAGCCCCGCTGGTATTGACTGAAAATGCAGAAACAGTAGCCGGCATTGGCAATGAGCAGCTGCGGCTGCGTTTTGTAAAAGGCGGTGTCAACAACAAAGGCCTTGGCGCCAAGGCGGAATACAGGCTGAACGGGAAGTGGACCAGTATGAATGCCCTGCTGGAAGACCATAAGATCTACCTGCTGTCTGCTGATACGCCAGCCATCAACTTCGGCAGTTTCTTTCCTTCCTGGAATGGTTCCAAAGCTACCCGTTTCTTTACGCTCAATGGTCAGCGGTATACCATGCAGCAACCGGAAGACCTGCTCAATCCCTTTGCCGCGGGTGAACTGAGTGAAGCCATTCCCTACGCTGTGGAGAAAACAGACAACAATACGCTTGCAGTCAGCTATATCACAGAAGATGGTACGCAGCTCACCGGCGAATGGGCCGTGCAGGGCCGCCACCTTACGGTGCAGTTGACCTTTGAAGCTGCCCGTACTGCTTTTTACAGCCTGGGGATCGCTGCCTTCCAGGGCGTGGATACCAGTGCCGTTTCCAATATATTATTGCCACCCATGTTCCAGTACCGGCGGTTCTCACCAGAACCTGTGTTGCTGGTGTCCTCCATGATGCAGCAGGCGGTGGCTATTGCGGAGAGCAGTGTAGCTGCGGGAAAGGTCTCCAGCTTTGTCAGTGGAGATACCAGTACCTTCCCGCTGGAATGGGGCTATAGCCAGACCTCGCCCATGGGCTTTGCTATCAAAAATGATAAGAACCAGGTGCAGCCGGTGGCTTTCTCGCCGGTGCTGGGCCTGGCAAATTCAAAGTTTAAAACAGGCGCTACTATCTCCAGGAAATTTGTATTGGGCATACTGCCCACAGGCTGGAACGAAGCGCTGGAATATATTTCCGATTCCGTTTACCAGGTGCGGGACTACCGGAAACAGCAGGGCTCTTTGACAGATGCTTTGTTTAATATGATCGACTTGGTGCGCAATGGTAGTGCTGCCGGCTGGGACCCGCTGCTGAAGGGCTTTTATGATATTGAAGCCAACCCGGCTACCGCAGCCACCGTGGTGCATCCCGCACCGCTCAGCATGGTGGCCACAGCAGTGGTACTGCAGGATGAAGATTTTTACCTGAAGCGTGCATTGCCTACCATTGAATATACCTTGTCCAGGAGCGGTTACCGCTGGGCCAAGGCGGTGGTGCCTTCCAGCTATAATAACAATAAAAAGACCTTGCAGCTGGATCCCATTCACTCGCAATTCACCACGGCCTATTATGAAGGACTGAACAGCCTGCTGGGCAATGCCAATCCCTGGCTGAAAGCCATCGCCCTGCCGGAAAACCAGGTCCGCAAAGCTGATGGTTATTCCGTGCTGATCCCCGGCTGGGTGCAGCAGCTGGCGGCTTACCGCCTCACCAAAGAAACCCACTGGCTGGAGGCTGCAAAAGCGGCTGCCGACCAGTATATCCTGGAAAAGGCTTACAACAACAGTCCTGCTCCCTTTGGTAAAGTTCCCTTTTACAACACGAGTTTTTATGCTTATTGGTGGGACCTGCTGGATCTCTATGAACTGACCAAAGAAGAACGTTATCTCAAAGCTGCTGAATACAGCGCTTTCCATACCATTGCCGGTATCCGTACCTATCCTTTTGTCCGGGATACCTTACAGACCATCCATGCCGGTGGCAAATTCACCGGCAACACCACTATGTGGTGGAAGGGCGATAAAAAATACCGGCTCGGCTTCCCGCGCATAGCGGGTGACGCCCCGGAGAAACAGGTGCCGCAGGCCCTGGTATCCCCGGTGGGCCTGGGCTTTGAACAGCCCTATACCTATTTTGATGCGGGTAAGGAAGTGCGGCCCGTATATATGAGCAGCTGGGCCCCGCACCTGCTGCGGCTGTACCAGTATACCCGGCGGCCGCTCTTCCAGACCTATGCCCGGAATGCCGTAATAGGCCGGTTCACCAACTATCCCGGTTATTATGCGCCTGGCTTCACGGATATTACCATGCAACCGGATTTCCCCTACAAAGGACCGGATGTAAGTTCTGTTTACTATCACCATATTCCGGCTCACATGGCCTTTACCTGGGATTTCCTGGTAACGGAAGCTATCCAGCGTTTTGCCGGACAGCTGCAGTTCCCCTATGGCAAACAGGATGGTTTTGTCTGGTTCACCAACAGGTTGTACGGCGCTGGCGCCGGGACTGTATTTGAAGATACAAAGGCCCGTCTCTGGATGAAGCGAGGACTGGTGCAGCTTAACAGCCCCGAAGTGAATTATATCACGGCCCGGTCGGCGGACCGCTTCTGGGTTATCCTTTGCAGTGAATCCGATAAACCACTGCCGTTGGAGCTTAGTATTGGTAAAGCAGCGGGAATAATAGCCCAGGGCAATGCCAGTCTCCATACAGCCGGGAAAACAACTGCGGCCAGCCTGCCACTGAAACAAAATAAGGTATCCCTGACACTGGATAACAAAGGAGCCGTGGCCATTTCCTTCCCGCTTCAGCAGCAAACAAACTTTACAACACCCTTACCCCTGAGGGAGGGTATGGTAGTAATAGATATGGGCGAACCATGGGGCCAGCTCCGGTTCTTCCGGATCCGTTCCCCTTTTGGCTGGGACTCTATTTTTGGTTTTGCTGAAACAGGTCCACTGGATGGAGCGCAGGCAACGGCCACTTGCAATGGTCAAACGCTGACCCTGAACAGCTATCCGTACGAGTGGAGCTTTGTTCGTATTGCGCCCATGCAAAAAGCATCGGTCACTGTTACGCTGACAACGGCCGATGGTAAAAAACAGGTAAAGACCATCCAGCTTCCGGGCCAGTAGTATACGTTGCTGCATCGCCCTGAAGCTATAGTACACTAAATACCCGCTCCTGTATACTAAATAGCATTATTATGAGACCCTATCGTGCAAATTTGATAGTACTATTGCTGCTGACCATCGGGGTGCTGCCCGCCACTGCGCAGACCGCTGCCGAGCTCAGTAAAATTGCGGCCTCGCAGGGCGCTGCTGCTGCTTTGTTCTTCAATCCCATGACGGACAAAGTGCCGGAACTGGGTGCGGCTGTCAGCAGTTACCAGGACAATAAAGAATGTACCGTGCGTGGCGGCCTGCCCCATTTTATGGCCAGGCTGGAAAAGAAAGCACCGGTAGTGATCGGGTATATCGGTGGCAGCATCACCCAGGGGAATACGGGTTACCGGCCCCAATTGTCGAAGTGGATACAGCAGCAGTATCCCCATGTGAAAATGCGCTGGCTGAATGCCGGTGTTTCCGGTACGGGCACAGACCTGGCGGCCTGCCGGATCCAGGAGCAGCTGTTGCGCCATCAACCCCACCTGGTATTTGTAGAGTTTGCCGTGAACGGCGCTTACCAGCCAGGTATGGAAGGGATCATCCGGCAGATCATCCGCAATAACCCGGAGACGGATATCTGCCTGGTATATACGCTGCTGAACGGGCAGACGAAAATTTACCAGCAGGGTAAAGTGCCGGAGAATATCACAGGACTGGAAGCCATTGCGGAACATTACCAGCTGCCTTCCGTACATATGGGCATGCAGGCGGCAAAACTGGAGCAGGAAGGCGCCCTGGTCTGGAAAGGCGATCCCAAAGCAGCTGATGGTAAAATTGTTTTTTCAACAGATGGTATCCATCCCCTGATGGAAGGCGGTAATTTTTATGCGGCCGCTGTAGCAAGGGGGATAAAAAAAATAAATACAACCGGCAATAGTGCAGCACATCTGCTGCCCAATCCGCTGATCCCGGATAACTGGGAAGATGCAGGGATGTATGCGCCGGAAGAAGTGGCCGACTTCAGCGGAGAATGGACCCGGCTGACCACCAAAGACGAAGCTAAGATCAAAGGTTTCAACAGCTGGTTTCCCACCATTATGAAAGCAGCTACGCCAGGCGCTTCCCTGAGCTTCAGGTTCAGTGGTACTATGTTCGGGTTGTTTGATATCGGCGGGCCGGAAGTGGGACAACTGTCTATTGAAGTAGATGGCAAACCGGTGGTCTTGGAAGAAATTTCCAGCAAAGGGTTCCATCTCTATAAAGCGGTGCCGGCAGGCGGCCAGTCTACCCTGAACCGCTTCAACCGGTATTGCAATAACCGGTACCGGGGGCAGTATGATATGATAGCAGTAGGACCAGGCGAGCATACCATTGTTATCCGCCTGGCGCCTGATAAAGCCGATAAAGCCGGTACACTGGGAGAAGGGCAGCAGCAGGATATCAGTCAGCACCCGGAAAAATACGACCAGACCGTTCTCTACCTGGGTAAGATCCTGCTGCGGGGTAAGCCGTTGAAAGCCGCTGCGGCAGCCAATGCCTCAAAAGCGCCAGCAGCCAACCTTAGCCAGCAGCAGAAATGGGAACAGAAGGTCAGGAACTATGAACGGCAGGATTCCCTGAACCCGCCGGGCAAAAAGATCATCCTGTTCACGGGCAGTTCTACTATTGAGAACTGGAAATCCCTGCAACAGGATTTTCCCGGCAGGAATGTACTGAACAGGGGGATCTCCGGCACAAAGACCAGTGACCTCCTGGCTTATGCCGACCGGGTCATCAAACCCTATAAGGCGGCACAGATCTTTTTATACGAGGGCGATAATGATATTGGCTATAAGCTGACACCGGAACAGATCCTGGAGCAGTTCACAAAATTGTTTGAGAAGACCAGGGAGCTGCATCCCAAAGCAAACATTGTCTTTATCTCTATCAAACCATCGCCCCGCCGGTTGAAAGACTCGGTGGCTATCCAGCGCAGCAATGCCCTGATACAGGATTACCTGCGTGGACAAAAGAATGCAGGCTATGCGGATGTCTATACGGCCATGCTGGGCCCTGACGGCGGGCTGCCGCCTGCCTACTACCGGGAAGATGGGCTGCACCTGACACCCGAAGGCTATAAGGTATGGACAGCCGTCATTGGCCGGCACCTGAAGAAATAACGGAGCGAGCGCCTGCACTGCACTGGCAGGTCGTGCATCCACAACCCTATAACTAAAAGAAGCAGTAATGAAACGATTGTTGTTTGTGCTGGCCCTCTTTGCCGGCTACTCCGTACCTGCCCAGGTATACAAAGACAAAGCAGCGCCGGTGGAAGCGCGGGTCAACGACCTTTTAGCCAAAATGACCCTTGAAGAAAAGATTGATTATATCGGTGGATATAGGGTCTTTTATATCCGGGGCATTGAAAGGCTGGGCCTGCCCGAGATCAAACTGACCGACGGCCCGGTAGGTACCCATAAGGATGGTAAGTCCACGGCTTATCCCGCCAGCGTACTCAGTGCAGCTACCTGGGATACGGCCCTGGTATTCCGCCTCGGCAAGGAACTGGGCCGGGATTCCCGCGCCCGCGGCGTGCATATCCTGCTGGCTCCGGCTGTGAATATTATCCGCGCACCGCTCTGCGGCCGCAACTTTGAATATTTCACGGAAGATCCTTTCCTCAATGCGCGTATGGGCGTGGCCTATGTAAAGGGGCTGAAGTCGGAGAATGTGGTGGCCACCGTAAAACACTATGCCGCCAACAACCAGGAATATGACCGCAACAATGTGAGCAGCGATATTGATGAACGTACCCTGCATGAGATCTACCTGCCGGCTTATAAAGCCTGTGTACAGGAAGGAGGAGCAGGCGCCATTATGACCAGCTATAACCTGGTGAATGGCGTATATGCTTCGCAGAATGATGAGCTGAACAACAAGATACTGAAAGGCATGTGGGGCTTTGACGGCCTGGTCATGAGCGACTGGGTCTCCACCTATGATGCCGTAGGCGCCGCCAATGGCGGACTGGACCTGGAAATGCCCAGCGCCCGCCAGATGAACAAGGCCAAACTGCTGCCCGCTATTCAGAACGGACAGGTAAAAGAAAGCACCATTGATGATAAGGTCCGCAGGATACTGCGCATTATCTTCCGCCATGGCTTCTTTGATAATCCCCAGTTGGATACCAGCATCCCTATGGATAACCCCGATGGCGCACAGGTGGCCCTGGAACTGGCCCGGGGTGGGATTGTGCTGCTGAAGAATGACAAAAATTTATTGCCGCTGAATGCAGCCGGTTTGAAAAAGCTGGCGGTGATTGGCCCCAATGCCAGCAGCTATATTGCCGGTGGCGGCAGTTCCTATACATTCCCCTTCCATTCGGTGTCCCTGCTGCAGGGTATCCAGCAGGCCGCTGGCGCTGACAAAACGGTCTATGCCGCCGGTTTGCCCACCCTGCCGGACAGGATCGCCAGATCTGTTTTCTATACAGAAAAAGGCTCTTCCATAAAAGGATTGAAAGCCGAGTATTTTCCCAATATCAAATTACAGGGCAGTCCTGCCAAAACCGTTATTGACACGGCTGTCAGCATCCACAATGGCTGGCATATTGCAGCGGCCAATCAGGGCATACCTTTTGATCATTGCTCTATCCGCTGGACCGGTGTGGTCCGCCCGGAAAAAACAGCTAACTATCGTTTTACCATCCGGGGTTTTGATGGATTCCGGTTATGGATCAACGATAGTATCCGGGTAGATAAATGGAGTAACCAGGGCATCACTACCCATGAACGGGTGATCAGCCTGGAAGGTGGCAAGGACCATAACGTGCGACTGGAATATTTTGCTGAAGTGCATCCGGTGGATATCGGCTTTGCCTGGAGCGAGGATGTGCTGCTGTTTGAGGAGGCTGTCAAAGCCGCCGCCAGCGCTGATGTGGCCGTGGTCTGCATCGGGCTGAATGAGACCAGCGAGATAGAAGGGTTCGACCATCCCTTTGCCTTACCGGCTTTCCAGGATAGCCTGATCCAAAGCGTTGCCAAAGCCAACCCACGCACCATTGTGCTGGTCAATGCAGGCAGCAATGTGGATATGCGTCCCTGGATCAAACAGGTAGGTGCAGTACTGCATGTCTGGTATCCCGGCCAGGAAGGCGGCACAGCTGCTGCTGATATCCTGTTCGGCAAAGTGAACCCCAGTGGCAAACTGCCCGTGAGCTTTGAAGAAAAATGGGAAGACAATCCCGCTTATCCCTATTACCATGATAACGGTACCAAACGGGTAGCTTATAAGGAAGGGTTGTTCATGGGTTACCGGCATTATGACCGCAGTACCACAAAACCAATGTTCCCCTTCGGTTACGGGCTGTCCTATACCAGCTTTACCTATAGCAGGCTGGCAGTAAAGGCCACCGGCAAGGGCAGGGCCGAGGTCAGCTTTACCATCACCAATACCGGCGCCCGGGATGGGGCGGAAGTGGCACAGGTCTATGTGCGGGATCCCCAGTGCCCGGTAGAGCGACCGGTGAAAGAACTGAAAGGCTTTGCCAAGGTCTACCTGAAGAAAGGTGAATCAAAGAAAGTGACCGTCCAGCTGGGCCCGGAAGCCTTTTCCTACTATCGCCCGAAACAGCAAGCGTTCGGTTATGATGCCGGGGCTTTCGAGATCCTGGCAGGTCCTCATTCCGCCCAAACGCCGCTGCGCAAAACCGTGCAGATCCGGTAATGATTTCATGGGAACATTCCCGCAATTTGGGAATGTTCCCATCCCAAATACTCCTCCGGGTCAGTTACTGGTGCGCCCCGCCTGCGCTACATTTGACGTACAAGATTATGCTATGCACCATATGAAAAGCGTGAGTTTTTTTGCCGCCATTGTCCTGATCTGTGTCCCCTTCCTGTCGCCTGCCCAAACAGGTCTGCGTACTGATGGCCGATCCCTGATCATCAGCAGCAAGGGCAGTCAATATACTTTCTCTCCTTCTTTTGTGGTCCTGTACAATGCGGAAGACCCTGGCATGGCCCTTCGTCCTGCGGGCATTAAAAAAGTTTCCTACAATGTCCTGACCTGGAAAACGAATGATACCGCTCTGGCCGATTTCAAAGCAAAGAAGGTAAATGCCACTGTAGCGGGTGATGGCTTTGATGATCGTATCCTGCGCAGCAAAGAAGACCAGCGTACAGCCAGTATCTACAACGCCGGTAAGTCCACCAGCATTACGGCCAGCAAGCTGGAACAACGCGGTGATACCATCCTTTTTCATTTCCCTGTTTCTGCTGAATTTATTTTAAAAGCCTGGCTGCTGACTTCCGGCAAGCCCTATCCCACCATAACCTTTTCTTTCCAGCCGGTAAAAGCTGGTTATTACAGTATTGGGTATACGGGCGCACCGGCCCTGGCCAAATCAGCCGTTCGGGAAAACTGGCAGCCCCTGATCTGGACTGAAAAAAGATTGCCGGACAGGCCCATCCTTACCCCGGCTTTTATGGCGCCCCTGCCCACCACCTTAGTCAATGATGGCAGCCATACCCTTGGTGTGCTGGCTTCGCCCCAATACCTGCCTTTCCAACCCCTGCCCACGCTGCCCAATAGCCAGTTTGGCGTGGCGGTACTGAATAAGGCCGGCCAGGTACAGCCCCAATTGTTTGCGCCTATTCCCGGGGGCATGGGATCGGAGATGAAATCCGGCGCTGTGTTTAATTTCTCATTCGGGTTGGTAGTAGAACCGCAATCCCTGAGCGGCGCTTATGAAACCATTGCCAAAAACAGTTTTGGTTTCCGTGACATGCGGCAGAACGCCATTGCTTCCCTCAATACCGTACTGGATAATATTGTTGACTATAGCCTTTCTTCCTATGCCTGGTTCATTGACAGTCTCAAAGGCTGCGCCTATTCCACGGATGTTCCGGGAGCGGTGAAGAATGTATCCAGCCTTAATCCGCTGGAGCTGGCCATTGTACGGGATGATTCCCTGCTATTTGAAAAGCGGGCCTATCCGCTGATGGAGTTCATGCTCTCCCGCGAGAAATTCCTGTTCAGCCTGGACAGCATGCAGAAGATCCAGTCGCCCTCCCGCAAGCTGCGTGGTCCTATTGCGCCATTGTCGGAGCTGGGCGCCCTATATGCCGTGTTTGGCGGTAATAACCAGTTCTATATCCCGCTGGCCGAAAAAGAATTTGCCGGCAACAGGACCCGGAACCTGGACGACAATGAGAAAGGACATAACTGGATCAATGCCATGTTCCTCTATAAAATGACCGGTCAGGCATCTTACCTGGAAACTGCTAAACGACTGGCCTTTGCCTATATCAAACAACGGGTGACCAAACCCCAGCAGGCATTTGCAGATCCTTTGCAGGGCAGTCATTTCTTCTGGCCCACTTTCACCAACCGCTGGGTAGAGTTCCTGGAACTCTACGAGATCACCAAAGAAAAAGCATTCCTGGAAGCCGCCCATGAAGGCGCGCGCCGCTATACCCAATTCATCTGGATGGCGCCGCTGGTGCCGGACAGCCAGATCACGGTCAACAAAGGCGGTAAGGCGCCCATGTACTGGTACCTTAAACAGAAAGGCCATAAACAGATGTACTACCCGGAAGAAACAGTGCCGGCCTGGCGCTTGTCGGAGATTGGCCTTACGCCTGAATCCTCCGGCACTTCTACAGGTCACCGCGGCATCTTCATGACCAATTTTGCACCCTGGATGATGCGGGTGGGATATTACACAAAAGATACTTTTCTGGTCAATGTGGCCAAGGCCGCAACTATTGGCAGGTACCGCAACTTCCCCGGTTACCATATCAATACCGAACGCACTACTGCCTATGAGCAGTTTGATTTCCCATTGCACCAGCACCTGGACCAGAGCGTGAATTCCTTCCACTATAACCATATTTTACCGATGGCTTCCATGCTGCTGGATTACCTGGTCACAGACGCCTTTCAGCGCAGCCTGGAGCAGATCAATTTTCCCAGCCAGTATATTGAAGGTTATGCCTACCTGCAGAATAAAATGTATGGTGCAGAGAAAGGAAAATTCTATACCGAATCTGCTGTGCAGCTCTGGATGCCGGAAGGGTTGCTGCGGATAGACAATGTGGAGCTGAACTATGTGGCCGCACGCAAGGGTGATCAGCTGTTCCTGGCTTTCATGAACCAGTCCAATGCAGCAGTCAGCAGCAAGGTGACCATCAATCCGGCCAAAGCCCCGGTCAAAGGCAGTTCCGGTATTCGCTTCTTTACAGAAAAGCAAACTGCTGCACTTAAAGACAGTGTGTTCACCATCACAGTGCCCGCTAATGGCATTACGGCTATAGCGGTGGATGGCCTGCAATTACCGGCTGGCTTCCAGGACCGGCTGCTGGCGGATCGCGGGGATAAGAGCAGGGATTTCCTGGAACTGCCTGAGGGAAATGCCCGGGCCATATTATTCAAATTGGGTGATTATGGCCGCCGCCTCTTTGTATACCTGCAGGATGATGATAATAAATGGCAGCAGGCCGTACTGACCTATAAGATCGGTAAAGGCAAAAAACAGACCCTCGTTAAAAAAGAATATCCTTTTGAGTTTACGGTCCCTGTATCGCCAGACCAGCCGGTAAGCTTCTCCCTGACCCTTACTGACAGGAGCGGAAAAAACACCAGCAGCAAAACAGTTGAGCTGGGAAAATAATTGGGGACGAACCAATACAGGACGATTCCATTTCCATTAAACCATAATACAATAAAAAGAACTGAATAGTTATGATACAGCATGACGGAGGAGAAAAAAGAGCGTTACATGCCATTGAGCTGGATACAGACCTGGTGATAGTAGGTGGTGGTATGTCCGGTGTATGCGCTGCTATCACCGCAGCACGAAAGGGCACTAAAGTGGTGCTGCTGCAGGACAGGCCGGTACTCGGTGGCAATGCTTCCAGCGAAGTGCGTTTATGGATGCTGGGCGCTACCTCACATATGGGCAATAACAACCGATGGGCCCGTGAAGGCGGTGTGGTAGATGAGATCATGGTAGAGAACACCTATCGCAACCCGGAAGGCAATCCCATGATCTTTGACCTGGTGCTGCTGGACAAAATTGTGTCTGAACCCAATATCACTTTATTGCTCAATACGGCCGTGTATGAGGTAGAGAAATCGGACCCGGATACCATCAGTGCAGTAAAAGGTTTCTGCAGCCAGAACTCCACGGTCTATACCGTGAAGGCCCCGCTGTTCTGTGATGCTTCCGGCGATGGGGTAGTAGGCTTTATTGCCGGCGCCGCCTTCCGCATGGGCGCCGAAGCGAAAGAAGAATTTGGTGAACCCTTTGCACCCACAGCAGCCTATGGAGAATTACTGGGGCATAGCTTATTTTTCTACACCAAGGATACCGGTCAGCCGGTGAAATTCATTCCGCCTTCCTATGCGCTGGCTGATATTACAAAGATCCCCCGTTTCCGCCAGTTCAATACCCAATTGCAGGGCTGTAAGCTCTGGTGGCTGGAATATGGCGGCCGGCTGGATACCGTGCATGATACAGAGGCTATCAAATGGGAGCTGTGGCGCGTGATCTACGGGGCCTGGAACCATATCAAAAATTCCGGTGAGTTCCCCGAGGCGGAGACCATGACCCTGGAATGGGTAGGCACTATTCCCGGTAAAAGGGAAAGCCGTCGCTTTGAAGGCGATTATATGATGGTGCAGCAGGATATTGTGCAACAGCGTACGCATCCGGATGCCGTGGCTTTCGGTGGCTGGAGCATTGACCTGCACCCCGCCGATGGCGTGTTCAGTGAAAAGCCCGGCTGCAACCAGTACCATAGCAAGGGCGTTTACCAGATCCCTTTCCGGACCATGTACAGCCGGAATATCAGCAACCTGTTGCTGGCGGGTCGCATCATCAGCGCCAGCCATGTGGCTTTTGGCTCTACCCGGGTGATGGCTACCGCCGCCCATGCCGCACAGGCGGTGGGAATGGCCGCTGATCTCTGCCTGGAAAAAGGCCTGCTGCCCGCACAGCTGGCAGACAACGGCCTGATCCCTGAGCTGCAAAAAAGATTATTACGTACCGGTCACCATATTCCCGGCCTGGTGCTGGATGATGCTGCGGACCTGGTGCAACAGGCTTCAATAAGCGCTTCCAGCGAACTTGTGCTGGATGAACTGGCTGAAAGCAAAACACTGATCCTGCCTATACAGGAGTCCGTAGCCCAGATGGTGCCGCTATCGGCCGGCAAGCCCGGCGCTTTTATCTTCCATGCCACCGCTGAAGAGGATACACAGCTGGAAGTGGAATTCCGGATCAGCAGCAGTGCGGAGAACCATACGCCGGATTGTACACTGGAGAGAGTGATCCTGCCTATCCACCCGGGCCGTAACTGCCTGCGGCTGGATTTTGGTGCGCTCATGCCCTATACTTCCTATGCCTTTGTCACCTTCCTGCGCAATTCCAAAGTACAGCTGCATTTTTCGGAGCAGCGGGTAACCGGTATTCTTTCCGTATTCAATACGGTGAACAAGGCAGTATCCAATTTTGGCAAACAGACGCCCGATCCGGAGATAGGCTTTGATGAGTTTGAATTCTGGACACCCAAGCGCCGGCCCAACGGGCATAATATTGCCTTCAGATATCCTGAAGGCCTGCATGTTTTCGGCGCTGCCAATGTAGCCAATGGGATCGACCGGCCCGTAGCCGCTCCCAATGCCTGGGTAGCTGATCTCAATGATCCCGCGCCGCAGCTCAGCATCAGCTGGGACCAGCCCCAGTCCATCAAAAAAATTGACCTGCTCTTTGATACCGACTATGACCATCCTATGGAATCCGTGCTGATGGGACATCCCGAAGCCGTGATGCCTTTCTGCGTACGTAACTATGTGGTGAAGGATGAGCAGGGCCGGGTGCTGGCCCGGGCAACCGATAATTACCAGACCCTGAACCAGCTTGTATTTGCAGAACCGGTAACTACCCGTACCCTGGTGATTGAAGTCAGTCACCCTTCGGCCCAAACCCCTGCTGCTATCCTGTCTGTACGCGCCTATGGTGAATAGTGCATTATAGCTGGTAGCAGTTTATCTATTACAGATTATTTTTGACCCATATGAACTCGTTTATCGACACAGCCGTCATCGTTATTTTTTCCGTATTCATCATGCTGATCGGCTTTACATTTTCCCGGACAGGGCGTAACCTCAAATCCTTTTTTGCAGGAGGCGAGGCGGTGCCCTGGAGCATTGGCGGCCTGTCGCTCTTCATGAGCTTTTTCTCGGCCGGCACTTTTGTAGCCTGGGGTTCTATTGCCTACCAGCATGGCTGGGTGGCCATTACCATCCAGTGGACCATGTGTATCGGCGGCCTGGTGACCGGGATGTACCTGGCGCCGCGCTGGAAAGCTACCGGGCGACTGACCGCTGCCGAGTTTATCCGTGAGCGGCTGGGTGATAAAGTGCAGAAGTTCTTTATTTATATTTTTATGCTGGTGTCCCTGTTCATCAAGGGATCCGTGCTGTACTCAGTAGCCCGCCTGGTAGGTTCCTCGCTGGAATTCCCGCTGGTGCCGGTTACGGTGGTGCTGGGTATCCTGATGATTGCCTACACCGCAGTGGGTGGACTCTGGGCGGTGATGGTGACCGATATCCTGCAGTTTGTGATCCTCACCGCAGCGGTCCTGCTCATTATCCCGCTGGCCTTCCAGGAAGCGGGCGGCGTGCAGCAGTTCCTGACCAGCGTACCGGATGATTTCTTCCAGCTCACCAATGGCGATTATACCTGGAGTTTTATTGTGGCCTTTGCCATCTACCATATCTTTTATATCGGCGGCAACTGGACCTTTGTGCAACGCTATACCAGTGTGGATACGCCTAAGTCGGCCTCCAAAGTAGCCTACCTGTTTGCCGCCCTGTATATCCTCAGTCCCATCCTCTGGATGATACCGCCCATGGTATACCAGTCTATCAATCCCGGGCTGACCGGCATGGAAACAGAGAACGCCTACCTGATGGTCTGCAAACAGGTGCTGCCTGCAGGATTGATGGGCCTGATCCTTACGGGCATGTATTTCTCTACCTCGGCTTCTGCCAATACAGCCCTGAACGTGGTTTCAGCCGTGTTCACCAATGATATTTACAAAGGCACTATCCGCCCTGACGCTACTGACAAGCAGCTGATGAAAGTGGCCCGTACCTCTTCCTGGTTATTTGGTTTTGGTATGATTGCCGTTGCGCTGATAGTTCCTTATATCGGCGGCATTGTGGAATTCACCCTGAGCCTGGGCGCCATTACCGGCGGACCCTTGCTGGCGCCGCCTATCTGGGCCCTGTTCTCCAAACGCCTTACAGGACGCACTACACTTTTTGTAACCTTTATCAGTCTGGCCGTGAACCTGCTCTTCAAAATGATCCTGCCTGTGCTGGCGGATATCAAACTGAGCCGGGCCAATGAAATGCTGGTAGGGGTGGGACTGCCCTTTGTGCTGCTGCTGGCCTATGAATTATATGCAGCGGCTACGGGGAAGACCAGCCAGGAATATTTGGACATGCAGCAGCGGAAAGCGGCGAAGGCGGCTGAAGCGAAACCTGCGGATGAAGCAGAAGCGGCTGCAGTGGCGCACCAGAATAAATTTGGGTTGAAGATGATCGCTTTCTCCCTGGCCTTTATTGCCGTGTTGCTCTATATCCTTTCCCTGCTCACGCCCAAGGGCTCAGGTATGGTGGCGGGTATTGCTACCATGATCCTGCTCTGCTCGCTGGTACCCATGCGGGCTGCCAGGAAAGCCAAAGTATAAAGAAAGACCCGCGCGTCAGGCCGGTTGACGCCGGCCGCGCCGGGCGAGCGGATAGCCATGAAAAACAAAAAAGACCAGGTTACGGCTCGGTAACTGGCCTTTTTGTTCGATACTACTGAACTACTACTAAAAACACTACTTACGTGAATTATATCCTTCACGGATGTAGCAACATGCTTTTGCACGGCAAATTAATTACCGGCCCGGTTTCCCGGAAAGATTTTATTAAGGTATACGATCAGCTCAATGCCATTCAGGACATTGCAGGGAAAAGGTGAAACCAGAACGGACTACCGGATTCTAATGGGAACGGGTATTGGAAAAGGTGGTCTGTGAGGCTTTGGAACGGTGTAAAGATAGAAGAAGGTGAAATGAATGATGCCTTTAAGGATATTCATAATCATATTGGGGTTTAGGGATATTGAATGAGTAACCAGTGATACAATTTGGGGGATATGTATTGGTTGTAAAATTAATAGAATTTTTAATTCATTTCTATCTCAATAGTACTGAATGAGTTGTTTTTTGATTATTATCAATGGCCCACTATTTTAAGCCTTCCCGGTACACCAATACTATTTTGTATGGCTACCGCGAAAAAGAAGCAGACAGGCGCCCGCCGTCCCGCCGGGAAAAACAAGCTGGGTGTGGAAAATTCTCTTGTCAACAATATCAATGCCCGTAAAAAGAAAAGCATTTCCAGGTCGAAAAAAGATTCCACCGTCAGTAAGGATCAATATGAAAAGATGCAGCGTGGCTGGTCCTGATCACTAATCAAACTGGTCTACGCGATCATATACTTCCAGGGCCAGCGGTAAAATTTCCGCTACTGCCCGCAGGCCGCAAACGGTGAGGGAGATCAGGATGGTATCCTTGATCTCATCGCGCGTAGCGCCGGCCTTCTTGGCCATGGGCACATGGAAATAAACGGCTTTCTGATCTCCCAGCACCGCTTTGATGCCGATATAGATCAGTTGTTTGGTCTTGGTGTTCAGGGTAGGCCTGGCTTCCAGGGAACGGACCAGTGCGGTAAAAGCGCTGGCAACTTCGGGGGCTTCCTGCTGGAACAGTTCCAGCGGATTGGGGGATGCATTCATTGCTGCCTGTTTAAGGACAGCTAAGGTGCGTATATAAAAAAGCCGCAGTGCTGATCATCATCACCATTCCTGCTGAATAAGGTCAGGACCACCGGCAGTACTGCCGCTCATCCCGTTACCGGGGCCAGAACCGGTTTTTTTGTACCTTCGCTTCACTTGAGATCCAGAACAGGTTATATATTACTCCTTTTATTAGTTTTTTATAACACGGCTTTAAACCAGTTTTTAAAGCTGCCTACGCTTGTCTCCCATTACCTGGAACATAAAGAACGGAACCAGGACCTGAGTATAACCGGATTTCTCTGTATGCATTACTGGGGTCAGGATGAGGACGACCATGATGATGAAAGGGACAGGCAGCTGCCCTACAAGGATCTGGACGCCCATACCATCCAGCATCATTTTGTTCCGCTGGAGAAGCGCCTGGCTATCAGGCCGCATACACCCCAGGAACCTTCTATTGATTATCCCGTCATTAAAGACGATAACCTGCCAACCCCGGCGCTTTCTTCCCTCTTCAGACCGCCCAAAGCCTAACTTTTCAACAAGCCTGTTATTTATCTGCCTGTAGCTTCCACGCAACAGGTGGTCATTTATTTTATTCCGGACAAACAGACTCAACAAAAAGGTTATGCTCAATAAGATCATTGGCTTTTCTGTAAAGAATAAGCTGGTTATAGGACTATTTGTAGTGGCGCTGATAGGGTGGGGGCTGTATGAGGTCAGCCGGCTGCCCATTGATGCCGTACCCGATATTACAGACAACCAGGTGCAGGTGATCACGGTATCACCGTCCCTGGGCGCTCCTGATGTGGAGCGATTGATCACATTCCCCATAGAACAATCCTGCAGCAATATCCCCGGGCTGAAGCAGATCCGCAGCTTCTCCCGCTTTGGTCTCTCGCTGGTGACCATTGTATTCAATGATGAGACCGATATCTACTGGGCCAGGCAGCAGATCAGCGAACGCCTGCAGCTGGTGCAGCAAAATATCCCGGCCGGGGCCGGCAGGCCGGAGATGGCGCCTGTGACCACCGGCCTGGGGGAGATCTACCAGTATGTGGTTCGTCCCAAACCTGGCTTTGAAGACCGTTACGGCCCCATGGAGCTGCGGACTATCCAGGACTGGATTGTCCGCAGACAACTGCTGGGTACGCCCGGCGTGGCGGACGTGAGCAGTTTTGGCGGACAGCTGAAACAATACGAGATCGCCGTGCGGCCAGAAAAGCTCAAGGCCAATAATATTACCATGGCCGAAGTATTTGACGCCCTGGAACAGAACAACCAGAATACCGGTGGCGCCTATATTGAGAAAGGGCCTACCGTGCTGTATATCCGTAGTGAAGGGCTCACGCAGAGCCTGGAGGATATTGGTAAGATAGTTGTAAAGAACCTGGACAATGGTATGCCGCTGCTGATCCGGGATGTGGCCACTGTGCAATATGGCGCGGCCATCCGTTACGGGGCTATGACCTTTAACGATAAAGGGGAAGTGGCCGGTGCTGTAGTGATGATGCTGAAAGGGGAGAACTCTTCTGCAGTGATCAAAAGAGTAAAAGAGAAAGTAGCGGAGATCCAGTCTTCCCTGCCCGAAGGCGTAGTGATAGAGCCTTTCCTGGACCGGACCAAGATGGTGAACAATGCCATCCGCACCGTGGAGACCAACCTGATTGAAGGAGCGCTGATAGTGGTCTTTGTGCTGGTCTTTTTCCTGGGCAACCTGCGGGCCGGCCTCATCGTTTCTTCAGTGATCCCGCTCTCCATGCTCTTTGCCGTGATCTTCATGAACCAGTTTGGGGTGGGTGGCAACCTCATGAGCCTGGGGGCCATCGACTTTGGCCTGATCGTAGATGGTACGGTCATCGTGGTGGAAGCCATTCTCCATAGGTTCGTCCATTCAAAACATTTCCGTAAACAGGGCCTGATCACGCAACCGGTCATGGACCAGGAAGTGATTGGCTCTACCGGCCAGATGATCAAATCGGCTGTGTTCAGCCAGATCATCATCCTGATCGTATACCTGCCCATCCTTTCGCTGCAGGGCATTGAAGGCAAGATGTTCAAACCGATGGCGCTGACTGTTGCCTTTGCCATCTTCGGCGCCTTCCTGCTGTCCATCACCTATGTGCCCATGATGAGTGCGCTCTGCCTCAGCAAAAAGCTCAATCATAAACCCGGTATCTCGGACCGGATGATGGCCTGGCTGGAAAGGCGCTACCAGCCTGCCTTGCGGGGAGCGCTTCGATTCAGGACGGCCATCCTTGCCACTACGCTGGCGCTGTTTGCCGGTGCCGCGTACCTGCTGGCTGGTATGGGTGGCGAGTTCATCCCGCAGCTGGAAGAAGGCGACTTTGCCGTAGAGACCCGCCTGCTGACCGGCAGCAACCTCAATACTACTATCAATACCACGCAGCAGACGGCGGGTATCCTGCTGAAGAAATTTCCTGAGGTGGAAAAGGTAGTGACCAAGATCGGTAGTGCAGAGATCCCCACGGATCCCATGCCGTTGGAGGCCAGTGATATGGTGGTGATCCTGAAAGACAAAAAAGAATGGACCTCCGCCAGAACCTTTGATGAGCTGGCAGAGAAAATGGGTAAGGAACTGGCTGTAGTGCCGGGTGTCAGTATCGGCTTCCAGTTCCCCGTGCAGATGCGTTTCAACGAGCTGATGACCGGCGCCCGCCAGGATGTGGTGTGTAAAATATTTGGAGAGGACCTGGATAGCCTGGCTTTATATGCAGGCCGGCTTGGTGAACTGATCAAAACGGTAGATGGGGCTATCAACCTGTATGTGGAAACAGTCACGGGCATGCCTCAGATCCTGATCCGCTACGACCGGGATGCCATGGCCCGCTATGGACTGACGGTGGGGGAGATCAACCGCGTGGTCAATACCGCTTTTGCCGGACAGAGCGCCGGATTAGTATATGAGGGGGAGAAAAGGTTTGATATGGTGGTGCGACTGGCAGGTGAGGCACGCAGGAACCTGTCCGATGTGCAGAACCTGCTGGTGCCCGTGAAAAATGGTACGCAGATCCCGCTGGGCCTGGTGGCCAGCATTGAAGAAACGGAAGGGCCTAACCAGATCCAGCGCGAGAATACCCGCCGCCGCATCATTATTGGGTTTAATGTCAGCGGTCGCGATGTGCAAAGCATTGTGACCGAGTTGCAGGAAAAGGCCAATGCAAAACTCAGGCTGCCTGCTGGTTATTCCATCGTGTATGGCGGCGCTTTCGAGAACCTTACTGCAGCCAAAGAACGGCTGTCGGTAGTGGTGCCGGTGGCCCTCCTGATGATCTTCCTGCTCCTCTACTTTGCTTTCAACTCCGTGAAGCAGGGACTCCTGATCTATACGGCTATCCCGCTATCCGCCATTGGTGGTATCCTGGCCATGTGGCTCCGGGATATGCCTTTCAGTATTTCCGCCGGAGTAGGTTTTATTGCCCTCTTTGGGGTGGCGGTGCTGAATGGTATCCTGCTGGTGTCCGAGTTCAACCGCCTGAAAAAAGAAGGCTGGACGGACAATCGCCGCGTTGTGATCCATGCCACCAAATCCAAGCTGCGTGCGGTGCTGATGACGGCCCTGGTGCCTTCACTGGGCTTTATTCCCATGGCCATCAGTAACGGCGCGGGCGCAGAAGTACAGAAGCCGCTGGCTACTGTGGTGATCGGCGGATTGATCATTTCTACTATGCTTACCTTATTTGTGTTACCCATATTGTACCTGTTGTTTGAAAAAGGAAGCGGCCCTGCCAAAAAGCCTGTGCTGGCCAAAGCAGTTATGTTGCTGTTGATGGCCGGACTGCCTTTCCTTGGTTACGCACAGGAAAGTGTGAGCCTCCCTGATGCCATTGACAGGGCCATGGAAAATAATCTTTCCCTGCAGGCTTCCCGGCTCAATGAATCCTATACGGATGCCCTGAAGAGAACGGCCACCGATATTGCCCCTACCGGTTTTGGTGTTGAATATGGCAATGTGAACAGTGTGGCCAATGACAATCGTTTCTCCGTTACGCAGGGCATTGCCTTTCCCACGGTGTACAGGCGGCAGAAAGCACTGCGGTATACGGAACATGCCATCAGCCAGGCCATGACCCGGCAGCAGCAGGCGGCGTTAGCGGCATCGGTCAAACGGTCTTACTATGCCTTACTGCTGCTGGAAGAAAAGGAAAGGTTGCTGCTGGAGGCGGATAGCATGTATGGCCAGCTCCTGGAAAAAACAACACTGCGCCTGGAGACCGGCGATACAGATGCGTTGGAGCAGGCTACGGTAGAGAACCAGCGGCTGCGCATCACCCAGCAACTGACCCTGCTGCGGACTGACCATGCGGCGGAGCTGCGTTATTTCCAGTTATTACTGAATGCCGGCCCCACCGTCAGGCCGGCAGCGGACAGTATTGTGTATCGCTTTACTGTATTGCCGGATACCAGCCTGCTGGAAAGATCGCCGCTGCTGGAATGGCAAAGGAAAGAACTGCTGCGGAGTCAGCAGGAGACTGCGTTGCAGAAAAGCCTGCTGCTGCCTTCGCTGAGCCTGGGCTATAACAATATGAGCATTATCGGCTACCAGCGGGTGGACGATGAAGAGAAATATTATGGGGGCAGCCACCGCTTCTCTTCCGTGAACCTGGGCCTGGGGCTGCCGCTCTTTGGGGGCGCCCAGCGAGCGCGTGTAAAGGCTTCCGGCATCCGCGTGCAGCAACAGGAGCAGGAAACAAAGGTCCTGGAGCAGCAGCTGCAGCGCCAGCTGACCGATGCGCTGCAACGCTATGCCAACAGCCAGCAGCAGCTGGAACAATACCGGCTGGTCCTGCTGAACAACTCGGCCACCATGCTGGAAGTGGCTACCCGCCGCCTGAGCAGTGGGGAGACAGGCTACCTGGAATGGGTGATCCTGGTGAACCAGGCCATGGAAGTGCGCAGCAATTATTTTGCTGTAGTGGATGAATTGAACAGCGCTGCTTTTGTTATTGAACAATTAGTCAACAACCAATAATTGATAAAACTGATCTATATGCGTTTATTCTTTGTATATCTCCTGACCGGCCTGCTGCTGGGCGCCTGTGGTAACCAGCCTGCTCCTGAAAAGGCAGCTGATACGCCCGCTGATCCCAGTGTACACCACACTGTTATACTGAGTGCTGGACAGCTGAAAATAGGTGGGATAGAAATGGGCGCTGTAACAGAACGCCCGCTTTCCGGTCTGCTCCAGGTGAATGGTACGGTAGAAGTACCGCCACAGCATGTGGTGTCCGTGACCATGCCCATGGGTGGCTATGTGCAGCAGATGAAACTGCTGCCCGGCAGCCAGGTCAGCAAAGGCCAGCTGCTGGCTACCCTGGAAGATCCCCAGTATGTGCAGCTCCAGCAGGATTACCTGGTGGCGGTGAGCAGGCAGGGTTTCCTGAAAACAGATTTTGACAGGCAGACCACCCTCAATGCCTCAAGGGCCAACAGTGAAAAAGTATTGCAGCAGGTATCCAGTGAGTATGAAAGCCAGCAGGTGATGGTGAAAGCGCTGTCGGAAAAGCTGAAGCTGATAGGTATTGATCCGGCGGGATTGAATGAGCGCACTATTTCACGCCGCATTCCCCTGCGGGCGCCCATCAGTGGTTATGTGACCAAAGTAAATGTCAACAATGGCCGCTATGTCAGTCCTACAGACATCCTTTTTGAACTGGTGAATCCGCAGGACCTGCACCTGAGCCTGACCGTATTTGAGCAGGACCTGCAGAAGCTGGCCATAGGCCAGCGGGTAACAGGTACTACCAATGATCCTGCTGATGGCGCTTTCAGCGCCCGGGTGGAACTGATCAACCGGGCTGTGGGCGTTGATCGTGCCGCGGAGGTACATTGTCATTTTCTGCAAAAAAGCAGTAAGCTGGTGCCGGGTATGTTCATGAGTGCCCGGGTGGAAGTGAAGCAGGCGCGGGTGCCGGCGGTGCCGGATGAGGCCCTGGTGAAATGGGAGAACAATCAGTATGTATTTGTGGTAGATGGACCGGGCCATTTCACCATGACGCGGGTAAAGGTGGGTGGCAGTGATGAAGGTTATACGGAACTGCAAACGCCCGTTGAAAAGCAGATCGTGACCCGTAACGCCTATAGTCTGTTGATGAAGCTCAAGAATGCGGGCGAGGAATAGGTCTGATAGAAATGATGTAGTGGTTCGCTGGAAAATGGATAGATTTAGCCATGCTTACAACTATCCTGCTCATAATAACGGTCGTTTTATTGCTGGTGCTGATCTGGATCAGCGTCAGCAATAAGCGGGCCGACGGGGAAACCGGATCGCAACAAGAATTACTGGCCATCCAGGATCAGCTGCGGCGGGTAGATCCGCTGATCAGGGATGAGTTTGCCCGTAACCGGAAGGAGGGGCAGGATACTGCCCGCAGCAACCGGGAGGAATTGCAGGGGGAGCTGCGTGCGTTTGGTAATACCATCAATGAGGCCCTGCATCGTTTTGAAGAAAAATTCGGCGCCAATGTCAAGAGCCTGAACGAGCAGCAGCGGGAGCAGTTCCGCGACCAGGCCGGCCGCCAGCTGGAACTGAAAAAAGAAACTGAGGACAAGCTGAAAGAGATCCGGGAAACGGTGGAGAACAGACTGGGCCGCCTGCAGGAGGAGAATACGCGGAAGTTGGAGGAGATGCGGAAAGTGGTGGATGAGAAGTTGCAGGAAACGGTGGAGCGCAGGTTTTCCGAATCCTTTAAGCTGATCAGCGAGCGGCTGGAGCTGGTGCATAAGGGGCTGGGGGAGATGCAGAGCCTGGCCTCGGGCGTGGGCGATCTGAAAAAAGTACTGACCAATGTAAAGACCAGGGGTAACCTGGGCGAGATACAACTGGGCGCTATCCTGGAACAGGTCCTGTCGCCCGAACAGTATATCCAGAACGCAGTGATCCGGGAGAACAGCCAGGAGCGGGTGGAATATGCTATCCGGCTGCCGGCCAAGGTGAACGACAACCAGTTCCTTCTTTTACCCATAGACTCCAAATTTCCCAACGAGGATTACCAGCGTTTGCTGGAAGCGTATGACCAGCTGCCGGGTTCCAAAGAAGTGGATGTGGCGGCCAGGCAGTTTGAAAATGCGGTCCGTAAGAATGCAAGGGATATCCGGGAGAAATATATCTATCCGCCGGTGACCACGGATTTTGCCATCATGTTTGTGCCAACGGAAGGATTGTATGCGGAGATACTGCGGCGGCCGGGATTGTTTGAACAGCTGCAAAGGGATCATAAGATCACGGTGGTAGGCCCCACCAACCTGGTGGCCTTCCTGAGCAGCCTGCAGATGGGCTTCAGGACCCTGGCCATTGAGAAGCGGTCCAGCGAAGTATGGGAAGTACTGGGCGCGGTGAAGACGGAATTCGGCAATTTTGGGACCATCCTGGAGAAAACGCGCAAGAAGCTGGAAGAAGCCACCAATGTCATTGATAAAGCGGGTGTGCGGACCCGGGCTATAGAGCGGAAGCTGAAACAGGTGGAAGCTTTGCCGAAAGAGCAGTCGGTCAGCCTGCTGGGCGATGCGCTGGACCTGGCGGCAGTGGATCCGGAAACGGAACCGGAAGAATAGGTCATGATTGCGGAAGGGGCGCCCTGGAAAAGGCGCCCACAGTTCCTGCATAAAAACATTCACAATAATCACCAAAGCAAAGAGGCCTCGTCAGGAAATGGCAAGGCCTCTTTTTCGTCTGCTTTGTTGTAGGGAAAGTGTATCGGGCGCAGTTATCATAGGCTACGCCAAAGGTTTAGTGGTTAAGGGTCAAAGAATTTTATTTTTCCAGAGGCATCGGTTCAGGATATAAATGTAGGGATTGCCTGTTGTCCCCAAAACTACTATTTAGTATCTGTGCCGATTTGCCGGTAAGCGTGAAGAATCAGCTGGTAACTGCGTAATGCTTTTGACAGCCGGCCTGCTTATTTCCCGCAGTTGCTGATCTCTTTCACTTCCTCCGCTGTCAGGGCGGAGCTATAGATCCTGATCTCATCAATCACCCCATTAAACCAGTAAGGATACTGTTCTTGCTGGGAATTGCCAATGTGCAGATCATATTTGTTGGCAGTGAATTCTATTGGGCCTGTTTCCGTTTTTTTCAGTTCGCCATTTACATACATACAGCCTTTGCCGTTGGCATAGGTAAACGCAACAGTATACCATTTATCCAGCTTTACCTTCATGGTATCTGACGTTAGGGGAGGAATGGAAGGCTGGTACCTTTCGTTGTCGCCATAGTCACCGGAAAAGATCATTTTGCTGGGGTCTATGGGTACATGGCAGTCCAGGTAATCAGTGACGCGCAAAGCGTAATAACCTTGTACATTGTCTCCATAGCTTTTGCCCAGGATCTGGTTTGCATGACAGGCGCCTGTATATAATCCGTCCAGCTTCACGGTAGCCATCAGCGTGATGGCGTAGCCGGGGTTGAGGCTGGGGCTGTTGGGCACACTCATATAATTATTGGTGCCATTGAACTTAAAAGCGCCGTTTGGATTGCCGAACCGGTCGGCTACCAGTGTGGCATTGCTGAAGGTAATGTGGTTGTCCTGTCCGCTGCTGTCCTTCAGGGAGCCATTTGTAAAGGTATAGTGAGCTACCAGGTCCCTGGCGCTGCAGTTACAGGGAAGCGAAACAGTATCTCTGACCACCAGGGTATCTGTTCGGGTCTCTTTGGTACAGGATGTCATTTGCACGGAGCCCGAAAAGAGTAACAGGGTACCGAGGGCCGCACTGGAAAGGAGTGTTAACAGTTTCATATTTAATACTTAGGGTTGCTGGCGAAAGTATTAAATAGAAAGTATAGGTTATAATCATATTGAGTAACTGTGCCAATTTACTGGTAAGTGTGCAGTATTGCCGGGTAACTGTGCAAAAGAGATCAGCCTGGAAAGCTGATCTCTTTTAGGGAAGGGAGTTATGGGTGCTGTTCCAGTTTGTTGATATTGGCTACGGCTTCGGCAATTTTTGCTTTCTGGCGCGCCTTTCTCCTGCCGCGGAAAAAGAGGTACATATTCAGGAATAACATGAGGCCCAGGTAAATGCTGAACCCGCCGATCTTGCTGCTGAGGCGTTCCAGCATGTTCTGCCCGCTGCTGATCTCGGCGGCAATGGTCATGATGAGCAGGGCAAAGCCCAGGTTCATGAGGTAGAAGCCCGTTTCAAAAAGCTTATTGGTGGAGAGGGCGATGTCTGCCTTTCCGTTGAAAATATCATACATAAAAACCTTGCTGTTCCGGAAGATAATATGGGCTACATACCAGGTGAGGAACAGGATGACGGGCAGGTAAATGAAATAAGCCATGAGGTTAAGAGACGTTTTCATACTGCTATATTTTATGGTGATGGGAGTGGTGAATATTTCTGCTGAGGAGCAGGATCACCAGCATATTGACATAGTGTACCAGCGCCAGGATCAGCATGATCCTGCCTACGCGGGTACCAATGCCTGCCAGCGCCTGGGACCAGTTGTCAATGTTGGGCCAGTGATGGAGGGTGAGGGCTACATACCCCAGGTTCAGGAGGTAATAGCCGGTAAGCAGGAGCCGGTTGATAAAACCGGTCAGCCGCTCATCGCCCTCCAGCAGGTTGAGGATATAGATACGGCCGTTCCGGTAAAAAGAAAGACCTACATGCACAGTGATAAAATAAGTGGTGCCGAGATACAGGAGATAGGTGATGCTGTTCATACCGGGTAGTTTTTAAGTGTTACAGGACCGGGAACAGCACAAAGTTAGGATAAATATTGAAGTTTCAAAATATTCTGAAAATATAGTTTTGAAGAGAGGCTATAATTGCTTTTCTCCCGGTGCAGGCGGGGCAAAGTTGGCGGTGCTGAAGGAGTGGTACCGGTAAGTAGCGTCTATGGAGCGATGCCGGAAAGCGGCGCCCACCGAAGGCGCAATAAAAGCAAATGCCCGGACAACAGCTTCCTGGCTGTAGCGATAGTCAACCACCGACTGCGCTACGGTTGAAAGCTGCTGTACGGGCAATTCAGCTGCATGAAAACAGTCAATGGTCATGACTGTTCATCGTTTGGTTAAGCAGTTAGTATTAGTCTACTAAATTGGTAGACAAAGTAAAAGCATTTTTGCCAACCGGCAAAACAAAAGCAGGAGGAAATTTTTGACAGCAAATCCCCCTGGTCAGAAAAGGGCATTGTCCGGCCACTGGAAAATACCTCCAGGTGCATGCAGGCTGGACAGGTCATGGTAGCGCTGTTATGCTAAAACAGTACACTGGTTTGCATAAATGGTATACCTTTTTCCCTGGCAAATACAATAATTTAGGCCCCATCTTTTATTCAACCACCGTCATGAAACAATTGCTCCTGCCATCAGTAAGTCGCCCGTTATCTCTTTTGGGTGGCCTGCTGCTCCTTGTCCTGTCTGCTGCCGCACAGCAAAACGTACAACTGCCTTATTTCTTCAGCAATGATATGGTGCTGCAAAGACAGCAGCCCATCCGCTTCTGGGGTACAGCCCCTGCCAAAACAACCTTTAGTATCAGCTTTGCCGGTAAAAAACAAACCGTCAAAGCCGATAACAAAGGCCAGTGGCAGGTCAGCTTTCCCGCCATGGAAGCTGGCGGGCCCTATAGCCTGTCTGTGCAGTCGGACAGCAGTTTTACCCTTTCCAATATCCTGGTCGGGGATGTATACCTCTGCTCCGGTCAGTCCAATATGGAATGGAGTATGATCAAAACCTTTAACAGCGCTTACGAGCTGGCGCAGGCCAACTATGAAGGCATCCGGTTTTTTACCACGCCCAGGATCCCTTCCTCCATCCCGCAGTCCAATACCCTGCCGGCCAACTGGAAGACCTGTACCTCCGAAAACGCCTGGGAGTTTTCCGCCGTGGCTTATTATTTTGCCCGTGACCTCTTTGAACGTTACAAGATACCCATCGGCATCATCCATTCTTCCTGGGGCGGAACGGCTTCAGAAGCCTGGACCAGCCTGCCGGCGCTGCAAGCGCATCCCGACTTCCAGCAAAAAGTCAACAGCCTGCTGGAGGCCAACCGGCAGGACAGCACCCTGGACAAGCGCTACCAGCGCTACCTGGCAGCTCAGGAAAAGCTGCGCCAGGAAATGCTGCTGGCGGATCCCGGACTTGTCAATAATTGGGCAGCCCCGGCGTATAACGATGCTGACTGGAAAACCATGCAGGCGCCCGGTTACCTGCCGCCTGCCGATTCCAGCTTCCGCGGCATTGTATGGGCCAGGAAAAAGATCTTCCTGCCTGCGTCTATGGCCAGTCGCGATCTGCGCCTTACCCTGGAACTGCTCATGGAGCGCAATACCACCTATATCAACGGCCAGGAAGTAGGGATGGTGAACTGGGGCGGCCGTTGCATTTACCGAGTACCCGCAACATGTCTGAAGGAAGGGGAGAATACCATTGCTATCCGCTTTGAGACCAGCAAGCTGACGGCCGGCTTTAACGCCCTGGCTGCGGAAAATCTCTTCCTCACTGAACTGGCCAGCTCACCCACACCGCTCACGGTCCCGCTGGCGGGCGACTGGAAATACAAACCCTCCCTGCCCAGGCCGCAGGTTCCCTTACTGGCCGGCAGCTGGCCCAATTTTGCGGGCATACCGGCTTCTCTCTACAATGGCATGATAGCCCCTTTCACGCCCCTGGCGCTGAAAGGCTTCTGCTGGTACCAGGGCGAGGCCAATTCCGAAAGGGCTTACCAGTACCGCAGCATTTTCCCGCTGCTGATCCGCGACTGGCGTGCCCAGTGGAAACAGCCTGACCTGCCCTTCTTTTTTGTGCAGCTGACAGGATTTACGGGCATCACCAATCAACCCGTTGAACATCCCTGGGCCGAGCTGCGGGAAGCGCAGACCATGACCTTATCCACTCCGCGCACAGGCATGGCTGTTATTATTGATGTGGGTAACCCTTCTGATGTGCATCCCACCAGGAAAGCCATTGTAGGCAAGCGACTGGCTGCTGAAGCGGCTAAGCTCTTATACGGGGACAGCAGCGCACAAACCTCACCATTGTATAAAACGCATTCTATAAAAGGAGATAGTATCCGCCTGCAATTCAGCAATGCGCTGCATGGCCTGGTAGCCCGGGGAAGCGGCGGCCCCAAAGGACTGGCCATTGCCGGTGCTGATCATCACTTTGTATGGGCCAGCGCCCGGGTAGATGGGAATGAGCTGGTGGTCTGGTCGCCCGAAGTGAAGCAACCTGTAGCCGTGCGGTATGCCTGGACCGGCAGCCCGGTTGAGAGCAATGGCGCCAACCTGTACAATACAGACGGGTTCCCGGTTTCGCCATTCCGCACGGACAACTGGCCCGGCATCACCGTGAACAAAAAATAACGCTGTCGGGCAGGTAGTTGAAGCCTGTCCGGGGATCAGCTGCATGCCTATTGGTTCGTCCAAAAAATAAAAAAAGGCCATCTGACAACAGATGGCCTTTTCAATAAGGTATAATTGCTTTACAGCAAAGGCGACAGCAGCCGCGCCACTTTCTCAAAGGCCTGCCTTCTATTGCTCCGGTTCCGCCATTCGTTCCTGTCTATTTCATCAGCGTCTTCCAGGTCGCGTAGGAACACTTCGGTCAGCTGTGCGTTGAACTGGTGATCGTATACAATGGTGTTAAGCTCAAAGTTGAGGTCAAAGCTCCGGAAATCAATATTGGCCGAACCAACCATGCTGAGGGTATCATCTACGATGATGGTCTTGGCATGCACAAAGCCTTTCCGGTAGAGATAGACCTTTGCGCCGCAGTCCAGCAGGGCTTCATAATAGGATTGTGAGGCGGCATTCACCCAGATAGAATCTGAATAGCCGGGCACCAGGAGCCTTACGTCACAGCCGCTGAGCGCTGCTTTTTTAATAGCGTCGTTGATGGTATTGTTGGGAATGAAATAGGGCGTAGTGATATATACTTTCCTGTCCGCATTGGCGATGGCGGTAAAATAGCTGAGCATGATATCAGGCCGGGGGAAGTCCGGGCCGCTTACGGCTATCTGGGTCAGCATGGTGAAATCGGGGCCGCGCATGGGGACGGGGAACAGGGTGCGGTCAGGTGTGAGCTGCTGGCCGGAGCTGAAGTTCCAGTCGGTCAGGAAATGGTATTGCAGGTTCAGTACTGCCGGGCCTTCTACCAGGATATGGGCGTCCCGCCAGAACACCTGTTGCTTATCTTCCTGGTTGATGTATCTGTCAGATACATTGATGCCGCCTGTAAAAGCCTTTCTCCCGTCAATGATGATCAGCTTGCGGTGGTTGCGGTAGTTGAGGCGGCTGGCCAGGAAAACAAAATAGATCTTATAAAAAGGAAATACTTCCACGCCGGCGCTGGTCAGCTGGCGGATAAATTTTTTCTTGAGGCCATTGCTGCCAAAATCATCATAGATGAAACGGACCTTGACGCCTTCCTTTGCCTTGCGGATCAGGATATCCTTGATCCGGTTACCGATCTGGTCGTTCTCAAAAATATAGTATTGCAGGTGGATGCTGTCCTGCGCCTCTTCCAGGGCGTTGATCACGGCCGGGAATTTCTCTTCTCCGTTGGTGAGCAGGGTGACATGGTTAAGGGAGAGAAAGGACAGCGAGTCCCGGATCAGCAGGCGGGCCAGGCCGGCAAAATTGCCTACATCCGCATGGTGTGTCTGCAGGAGGCGCAGGGCTGATTCATCAATATCCTTCCGCAGGGCGTCCAGGGTCTTTTCATCTGTGATCAGCTTTTTATTATACATCCGCCGTTTGCGGTAATTGATCCCAAGGGAAAAATACACAATACTACCCACTACAGGAATGAAAATAGTGAGGATGATATAACTCCATGCCTTGGTGGCGTTCACGGTGTCGAAGATGATACGGATCACGGTAAACAGCATCAGTGCATAAGCCAGTACCAGGAGTACGATCTCCGTTGTTAATTGCATAAACTGACAGGGCTTTCGCGCCTAAGATAGGCAGATAAGTTGAAAGCTTAAAACGTTGGGCAAAGGGCTTGCCGTTTTTCACTGCCCCACTCATCGTAAAAGCCATTGGTCATGAGGGCAAATTCATAAGCCCCGCGACCATTGTTGTAATTTTTCAGGGCAGAAGTGGTGGCGTCATAGGTAAATGTCAGCCTGATATTTTTATACTGGAAACCTATCATGGGAATAAAAGCATCGCCGGGGCGATAGTAAAGGCCGCCCATGACCTGCATTTCTCCATCGCCGGAGAGATTGTACTGGGCGTTGATGCCGCCTACCAGCTCTTCGGTCTTAGCCTGCTGGGAATAGTAGACCATGGGATTGACGATGACCCATTCGCTCAGCTTGATGCTGGCGTTGGCAAAAGCGGTATAGCGCATGGGGATGCGGGATTCCTCGTAGTTGGCCGCGTCCAGGGCAAAAAATGATTCCCGGGGGCGGTTGATATGCCAGGCGGATACGCCGCCATTGATATAGATCTTATCGGTGGGGAAGAAGGCGTAGTTAACGCCCATCTGCACATCGAAATAATTGATGCTGGGATTATCGATCACCACGCTGGTGGGCAGGTTGCCGTCAAAGAACCGGCCGTCAAACTGGTCGGGGAATTTGAGGGCTGATGTGTTGATGCGTTTGTTGGCCCAGCCGATATTGAAGCCGGCGGAGAGCAAGTGCGCTACGCCCAGCATCTGGTGATAGGCTACGGAACCATATACCTTGGTGGAAGTGAGGCCGCCGGAGCCGGCCTTATCGTGCAGGATCAAGCCGCCCACACCCAGCCAGCCACTGGCTATCTGGTCGCGGAACAACTGGGCGTCACCCCAGATACTCATGGTCCTGTAGGGCTCGCTCATGATGGAAGACCACTGGTTACGGTAATTGGCCCCGATGCGGTAGTCGGCATCAGGAATAAAACCTGTATTGGCCGGGTTGGTGCTCAAAGGAGAGTTGAACCATTGCGAAAAATGCAGGTCCTGCGCCCGGACCGGGACTACAGCCAGGCAGGCCAGCAATCCGGCCAGCAGGTAAAGGCCTTTACTATTTTTTGATCTCTGTACTAACATAGTCATCCCCTTTAAAGTTACCAATTCACGATAGCATCCGCAACGGCCTGCATCGATTTAACAAATCATCTGCTGGCTGATGCTTACCGGATGAGGGTGATATCGCCTGTTTTGCGATAGGTCCGTCCATCTGTAAACACCACGTCAAGGGTATAGGTATATACCTCCATGGGTTGCAACTGCCCTTTAAAAGTGCCGTCCCATCCCTGGAGGCGATTGTTGGTCTCAAATACTTTCTGTCCGCTGCGGTTATAGATCCGCCAGATCATGGTGCCAATACCAAACCCTTTCACCATAATGGTGGAGTTCTGTCCAAACCGGCCCGGTGTAAAGGCATTGGGCACATCCAGCAGCGGATCTATCAGTGATTCCACGTTGAGGTGTGCCGTGTCTGTACAACCGTACTGGTTGGTGGTGACCAGCATCACTTCAAAAGTGCCGGGTTCATTGTATTGGTGCATGACGGTATCGCTGTTCTGTTTGGTCCTTACTTCTCCATCGCCAAAGTCCCAGGCATAGGAAACGCCGCCGGTAGACAGGTTGGTGAAGATGGTGGGTCTGTTCACCTGCGGTGGTATGGGCGCTGCGCTCAACCCTGCTGTGGGCCTGGGGTTCACCGAAAGGATGAAGCTGGTATCATGGACCTTGTTGCAGGTAGTGCTGTCATAGGCCCGCAGCCGGACGGTATAAGTGCCTACACTGGTATAGGTATGCGTGGGGTTCTCCGCGGTGGATGTGCCGCCATCGCCAAAATCCCATTCAAAATCATGGCCGCCCAGTGACGTATTATTGAATATAGCTTCATAGGGAACGCAGCCGGCGCGTGGCGTCTGGAACTGTGCGCGTACGTTGGCCGCTATCCGCAGGCTAAGCCGGATGGTCTCGGGTGCATTACAATAGTTGGTGTCCATCAGGATCAGCTCCACGGGATAGGTACCGGAAGCGGGGAAAGTATGCTGCTGATCGGCATCGCCGGCTTTTACCAGGGGTGAGCCATCGCCAAAATTCCAGGTAAAGCTGGTATCTGAGAAGGGCTTGGTGCCAGGCGCTACTGAAGTGTTCTCAAACAGGTAGGTGAGCGAGGTACAGGGCCCCAGTTTGGTAGCGGTGAAACCAATATCTGCCTTATCGGCCCGCACATGGATATTGATATAGGCGGTGTCCCGGATATTACAGCTGCTGGAGTCAACCGCTATCAGCCGTACGCGGTAAATACCCACAGCGCCGAAGGTGAAGCTGGTCTCATAACCGGGCTGGGTGAGGTCGGTGACCCCGTCGCCATCAAAATCCCATTCGTAGGATTTGGCATTGCGAACGGTATCGCGCAGCACCACGGTAAAGGGAACGCAGCCGATGCTGTCCGGCACGCCATTGAAAAAGGATTTGGGACCGGAGGCCACGCCGGCGAAGTTGAATTCTATTTTAACGGCGGCCAGGTTACAGCCGGTGCTGCCGGTGCCGTTATCATAGGCCCAGGCCCCGCGGGTAGTAGGGAAGCGGGAAGTAATGGGATATGCCCTGCCGCCAAAACAGTTGGCGCAGATGGCCTGGTAAATGACGCCCTGTTCATCATAACGGCTGGTGCCGCCATCCACGTGTTCGCCTTCGCCGCCATCCTGGCCAAAATAGGTGCCATAGAGAATATCTGCAGCATCGCGTTCAATGACGATGAAATAGAAATCACGGTCGTCCGTAGCGCCTTTGCGGGCATCTTTGAGTGGCATGCCTACCAGCCGCCCCTGACCAAAGGGATTGCCGGTGGGTTCCAGCCAGCCGCCCCAGCCGGAGATATAGACGTTCTCACAGCGGTCTACCATGAAAGCTACGGGGGAGAGGTTGGGCCGGGTATCGCCATTGCCAAAAACAGTAGAGTATTCAAAACCTGAAAGGTCTTTGCGCAGCTTGGCCAGGAACTGGCTCGACTTCTCCACATAAAAAGGCGCATTGACATGTGGCCAGGGCCTGGCGCTGTTGCCGCCCTGGGTGATGCCCATGATATAGGGATATTCATAACGGTCAAAGCGGATGCCGTAAATAGCATCATAATCAGGCGTACCGGTATAGGTCCATTTGAGGCGGGTGGCGCCATTGTTGGTGATCTGTGCAATAAAGCCATCGGCCCCGCCCTGGTTGCTGGTCTGGTATACACCGGATGTGCCGGTAATATTGGTGGAGAGGGTTGCGCCGGCCACATAGAGATCACCGGTAGTGGGATGAACGGCCAGCACAAAGGCGCCGTCGTCCCCATTACCACCCAGGAAGCTGCTCCAGATAAGGGTATTGCAGTCGGGGTTGATCTTCAGTACTACGCCATCCTGTCCGCCGCCGGGATTAGGTTGAAAGACATTGCCTTTGATGGGAAACATACTGCTGCCGCTTACGGACTGGGTGGAGGCGGCTATATAAATATTGTTGGCCTTGTCAATGATCACTTCACTGCGGGAGTCATCACCATAAAAACGCATGGTGGATTTGTTGGCGCCGCTGCCACCGCCGCCCTGGCGTTCCTCCACATTGATACAATCGGCCGATGAGCCGCCGATCAGCATGGAGCCAATGATACCGGATCCGTTGGCATTGAGCTTGGTGACAAAGATATCAGCACTGCCGAGGCTTCCTTCTACCGCGGTATTGGGAAAAGAGCGGGCGGAATAGGTGCGGCCCATGACAATCAGGTTGCCCTGCGGATCACAGATCAGGCTATGAGGATAATCATTGCCTGTACCACCCAGGTAGGTAGCCCACACGCGGCCGCCGGTGGGGGAGAATTTAAAGATGCCCACATCCGTGCCCTGGCCGGCGCCGCCATTATAGCTTTGGTCAAAAGCGCCGGGTGTGGTCTGGAAGCCGGCGCCAAAAACGATGCTGCCGGAGAACAGGGAGCCATCCGGCCCCGGTGTGGCCGTGAACCCGAATTCATTGGCTTTGCTGCCGGTAAAGGAAACAAAGACGATGGTGGGGTCAATGACCAGGGTGCTGTTGGGATCGTAATTGGCTACTTTGAATTTAATGGTGTTCTTATCGGTCTGCACGTATTTGCAATCCACGTCCTGCCTGCCGGTGGTCATGTTGAAGGCATAAGTATAGGGATACAGTTCGCGGATGCTGCCTACAGAAGTTTTAATGATCAGCTCATTGTTTTTGATGGAGATCTTGTCGGCCCCGGTATACCGCATGGCTACCTGGCTGGGATCACCGCCGGGATGAACAATGATATCATATTTGAGGTTGCCGTAACCGGAATAGTACCGGACATCAATATTGGGATAAACGTTCTTGTAGACCACGGCGCCATAGGTGCTGACGCCCTGGTTCCATTTGGTGGGGTCATTGCCTACAAAATAACTGGTATTGGAAGCGATCGGCTTTTCCGGAACAATGCTGGCCTGCTCATTGGCGCCAACAAATTCCACCTGGTAAGCGTGGGCGCGTACAATGCCGTTGCCGGGTGTTTTGCTGCCTTTGCGGATATCACCCTGCCTGTTGCCTCCTTCCTCACTGCCCGGTTCATTGATCTTATGGCCTCTTTCATAGAGGCGGCCCAGATCGGCCGGGTTTTGCTGCACCACGGTGAAGCCGTTGCTGCGGAGAAAAAAAGCACCGGAGGCATAGGCGCCCTTGAATTTCACCTGGCCGTCCCATTGGCCTTTGTTCTCAATGAATTCAAATGTGGAGGTTTCATCCTGCGCGGCAAGCTGAAGGGTGGCGAGGGCGAGCAATACGGCTATCAGACTTTTCCTACCCAAATTTTCTTTTTTACAATTTACTTAAATAATGTCGTCCGGTTCCCGGCGACTGCCGGAGTCAGGGTCTTTTAATCCCATTTTTAAACAGCGCCGGTTACCCCCGGAAAAATATTGGTAAATACTGCGGACTGCCGGGCCTTGCTTCCGGGCAGGTGAGCAGTATACACTATTGTTTACGAGATCTTGCTCCAGGCAGTTTTCCCATGCAGGGATTGCAGGTAGTTCTTTAGTTGTTGGTTTTCGGCCGATCCCAGCTCGGGGTCAGTGGTCAGTAAGTTTTCGGCCAGGTCCCTGGCAGTTTCCAGCCATTGCCGGTCGTTGACCAGGCTGGCCAACTTGAAATTCAGCATGCCGCTTTGCCGGGTGCCTTCTATATCACCGGGGCCTCTCAGCTCCAGGTCTTTTTCCGCCACTTTAAAGCCATCAGTGGTTGCCACCATCGTGTTTAACCTTTCGCGCGCATCATTGTTCAGCTTGTGGCTTGTTAATAATATGCAAAAACTCTTCTCGGCTCCCCTGCCTACCCGGCCTCTCAGCTGGTGCAGCTGTGAAAGTCCGAATTTTTCCGCATTTTCTATTACCATCACACTGGCGTTGGGGACGTCCACGCCCACTTCTATCACGGTGGTGGCCACCATTATCTGAGTGTCTGCGTCCTTAAAACGTTGCATGTTGGTGTCCTTGATATCTATGGACTGGCGACCATGGACCATGCTGATCCAGAATTTGGGCTCCGGGAAAAAGGCCTTGACGTTCTCATAACCCCGCATCAGGTTCTCATAGTCTAATTTTTCAGATTCTTCGATCAGGGGGAATATGATATAGGCCTGTCTGCCTTTGTCAATTTCGGAGCGGATAAAATCCATTACCTGGGCACGGGCCGATTCATACCGATGTACGGTCTGAATGGGCTTTCGGTTGGGTGGCAGCTCGTCCATAATACTGTAATCAAGGTCGCCATAGGCCGTCATGGCCAGGGTGCGGGGGATGGGGGTGGCGGTCATCACCAGCATATGAGGGGGGATGGGCGCTTTTTTCCAGAGTTTGGCCCGCTGGGCCACGCCAAAGCGGTGCTGCTCATCCACAATGGCCAGTCCCAGGTTCCGGAACTGCACCGCGTCTTCCACTACCGCATGGGTGCCTACCAGCAGCTGGAGGCTGCCGTCCAGCAACTGCTCATGGATCTGTTTGCGCTCCGCTTTTTTAGTGGAGCCGGTGAGCAGGCGGATCTTGATGGGCAGGTCTTTAAGCAATTTCTGCAGGCCCTTGAAATGTTGCTGGGCCAGGATCTCGGTGGGGGCCATCATACAGCTCTGGTAACCATTGTCAGCCGCCAGCAGCATGATGAGCAGGGCTACAATGGTTTTCCCGCTGCCTACGTCACCCTGGAGCAGGCGGTTCATCTGGTGGCCGGTGCCGGTGTCCTTCCGGATCTCCCGGATCACTCTTTTCTGGGCGCCGGTCAGCTCAAAGGGCAGGTAGTCATTGTAAAAAGTATTGAACAGCTCACCTACCTGGCCAAAGACCACTCCTCGGGAATAGCGATGGCGCTGCATCCGGATCAGTCCCAGCCGCAGCTGGGCAATGAACAGCTCTTCAAATTTGAGGCGGTCTACCGCGCGTTGCCAGGCTTCCGGGCTGGGCGGGAAATGGATATGCGCCAGGGCATGGAAGCGGGGCACCAGGTTCAGTTGTCTGATAATGGGTTCGGGCAGGTTTTCCGGGAAATCCCGCTCGTGCAGCATGCCAAAGAGGGTATGGGTGAGCTTGCCGATCTGCCGGCCGCCCAGTCCCCTTGCCTTGAGCTTTTCGGTACTGGGGTAAACAGGTTCCAGGAAATTTTTGCGCTCTGCTGTGGGATCGGGCAGGTTCTCTATTTCAGGATGGCTGATCTGGGGCTGGCCCTGGAAAAAGCTGACCTTGCCAAATACCAGGTAGGGCTGCCCCACCTGCACCATCTTTTCCACGAAGGAAATACCCTGGAACCAGACCAGCTCCATAACGCCGGTAGCATCCCGGATCTCGGCCACCAGGCGGCGGGCCCTTTTCTCGCCCACAATACCCATACTGGTGATCCGACCCGCTACCTGTATGAATTCGGTATGGGGGCTGATATCCCGGATGAGGTTGACCTTGGTCTTATCAATATGCCTGAATGGGAATAATTCCAGCAGGTCGCGGAAGCTGAAGATGCTAAGCTCTTTCTTCAGCAGATCGGCGCGCTGGGGACCCACTCCTTTCAGGTACTCGATGGGATTGGCTAATATGTTTGACGGCCCGGAAATAACTGGCTTGTTTCAAACAAAAATACAGCAGGCTGTCAACTTATTTCACATACACTTCAATCCATGAATTGGAAGATGGTTTGCGGGTGGCCGGGAATACGTCTATACGCTTATAATGCTGCTCCAGGGCCTCGCGTATTTTGAAGGGATAAAAATTATTGGCGTAAGGTAAATATTCAAACAGGACCAGGTCGTAATGGTGCTGCTGGATGCGGTTCACAAACATATTGACCTCTTTGTCGAACGCGCCTACGCCCTTATGGAACCAGAGCGGGTAATCGGGGCTGGCTTCCAGGGAGTAGCCGATCTCAGCGGCCAGCGGCGTCAGCTCGGACATGTTCAGCACTTTGAGGTCTTTGTTATTCTTCACCAGGTCCATGTTCATCAGTCGCTCCATACCATCCACCGTAGGACCGGGCACCAGGATCTTCTCAAAGGATCTGAGGTTAGGTACGCGCCATTCGCTGAGGGGAACGTCTGTAGTGTCCATACTGATGATATAGGTATTGCGGTTCACCACATCGGAGTAGGTGAGGCCATTATAGGTAGTAGTGCTGGCAGTTTCGCCGTCGCCTTTAAAAATAAAGCGATCAAAATATTTCCAGTACATATGGCTCCACCAGAGCATCACGCCTACGGTGCCGATGACCAGGAAACGGGTCTTATTGAAATCGGCGGGCAGCAGGGTGGAGAGCAGGGAGAAAATGAAAACGAAGGCGAAACTATGGAAGAAGATATTGTTATCGGCTGGTACATAGCTGGTGACCTGGAAAATAGCGGCTTCCGCCAGCAGGCCCAGGGTCAGCAGGGTGAACAGCATCTGCTGCTGGTTGCGCCAGTATGCTGACCAGTTGCGGATGGTAACGGCCAGCAGGATGGCAATGATCAGCAGGTAGAACTTGAGCCATTGGGAGGCGGCCATGAATTCTGCCAGTATATCCTTGATGGATACGCGGGAAGTATGGGGGAACTGGCCATGATTGAACCAGTAACCAAAATTATAGCGGGTGAGCGGCAGGATCATGATAAGTCCGGTGAGGAATACGGCTGCGCCGAAACTGAGCAGGGGCAGCCATCTTTTATTCACCAGGGCATTATACAACAGGAGGGTGCCGGCAATGAGTATACCGAGAGCGCCGCCATCCTGTTTGGTAAAGAAGGAAAAGAACATGAACATACCTGAGAGGATCACCCAGAGCAGCTGTTTTCTTTCCTGGGCGCCGCAGAGGAATTTCATCAGGAAGGCCAGGGCTATCAGTTCATACACAATCACGGTATGGTTATACCAGGGCCAGTAGTTGAGGAAGCAGTAGGAGATACAGAAAACCAGTACGGCCATGAAACGTACGCCGGGCTGTATTTTCAGGCTGCCGCAGATACTGCGGAAGGCCAGCCCTGCCAGCAGGTTGATAAAGGCCTGTGCTTTCACCAGGGTGAAAAGGGTAGGGCCAAAGAGTTTGAAGAAAAGGGCGGGGATCACCCAGTACATATACCCTACAGGGATACCAAAATCCCGGAAGGGCACCTGTCCCTGGTACATGCGGTAAGCGCCTTCCCAGGAGAGGAAGATATTGATGCGATAAGGGAAAATGGCAAACAGGGGGGCAATGGCAATAATGATAATGATCAGAATTTCCGCGATAGGTAGGAGTCGTTTCATATAAGGACAAATATAATGTCTGGAATTGTAACTGGGTAAAAAGGAGCCCTACCTGATAGTGGTATTGCATTCTGGCGATCTATACTGTATCTTGCGCCCCAATAGGTTGCCATGCGGTATTACATAAAATTGTTGCGTCCAAAGGACTGGGCTAAAAACCTGTTTCTTTTTGTCCCCACTTTTTTTGCCGGCAAGCTTTTCGATCTGCACCGGATCGAGCTGCTCGCAGGCGGGTTTTTCGCATTCAGCTTCCTGGCCAGCAGCATCTATATCATCAATGATTACCGTGATATTGAGGACGACCGCAAGCATCCTCAGAAATGCAAACGTCCCCTGGCCGCGGGCAAAGTCTCCAAACCGGCCGCCCTGGTCATTGCCATAGTCCTGTTCCTGGCCGGGATTACCCTGAGCTACCTCCTGGACGATTCCGGTAAGTTCCTGTTTATCACAGGATTGTATTATGTGCTCAATATGGGCTATTCCTTCGGTCTAAAGAACGTTTCCATTGTGGATATCATTATAGTGGCCATCGGATTTAATCTGCGCGTAAAGGGCGGTTCCGTCCTGGGTGGCATTGAGATCACCGAATGGCTCACCATTATGACCTTCCTGCTGGCCCTGTTCATGGCCATAGCCAAAAGGCGGGACGATGTGGTCCTCAAACTGGCCACCGGCGCGGAAATGCGCAAGTCCATGAAAGGGTATAGCCTGGAATTCCTCAATACCCTGCTGGGCCTGTTCTGCGCCATCCTGATAGTTTCCTATATCAACTATACGGTAGGGGGCTCCCTGTACAAACAGTACGGCCACCGCCTTTACTATACCTCCCTTTTCGTGATTGCAGGAATTATGCGATATTTGCAGATAACCTTCATTCACAACAAGGCGGGTTCGCCCACCGAGATCCTTTACAAAGACCGCTTCATTCAGTGCACACTCCTCCTATGGATAGCCAGCTTTTATTTCATTTTGTACATGAAAGATGTGATCATTTTCGGAGAATAAACTGCTGGTCAGGCACTATTGGTTATTTCCCCGGCAATTACAGCTTTCGCAAACCCTGAACACAAAGGAACCTTTATGAAGAAAGTAATCGCCAACTGGGGCAACTATCCCGCTATGGAAAGCGAGGAGAAGCTCTTCAGTCTTGACGACCAGCTGCAGGAAGCGGTACAGTCAAGTAAACATTTTATCCCCCGCGGCAACGGCCGCTGCTACGGGGACGCCTCCCTGGCAGAAGAAACCCTCAGCACCCTTAAGTACGACAAGATCCTTTTCTTTGATACCGCCTCCGGCGTCTTTGAATGCCAGAGCGGACTGACGCTGGACAAGATCCTGGAGGTCATTGTACCCCAGGGCTGGTTCCTGCCCGTTACTCCCGGCACCAAATTCATCACCGTGGGCGGCGCTATTGGCAGTGATGTACATGGGAAGAACCATCACGTAGACGGAACCTTTTCCCAGCATGTACTGGAAATGGACCTGATCCTGGCCGATGGCAGCCAACTCACCTGCTCGCCCCAGCAGCATACAGACCTGTTCCAGGCTACTGCTGGCGGTATGGGCTTGACCGGAATCATTACCCGCGTCCGTTTCCAGCTGAAAAAAATTGAGACCTCCAGCATCCGGCAGCAACAGATCAAGGCCGCCAACCTGGATGAACTGCTCCGCCTTTTTGAGGAATACCAGCAGTATACTTATTCCATGGCCTGGATCGACTGCCTCAAAAAAGGCAATGATTTTGGCCGCGGTATCCTGATCGTAGGGGAACATGCCACCGTAGCAGAACTGCCCGCTTCCAAACAAAAGGACCCGCTGGCCCTGCCTGCCAAGAAGAAGATCGCTTTCCCCTTCAATATGCCCTCCTGGGTCCTGAATACCTTTACAGTAAAAGCGTTCAACTTTTTATATTACGCCAAGAACACCAGAAGGGTTATCAGCAATGTGATCCCTTATGAACCCTTCTTTTACCCGCTGGACGCTATCCTTAACTGGAACCGGGGTTATGGGAAGAAAGGATTTGTGCAGTACCAGTTTGTGCTGCCCCTGCATGCCAAACAGGGACTGATCGAGATCCTGAACCGTATCAGCGATGCCGGCCTGGGCTCTTTCCTGGCGGTGCTCAAGGTCTTTGGCAAACAGGAAAGCCTGATCGCTTTCCCCGAAGAAGGGTATACGCTGGCGCTGGACTTCCCTATCCGCAAAGGGCTGTTTGAATTCCTGGACCAGCTGGACCAGGTAGTGCTGAAATATGGCGGCCGCCTCTATATGAGCAAGGATGCGCGGATGAAACCGGAGATCCTGGAAGCCGGTTACCCGCGACTGGAAGAATTCAAGCAGATCGTAAAAAAATATAACCCGGACGGGAAGATCCGTTCTGTCCAGTCCGATCGTTTATTGCTGACCACTTAACATCTGAACCAACTTATACATGCCAACAGTATTGATCCTCGGCGCGGCATCGGATATGGCCGTGGCGATAGCCCAGAAATTTGCAGCAACAGGATACGACCTTCAGCTGGCAGCCCGCAAAGTGGAACGCCTGCAACCGCTGCAATCGGATATCAGCATTCGTACCGGTCGCACCGTCAGCCTCCTGGAATTTGACGCACTCAACTTTGGTTCGCACCATACTTTCTTCCATGCCCTGGCGCAGAAGCCGGATGTGGTGATCTGTGTGTTCGGTTACCTGGGCGACAATGAAACTGCCCGCAACAGCTGGCAGGAGAGTGAAAAGATCATCCATACCAACTATACCGGCGCGGTATCTATCCTCAACGTGGTGGGCCAGTACTTTGCAGCGCAGAAAAAAGGCGTGATTGCCGGCATCAGCTCCGTGGCCGGAGAACGTGGCCGCCAGAGCAACTATATCTATGGCAGCGCCAAAGCCGGCTTTACTGCCTATCTGTCTGGTATGCGTAACCGCTTATTTCATGAAGGTGTGCATGTGGCCAGCATCCAGCCCGGCTTTGTATATACGCGGATGACGGAAAACCTGACACTGCCGCCCCTGCTCACGGCACAGCCGGCGCAGGTGGCCGATACCGTCTATGCAGCCGTCACTAAAAAGAAGAACGTAGTATATGTGAAATGGTTCTGGCGCTGGATCATGCTGATCATCAAATCCATCCCTGAATTCATTTTCAAAAAACTGAAACTTTGAGCAGAAGGATCGCCTTTTTTGATTTCGACGGCACCATCACCAATAAGGATACCCTGCTGGAAATGATCCGCTACCATGCCGGCAGTACCCGCTACTGGCTTGGGTTTGCGCTGAACAGCCCTTTCCTGGTGGCTTTCAGGCTGGGCCTGCTGGGCAACCAGCAAGCCAAGGAGATCATGCTGCGCTATTTTTTCGGCAGGATGCCGGCGGATGCTTTTGCTGTTGTCTGCCGCCGTTTTGCAGAAGAAAAAATACCGGCCATGATCAGGCCAAAGGCCCTGCAGGAGATCCAAAAGCTGCAGGCTGCCGGCGCGGAAGTGGTGATTGTATCCGCTTCGCCGGAAGACTGGATCAGGCCCTGGAGTGAGGCGCTGGGCCTGTGCCTGATGGCCACCCGCCTGGAAACAAAGGCCGGTCAGCTCACCGGCCGGATCAGCGGGAATAACTGTCACGGGGAAGAAAAAGTACGGCGCATCCGCGAAGGGTATAATTTAGCAGACTACAACGAAATATACTGTTACGGAGATACAAAAGGTGACAAGCCGATGTTATCGCTTGCCACCTTTTCATTTTATCAACCATTCAGGTAAGGCTTACGGGGTGTGCCGTTTGAATTAATAGCCGGAAGCCTGCTACAGTGCCCGGGTACCTCGCGGGCAAGGTTTATAGTAGTTATTGTTTTACGATCTTACGCACTTCTTTTTTGCGGTTGCCCAGGGTCACTTCCAGGAAATAAATACCGGTAGTGAGTCCGCGGGTATCCATGGACACGGCCATCAGCTCCTGGTTCTTGTTCCACTGCTGCTGCCGGGCCAGCTTACCATCCATGCTGAAGAGCCGGGCGCGCAATACGCCTTTTTCCGGGTCATTGAGCAATACGGACAACTGGTGCTGGACGGGGTTGGGAAAGAACTCCAGGGAAATAGCCGCCGCCTGGCGGTCAACCCGGACAATGGCCGAGTAGCGGATCCTGCTGCTGCGGGCCGTGATCTTTAAGCGATAGTAGGGATAGCCCCTGGTGTCAGTCCAGCTATAATTCTGCTGGCCGGCAGGCCTTTCGCTTCCCTGGATACTGGCCACCGTACTGAAGTCAACGCTGTTGGTGGATGCTTCTACTTCGTACAATTCAAAGCCGTCCTCATTCTCCGTGCCCCATACCAGCTGTGTTTGCTGGCCGTTGGCCGCAGCCCTGAAGTACAGCAGGCTTACCGGCAGGATGGTGGCAGTGGCGTTGATGGTAACGGTATCTTTTGTTCTGGCGCCCATATTGTCGGTGGCTTCCAGCTCAAACTTATACACGCCTATCAGCATATCCTTTACAATGGGTTGGGAAGTGCTGGCGCCGGACAGGGTATACACTTCGGGGCCATCTACTTTTCTCCAGTTATAGGCTACTACGGTGCCATCGGGATCATAGGATTTAGTGCCGTTCAGGTCCGCTTCGGGGTAGATCACGGTCTGATCCGTCCCTGCCTGGGTTACGGGAGGCACATTGGGTGCTGAGCCATTGACCACGGTGATGTTCACCTGGTCAAAGGACCAGTCGGCCCGGTCGTCCACCGCTTTCAGTTCAAACTGGTAGGTGCCGGGAGTGGTCAGTCCGGTGACCCTGGTAACGCCGTCTTCGGAAACGGGAATGCTGATGGCGCCGCCGGTGGGGCCGGATACTTTTCTCCAGATATAGCGCACCAGTTTACCGTCCTCATCTTTCGATTTGGCGCCGCTGAGGTTCACGCTGCCGGTGGTAGTGGAGATGGTCATATCAGGACCGGCATTGGCAAGAGGCCTTTTGTTGACGGGCTTTGATTTGTCCTGCCCCAGGAACCATTCATAGATATTCGGGTTCTGATAACTGTAATCGGTGGAATATACACGTCCCCAGATACCGTGACCGCCGGTGGCCCAGTAAGTGGCGTAGGGCACCACTGCGGGCTTGCAATCATTGATCTTGTTAATGGTGCTCTTGGTACAACCTACAGGGGCAGTACTGTTATCGTCCTCTGCATGAAATGCCCAGGTGGGCAGGTTGGCGTTGGCGATATTACACCAGTTAACATCCTGGCAGGCGCCGCAGCTGATGCCGATAGCAGCCAGCTTCTGCGCTTGTGATAATTTACCGCCGGCATAGGCCCAGGTGCCGCCACCGCCCATGCTCAGGCCGGTGAGGATGATCCGGTTGGTATCAATGCGCAGGTTGCGCGTGGCGTAACTGATCAGCGAATCTGTAATGAAATCATACCACCAGCCATACTTGGTGCCATTGAGCTGGGGACTTAATACAATAAAGGTTTCGGTTTTGCCATTCCAGGTAAAGCGCATGTTGTGGCCATTCTTGATGTTGGTGGGAATACCGTTGGTCGCTACCTTGGATAATTCCGTGGTGCCGTTCCCTTTTTCGCCGCCGCCATGCAGGAAGATGATGAGCGGGTGTTTGATAGACTGGTCTTCGCTGTCATAATCAGTGGGCTTGTACTCATAGAAGCCGATGATCTCGTTGGCGGAAACGGGGATGCTCTTAGCTACCTGCTGGCCAGACACAGCAAGGCATAGCAATACAGTGGTAAGGAGTAAAAGGTGTTTCATAGACTACGAATTTTGGATTGATACTGGATAGCTGGCAACCGCGCATGACCGCATAGACAAGGCAAAGCAAGCCCTGGTCAGTGCTTAGTCCAGCAATGAACCGTCAGAACAGGTAAGGAGTAATTGGATATGGTAAGAAGGTACTGTTAGCCAGGCCGTCGTTTCCGATGGGATGAGTACGGGCACTTGACGCCAACAGTGGCAGGGATGTCTTGTAAAGTAATAGTAGTTTTCATAGGTATCACATTGTACAGATAAAGCAACAATATTTATACCATTCGGGCCAAAAGCCGCTGCCATTGCGGGGAAACCGGCAAAATCGAGTGGTTTCCGGACCGGCTGGTATTTTTACCGTGGGTGCAGCTGGTAAAATCCTGCCCGCAGTACTCGTGAAATGCCCGTCCAACTTGATTTTCGTCAAACAGGCCGGCTGCGGTGATGCTATCCGGCTGGCGCCCTGGTCCCCATTCCGGCAGTGCTTTTGTCAGGTCTCCAAACACTGCCCGATTGTAGGGGTTAACACGTATTTAACGTAAAGCCAGCGATTTTAGTCGAAAAAGAGGAAATTTTTTTTAACCGCTATTTAATGAGTGTTAGTGGACTGTTAAGTTCAGGATCAAAGGATTAAACGGGCACTTCCTTTGATCTGTCTAAGACGTCTTAAGTATGTTAAATGCAAAAAATATGAAAAGTATCATCTTGACCATCAGCACAGCGGTGTCGGTACTCGTGCTTGCCGGATGTTCCAAAGAACCGCTGAACAACCTGACCGAGGAGGAAAGCAGGATCTATATCACCAACCACGATAGCACGGTGAATTTTGGTTCCTATACAACTTTCAGCGTAGCGGATTCCGTAGCGGTGATCAGCAATAATCGCCTGGAAGGGAAAGCGCTTACGGCCTATGATGCCGCCATCATTGCGGCCGTAAAGGCGGAGTTGCAGGCCCGGGGTTATACGCCTGTCAGCAAGGACGCCAACCCTGATCTTGGCATCAATATCAGCCGGGTCTATAACAGTTCTACCGGCCTGATCAGTTACCCGGATTACTGGGGTGGTTATGGCGGTTACTGGGATCCTTTTTACTGGGGCTACGGTGGGTATGGCTATTATTTCCCCACTTACTATGGCTCCTATACCATCACGGAGGGCGCGTTGTCCATTGATGCGCTGGACCTGAAAGATGCCAGTGCTGACAAACAGATCATGGGTGTCTGGAACGGGCTGGTGCGTGGCACCGGTATTTTCCGGGAGTCCAATGCAGCCGGACAGGCAAAAGCCTTGTTTGATCAGTCGGCCTATTTTTCCGTGAGTCAATAACCTAAAAAAATTACGATATGAAACAGGTTCGTTTAATAGCCCTGCTGCTGACCGGAATAGCAGTGGCCGCCCTGGCGCCAGGCGCCGTGCAGGCCCAGCAGGGAACGGTGAAGCTGAATGTGAACTACAATATCAGCAGCCCCCTGGGCGATCTCAAGGATTTTGTCAGCAATACTTCTTACCGTGGCTGGACAGGCTCCGTGCTGTACAGCGTGACGGATAAGGTATCGGTAGGTCTGGGAACGGGCTACCAGGATTTTTACCAGAAGTATCCCCGCGACAATTACAAGCTTTCTTCCGGCGAGGACATCTCTGCCGTGGTGAGTAATTCCCTGCAAACCATTCCTATCCTGGCTACCGGTCAGTATAGTTTTTCTCCTGAATCCAGTATCCAGCCTTATGTAGGACTGGGCATTGGTGGCAACCTCGTGTTGTACCGGCAGTTCCTGGGAGAGTTTGGCAGTGACGGCACCAAGTTCAGCTTTGCCGCCCGACCCGAAGCTGGCGTTTATATTCCTTTCCGGAAAGGTGGTCCTGCGGGTATTACCGTGAATGCCGCCTACAACTATATGCCCTTTAACAGCTTTGGTATTTCCGGGCTGAACAACTGGGGTGGCGGCATTGGTGTAAAATTCCCATTGCGCTAAGCAGTTGTTTTAACGTTTTGAAAAGTGAAGGATAAAGGCCTGCAGCCGGTTGGTTGCGGGCTTTTTTGTGGGGATCAGTTCAGCTGGGGATCGATCGGGAAATTGGCCATCAGCTCATAATCGCCGCCCAGGTGTTTGAGAGAATCCTTCCAGATCTCTTCTGTTTTCTGATGGAACACCAGCTTGCGGGTGGCGGGTGCGGTGAGCCAGGATTTCTCTTTCAGCTCATCATTGAGCTGGCCGTTGCCCCAGCCGGAATAACCGATATAGAAGCGGATCTTGCTGAGGTCAAGGGAACCTTCTTTAAGCAGGGTGATGGCTGTTTCAAAATCGCCGCCCCAGTAAATGCCGTCCATGACCTCAAAGCTACCGGGAATGAGGGCAGGGTACTGGTGAAGAAAATGGATGGTGTCCATCTGTACCGGGCCGCCATAAAAAACGGGGATCTTTTCGTCCAGGTCATTCATGAGCTCATCCAGTGTATGCTCAAAACTGCGGTTGATGACAAACCCAAAGCTGCCTTCTTCCTGGTGATCGCATAGAAAGACCACTGTTCGCATGAAATTCGGGTCTTTTAAGAAAGGCTCCGCTATTAACAACGTCCCTGGGCCTGGTGGAATCATATTTCTAAATTAAGACTTATATAATACTGACAAAATGATTCACTAAAAAAATGATCCTTGCGCAAAACTTCATAAGTTAGCAGCCCGGGAATCATCACCCCGTTGCGCCTGGCCTGTATGGGCCCTGATTTACAGGGCTATTGTAAATCTTAGTTAAATACAAAACCCTGCTGGCGGGCTTATCAGGTATTCATCATCAGTTCGTTAATTTTGGCGGTTGTTATTTACCTGCTGAGAGAATTGATTGAAGGCGTTAACGACAGGTGATGATCGCGGTATTAAAATCATATCATTTGCAACTAAGGAAAGTATTTCCTGTAATCATTGTACTGATCAGTTTTTCACTGATCGGCACCATTTATGTTCAGTACAACTGGCTGCTGACCATGGTGGCAGAGAAGCAACAGGAATTTAAGCTGAAGATACCAAGGGCTATGGGTGATGTGGCCCAATCGCTCATGGAGCAGAAGAGCACCCTCCCTTCCCTCAAGAATTTCCGCAGCAAGCCAGGTCTTAGCTGGCCGGCCGAACAGTTCCGCCTGGAGCTGATGCGTCCGCCTACCATTGCGGAAAAATATACCGAGTTTGAGATCCGGGAAAAACTGCAGCGTGCTTTTGATTCTTACGACGGGCTGCGGGGCATCAAATTCGAGTTTGCCATTACGGCCAACCTGCACCTGACGCATTATGAGCTGAAGTCGCCCAACTTTGTGGAGCACTGGGAAGACAGTGTCAACAACCTGCAGTTCCTGTACCTTTTCCAGCCGGAGAGCGGCAGTGACCTGGAGAACCTGGTCCCCGAGGAAGTCATGATGGTGGTGGTGCCGGATGCGCGGGAACTGGCCCTGAAAGATATGCGCTGGATGATCATTGGCGCCATCTTTTTCACGCTCATGATCATCAGCACTTTCTATGTAACGGTCAGCGCCCTGCTGCGCCAGAAGAAGATGAGTGAGATCAAGAACGACTTCATCAATAACATGACGCACGAGTTCAAGACGCCATTGGCCACCATCTCTCTGGCGGTGGATGCCTTGCGGAATGATAAAGTGATACAGGACCGGCAGAAAATGGATTATTTCAGCGGCATCATCAAGGAAGAGAACAAGCGCATGAACAAACATGTGGAGACTATCCTCCAGGCGGCTGTAATGGATCGCCAGGAGTTGCAGCTGAATATGCAGCCGCTCCATGTGCACGACCTGGTACACGAGATCCTCGACAACTACATTCTACAGCTGCAGGATAAAGGCGGCGAAACGGAGCTTAACCTGAATGCCTTTGACGACCGGATTGAAGCCGATCCCGTGCATTTCCGGAACCTGATCTCCAACCTGATCGACAACGCCGTTAAATACTCCAAAGACAACCTGCTGATCCGGATCACCACGCACAGCAGCAACAAGAGCCTGCTGATCCGCATTGAGGACAATGGTATTGGTATGAACAAAGAAACGGTCCGCCGGATCTTTGAAAAATTCTACCGGGCGCATACCGGTAATATCCACAATGTAAAAGGATTTGGCCTGGGGCTGAGTTATGTGAAGACCATTGTAGATGCCCACCATGGCAAGATCAAGGTGGAGTCTGTAGTAGGCAAGGGCTCGGCGTTTACGCTGGAGTTCCCGCTGAAGAAGCTGGCGGAGTAAACAGCAGGCAGCCGTCGCCGTAACTGAGGAACCTGAATTCCTGCTGCAGTGCAAAGTCGTAAATGCGGCGCCAGTCGGCCCCTACAAAAGCGGCTACCAGCAATAACAAGGTGGATTGCGGCTGGTGAAAATTGGTCACCAGCGCTTTGGGTATCCGGATAGTATATCCCGGCGCTATCAGCAATTGTGTTTTGGTCAGTAATCTTTCCCATCCCTTTTTTTCCATATAGGCCAGGAGGCTGGTCAGTGCTGCGTTTGCAGTGTAATGACCGGGCAGCTCATAGGCGTCCCATTGCCCGATGGTCAGTTCTTCAGGCGCCAACTCCGGCGTATGGAGGGTCTTTACGCCCAGCCAGTACAGGCTTTCAATGGTCCGGAGTGAAGTAGTGCCTACGGCCGTGATATGCCCGTCCAGGTGTTGGAGCAGTTCGCGTATACTAATGGCCGTTACATCAATAAATTCCAGGTGCATATTGTGTGCTTCCATAGTGGCGGCCTTCACCGGCTGAAAGGTGCCGGCGCCAACGTGGAGGGTTACTTCTGTGCGCGTGATATGGCGGGCGGCGAGCTTTTCAAAGATGGCCTGGGTGAAATGCAGGCCGGCAGTGGGGGCGGCTACAGAGCCTTCGGAACGGGCATAGATGGTCTGGTAGCGTTCCTGATCAGCCGTAGCAGCACTGCGTTTGATATAGGGCGGCAGGGGGATCTGTCCGGCCAGGTGCAGCAGTTCGGCAAAGGAAAGCTGGTCGTCATTCCAGGAAAGTTCAATGGCGAAGCTGTCGGGTTCCTTGCGCAGGTAGCGGGCCTGCAGCAGCAGGGGACCTTTGGGGCCGGGCAGTTCTTTCTCCAGGAGCTGTCCGGGTTTCCATTTGGAAGCGCCGCCTACCAGGCAAAGCCATTCCACCTGGCCGGTTTGCGTCATGGCGCTGGTAATATCGGGGTATTGAGGGCCTGGTTCCAGGCAGAAGATCTCAATGCGGGCGCCGGTGGCTTTCTGGAACAGGAGCCGGGCTTCCACCACTTTGGTATTGTTGAACACCAGGAGGGAGCGTTCGGGCAGGTATTGAGGCAGGTTCCGGTACTGATCCGTATCCGTATCTATTCTCCCACTTTTATACACCAGGAGCCGGGAAGCGTCCCTTTCAGGCAGGGGATGCCAGGCAATCCGTTCTTCGGGCAGCTCATAGGTGAAGTCCTGAATTGAAATAGCTCTGGGATCCATACTGTTGTTTTTGGCTGGCCGGCAAATGTAGAACATTGGCAGGTGATAATGGGCGGGCCGAAAGGGATGCTGACGGAGGAGGGCAAAAGGACTGCTGAGGGATTGGTTTTGAGTTAATTAACAGATATGCACAATGGCTCCGTAGTTATGCACATTTAATTCACGGTTATGCCCCGGTTTTTACACCGGGAAAGCCCGCAAATACTGATGGGTATTGCCCCTGATGGATATGGGGACTTGTGGAAAAATTAAAGTTTCCAAATTCCTCAGCGAAAGTGGGAAAATGTGTTATTTTGTGGTAATAAATGAAAATACTGGTTTCTATCTGTTATAAATGATTGAATTTCTGGGTGAATATGAAGCTACACTGGACTCAAAAGGTCGCTTCCTTCTCCCGGCAGGCTTTAAAAAGCAATTGCCGGAAGAAGCCGGAACCCAGTTTGTGGTAAACAGGGGCTTTGAGAAATGTCTCACCCTGTACCCCATGCTCAGCTGGAAACCGATATTTTCTGAGATCAGCAAACTCAATGATTTTGACCCCAAGGTACGTGAATTCAGGCGGAATTTTTTGAACGGGGCCACTGTGCTGGAGCTGGATAGTGCGGGAAGATTGCTGTTACCTTCCAATTTAAAGGGACATGCCGGGCTGGAGAAGGATATTGTGCTGGTAGCGGCTATGAACAAGATCGAAATCTGGGATAAAGATAAGTACCATCAGCTCTTTGAATCTTTTTCACCGGAAGCATTCAGTGAACTGGCACAACAGGTAATGGCAGGCGCCAATCATTCAGGACCCTCAACGCTTTAATGATGACCAATGAGCAGCCTACTTACCACGTTCCGGTCTTACTGCAGGAAGCTATCGACGGATTGAACATTGATCCCAACGGCATATATGTGGATTGCACGTTTGGTGGTGGTGGTCATTCCCGTGAAATACTGAAACGGTTAGGCGCCGGAGGCAAGCTCTTTGCCTTCGACCAGGATGCGGATGCCCGGCAGAACCTGCCCGAGGATCCGCGGGTGCAGTTCCTGCCCCATAACTTCCGGCACCTTCAGCGGATGCTGCGGCTGCATGATGCGCCTCAGGTGAATGGCATATTGGCCGATCTGGGTGTCAGCAGTCACCAGTTCAATGAAGCCGAACGAGGCTTCTCCACCCGCTTCGATGGCGATATGGATATGCGGATGGATACCCGCCAGGAGCTGACGGCCTTCAGGGTGATCAGCACCTACACTGAACAGCAGCTGCACAAGCTGTTTGAACAGTATGGCGAGGTCACCAACGCCAGAACACTGGCCCGTACCATCGTCCAGGTGCGTGGTAACCTGTCGCTCAAAACCATCGCTAATTTCAAACAGGCGCTGCATGCAGTGGTGAAAGGGAATCCCAATAAATACTTTGCCCAGGTATTCCAGGCGTTGCGCATTGAAGTGAATGATGAATTGGGAGCATTGAAAGACATGCTGCAACAGATTCCTTCTCTATTGAAACCGGGTGGCCGCGCTGCCATCATCACGTTTCATTCACTGGAAGACAGGCTCGTCAAAAATTTTTTCAGGAAAGGCAGTTTTGAAGAAGCGGAGGATACCGATCCTTTTGGCCAGTCAGCACCCGTTGCTCCTGAGCTGATAGTGATCACCCGTAAACCCATCCTGCCTTCGGCAGCCGAACAAAAGCAAAACCCGCGTTCCCGTAGCGCCAAGCTGAGGGTAGCGGAAAAAGCATAACCAGACATCAAAACGGATCCTGTGACCAGGGAAGAAAAGATACAAGAGGAAAAAGAGGCGAAGGAAGCCCGGCGTGAGTGGCGAAGGCTGCTCAGCTATCGCTGGATAGTGCAGAATATTCCCTTTTTCCTGTTCCTGTCTGTGCTGGCGGTGATCTATATCTACAACGGTCACTATGCTGACAAGACCATCCGCGAGATCAATAAAGTAAGCAGGGAACTGAAAGAACTGCATTACGAATATAAAACCGTGAAGAGTGAAGTAATGAACCGCAGCAAACAGAGCGAGCTGGCCAAAGTGGTGGATTCCTTCGGGCTGAAGGCACTGACAGCACCGCCCACGATCCTGCGGGACAGTCTTCAAAAAGAGAACTGATAGCAAGTGGAAGTAAAGCGTGACATACTATGGCGGGTCTATATGTGCTTTCTGGGCATAGTGCTTTTCAGCGTCATAATTATTGGTCGCGCCGTTTATATCCAGCAATTCCAGGGTAGTCACTGGATTGCCGAGGCCAACCAGCAGCAACAGAAGTTTGTGGAGATAGATGCCGAAAGAGGTACTATCTACAGTGAAGACGGCAGCATGCTGAGTACCTCACTCCCGTTCTTTGACATTTATATTGATTTTGCCGCCGACGGCCTTCGTCAGAAAGAAGGTCGGCGCTTCAAGGAAAACCTGGACTCCCTTTCCATGGAACTGGCAGCCCTGTTCTATGACCGCGCATCCGCTGATAATAGAACAGCGGCCGATTACAAACAGCTGCTGCAGAAAGGGTACAAAAAGAAGGACCGCTATTTTCTCCTCAAGAGAAATATCAGCTTCCAGCAATACAAGGTGCTCCGCACCCTGCCCCTGGTTCGCCAGGGAAAGGACAAAAGCGGTTTCATTGCCGAAGTGAAGGACAAGCGACTGAATCCCTACGGCCTCCTGGCCAACCGGACCATCGGTCTGTCCCGGGAATATGTAGACAGTGATGGTAAAATGAAGAACACCAATGTAGGCCTGGAGAACACCTATGATTCTATCCTCCGGGGAGAAACAGGTAAGAAGCTGATGCGCAAAGTGGCGGCCGGTGTGTTTGTGCCGGTTGATGGCACCGAGATAGAACCCCGGAACGGCAAGGACATTGTTACCACCCTGGACGTCAATATCCAGGACATTGCGGAGAACGCCCTGCTGAACGTGATGCGCGAGAATGAATGTACTTCCGGCACCTGCATTGTGATGGAAGTGGCTACAGGAAAGATCAAAGCCATTGCCAACCTGGGCAGAAGACCGGATGGCTCTTACTGGGAAGACCTCAACTACGCTATCCGCGCTTCCGAACCGGGCTCTACGTTCAAGCTGGCCACTATGCTGTCCCTGCTGGAAGACAAACATGTTTCGCTCAACCAGCGCATCAGCCTGGAAGGCGGCAAATGGCAGTACAGCACCCGTACGGTATATGATTCAGAAGTGCATGCGGAGAATGATGTTACGGTGAAACATGCTTTTGAGCTCAGCTCCAATGTGGCCATGGCGAAGCTGGTCACCAATAGTTACGTCAGGAACCCGATGCAGTATATCAATCACCTGCGCAAGCTGCGGCTGGATAAATACTCCGGTATTGACCTGCTGGGCGAAACCACGCCGGTGATCAAAACGCCGAAATCAAAGACCTGGTCCAATACCAGTCTGCCCTGGATGAGTTTTGGTTACGAGGTGCTGATAAGTCCCCTGCAGTCGCTGATGTTATACAACGCGGTGGCCAACGGTGGTAAGATGATGAAACCTTACCTGGTCAATGAGGTACAGGAGAACGGGTTCACGGTAAGAACGTTTCCGCCGCAGGTGCTGGAAGAAACCATCTGCAGCCCGGAAACGCTGGAAAAACTGAAAGAATGTCTCGAAGGCGCCAGCGGTAACGCCGGTGGCACCGGATATAAGCTCTTTAAAGATGCACCTTACAAGGTGGCCGGTAAAACGGGCACTTCGCAGGTAGCAAACGGGAACAGGGGATACGCTGATCATATCCACCAGTCGTCCTTTGCCGGGTACTTCCCCGCAAAGAACCCGCAGTACAGCTGCATCGTGGTAGTGATCAACAAACCCTTCGCGGTAAAATATTATGGTGCGGCCATTGCCGGACCGGTATTCAAAGAGATCGCCGACAAACTGTATGCGCTCAATGCGGATAAGGATATCCAGCCGGCGCCGCTGCGGCTGAAGAAAGACAGCACCAACTATTTCTACGCAGGTGCTGCTGAGGAAATGCGGACCGTGATGGATGAGCTGCAGTGGAAATACCGGGATTCGGCAAAAACAGCCAGCTGGACAAGGGTATACGCCGCCAACTACCAGCCGGTAATGGGCGGTCAGGAGGTATCCCGGAAAAATATGCCCGATGTACGGGGCATGGGCCTGAAAGATGCGCTCTACCTGCTGGAGAACATGAACCTGAAAGTGGGTGTGCGGGGCAGGGGAAGAGTAAAGGGGCAGAGCATAACGCCGGGCGCCCTGATCAGTAAGGACCAGTCAGTGATCATTGAATTGAACTAAGCAATTAAACGGACTTGAAGCCGGGGATGAGCAGTCCTCCTTCAGGGATCAGACATATGGCAACATTGCAGGACATATTATATAAGGTACGCATCCGCTCCGTCCACGGCAGCACGCAGCTGGCTGTGAACGCCTTGCAGATGGATTCCCGTAAAGTGCAGGCCGGTGATTGTTTTATCGCCGTCAAAGGCGTGGCGGCAGACGGGCACCAGTACATTGACCAGGTAGCACAGAAAGGTGCTGCCGCAGTGATCTGCGAAACCTTACCTGCCAGCCTGCAAGCCGGGGTAACCTATGTGGAAGTGGAGAACAGTGCGGCCGCTGCCGGTCAGCTGGCGCATAACTTCTACGGGCAGCCTTCCGAACAGCTGAAGCTGGTGGGTGTTACCGGCACCAACGGGAAGACCACCATTGCCACTTTGCTGTACAAGCTCTTTACATCACTGGGATATACCTGCGGCCTGCTCAGCACGGTGCAGAACCACGTGGGTGATACGGTACTGCCTGCCACTCATACCACGCCTGATCCCATCAGCCTGAATGCGCTGCTGCGGCAGATGGTGGATGCGGGCTGCACCTATGCGTTCATGGAGACCAGCTCCCATGCCATTCACCAGCACCGCATTGCAGGGCTGCGGTTTGCGGGCGGTCTGTTCAGCAATATCACCCATGATCACCTGGATTACCACAAGACCTTTGATGAGTATATCCGGGTCAAGAAAGCATTCTTTGACGGGCTGCCGGCCGATGCCTTTGCCATCTCCAATGCGGACGACAAGCGCGGGGCGGTAATGCTGCAGAATACCAATGCCAGGAAATACTTCTACAGCCTGCGTACGCTGGCGGAGTTCAAAGGCAAGATCATTGAAAATGCCCTGACAGGACTGGTGATGAACATCAACGACCAGGAAGTGCATTTTCGCCTGATCGGTGAGTTCAACGCCTATAACCTGCTGGCCGTGTATGGCGCTGCCATCTGCCTGGGCGAAGAAAAACACGAAGTGCTGCGCTGTCTCAGCATGCTGACCGGCGCCGAAGGCCGCTTCGATTACCTGATAAGCGCTAAGGAACATATCATCGGCATCGTGGACTATGCCCACACGCCGGATGCGCTCCTGAATGTGCTGGCCACCATCAAAAAATTACGCAAGGGCCATGAACAGATCATCACGGTAGTGGGCTGCGGCGGCGACCGCGATACCACCAAGAGACCGGTGATGGGTGAAGTGGCCTGTGAACATAGCGACCGCGTGATCTTTACCTCGGACAATCCCCGGAGTGAAGAACCGGAGCAGATCCTGAAGGATATGGAGAAGGGATTGGGAACAGCGGCGCGCAGGAAATATATCGCTATCGTGGACAGGAAAGAGGCCATCAAAACGGCCATCAGTATTGCCAGGCCGGAAGATATTGTGCTGATTGCCGGCAAGGGGCACGAGAAGTACCAGGATATAAAAGGAGTAAAACATCCTTTTGACGATAAAGAAGTGCTGAGAGAAGTATTGGAGCTGTTTGGAAAATAGATGAGGACTGCCAGGAGGCAAATAGATACTGGTCACTCGCCGGAGGCGGGCGACTGAAGCTCACGGAGTGAGCAGGAAAATGATCAGAAGCAGTTATATATAGATCCGGTATCAAAACCTAAGAGACATGTTGTATCATTTAATGGACTGGCTGAAGGAGTTGGGGGTGAAATTCCCTGGTAGTGCGCTGTTTCAGTTCATTACCTCCCGTGTCATGCTTGCAGTGATCCTGTCCTTGGTTATTTCAGCGGTATTCGGCAAAAAGCTCATCAACTACCTGCGCAGAAAGCAGGTGGGAGAAACGGTCCGCGACCTGGGCCTGGCTGGTGAACAGCAGAAAAAAGGAACGCCTACCATGGGTGGCCTGATCATTATCCTGGCTATCCTGGTGCCCACCCTGCTGCTGGCCGACCTGAACAAAGCCTATATCCGGCTGATGATCTTTGCCACTGTCTGGCTGGGCATTATCGGTTTCATAGATGACTATCTGAAGCTGCGGGCCAAAAAGCTGGCGCAGCAGCAGGGGGTGGCTTACAAGAAAGGGGATAAGGACGGGCTGGCCGGATGGTTCAAAGTATTGGGACAGGTAGTGCTGGGAATAGTAGTGGCCTCCGTGCTGCTCTTCAATGAGAACACCAAGGTATGGCGGGACTACACCGGGCCGGTGAAAGAGAATGACAAGTCCATTATCAAAAGGACTTTTGACGGCAAGACTAAATATTTCGTGGAAGCGGATGCGCCCATCACCACCATCCCCTTTGTGAAAGGACATGAGTTCAACTACTCGAAGCTGCTGCCGGAAGCGGTGCGCGGTTTCACCTGGGTTCTTTATATAGTGATCGTGATCTTCATTGTGACGGCGGTCTCCAACGGGGCCAATATCACAGATGGATTGGACGGGCTGGCAACAGGCACCAGCGCCATCATTGGCGCCTGCCTCGGCATCTTTGCCTATGCCAGCGGCAACCTGCGGTTTGCGGAATACCTGAACATCATGTATATCCCCAACCTGGGCGAGCTGTCCATTTTCATCGGCGCCATGATCGGCGCCTGCGTGGGCTTTCTCTGGTATAATGCCTATCCCGCACAGGTGTTCATGGGCGATACGGGCAGTCTGACCCTGGGGGGTATCATTGCCGCCCTGGCCATCATTGTCCGGAAAGAATTACTGATCCCGATCTTCTGCGGCGTGTTCCTGGTAGAAGTGCTGAGTGTTACCCTGCAGGTATCCTGGTTTAAATACACGAAAAAGAAATACGGTGAGGGCAGGAGGATCTTCCTGATGAGTCCGCTGCACCACCATTATCAGAAGTTAGGCTATCATGAAGCGAAGATTGTAACGCGGTTCTGGATTGTGACCATTCTGTGTATCGTGTTCTCAGTGGTTACGCTCAAGATCAGGTAATAACCGGCAGACACTGAAAAACCACGCTCTATAAGTCCTATGGGAATAACCATTAGTAAAGAGACTGTGGTGCAGTATAAAAGTTCAACCTACTGAAAAACCCCCTGATCCGGATTACAGGCGGATGGACGCTGTAGCCGTCCGGCAGGGAAAGGACCATAAAAAGAACAAGGGATCATTTGGAACAATGGGAAAAAGATTAGTCATACTGGGAGCCGGAGAAAGCGGAGTAGGCGCTGCCATCCTGGGGCAGCAGCAGGGATATGAGGTATTTGTTTCCGATGCCCAGGCCATAAAAGAGCATTACCGGTCAGCACTGGAAGACTACGGGATTACCTATGAAGCCGGGCAGCACAGTGAGGAAAGGATACTGGATGCAGATGAGGTGATGAAGAGCCCGGGTATCCCGGAGAAGAATGAGCTGGTGAAGAAGATCAGGGCAAAGGGCATCCCGGTTATCAGCGAAATAGAATTAGCCTATCGTCATAAAGGAAACAGCAGGATCATTGGCATCACGGGCAGTAACGGTAAAACCACCACTACAGCGCTGACCTTCCATATCTGCCAGACGGCAGGACTGGAATGCGCCCTGGTAGGGAATATCGGTTACTCCTTCGCCAAACAGGTGGCCCTGGATCCCAAACCGCTCTATGTGGCCGAGATCAGCAGTTTCCAGCTGGATGATATCAGGGAATTCAGGCCGGATGTGGCCATTCTCACCAATATCACGGAAGACCATCTTGACCGTTACGATTACCAGTTCAGGAATTATATCAACAGTAAGTTCCGGATCGCCGAGAATCAGACTGCCAACGATTATTTCATCTATTGCGAAGACGACCCTGTGACTATGGAGTTCCTGGGACAATTTTCAATCAAATCTAACTTATTACCATTTACTATGAACAAGGAGCCAAACCAAGGAGGATTCATCAGGAACGGTCAAATGACGGTTGCGGTCGGCGACGAAAAGATGCAGAGCAGTATCTATGATTTCACCCTCAAGGGGAAACACAATCAATACAATACTATGGCTGCAGGGATTGCAGGGGCCACCATCGGCATCCGCAAAGAGAAGATCCGGGACGCCATCCAGACCTTTGAGAGCCTGGAGCACCGTATGGAGCCCGTGGCTACCGTTCGCGGTGTGGAGTTCATCAATGACAGCAAGGCTACCAATGTCAACAGCACCTGGTATGCCCTGGAAAGTATGGAAAAACCTACCATCCTCATCCTGGGTGGTATAGATAAAGGAAATGATTACACTTCCCTGCACGACCTGGTAAAGGAAAAAGTGAAAGCTATCGTGTGCATGGGCGTAGATAACAGGAAGATCCATGAGGCCTTCCAGAATGATGTACCGGTAATGGTGAATACCGCCAGCGCCCGCGAAGCTGTTCATGCAGCCTTCCACCTTGCCAACAAAGGGGATGTGGTGCTGCTGAGCCCGGCCTGCGCCAGCTTTGACCTGTTCCGCAATTATGAGGACAGGGGTGATCAGTTCAAAGAGGCTGTAAGAGAATTATGAAGAACAGCTGCCGCCCCCGATGCAACGGAGGGCTGGCAGTGAAGTGAGATCGCCGGAACAGGGAACCGGCGTTCAATGAAAGAAAAGACAGGGGGTGAAAAGTAAATGAGCCAGTCGAAAGATATACGTTTTGAGGACATGGCCTCCAATGGGGGCGTGGGTGGGAATCTACTGAGCAAAACGAAGGGTGATAAAGTGATCTGGGCGGTAGTGATTGTACTGGCGCTGGTATCCATGCTGGTAGTATACAGTTCTACCGGGCTGCTGGCGTACAAAGTGAACCGGGGCAATACGGAGATCTACCTGTTCAAGCAGATCGCATTTATTGCTGTGGGGCTGGCGGTGATCTATTTTTCGCACAGGGTCAATTATACCCTGTATTCAAGAGTGGCCAGGATCCTGTTCCTGATTGCTATACCCCTCCTGATCTATACCCTGTTCTTCGGGGTAAGGCTCAACGAGGGGAGCCGGTGGATCAGGCTGCCGATCATTAACCTGACCTTCCAGACATCGGATCTGGCCAAACTGGCCCTGTTCATGTACCTGGGCAGGTTGCTGAGCCGGAAGCAGGACGTGATCAAGGATTTTAAAAAAGGTTTTTTGCCGGTGATGCTGCCCGTAGTGATCATCTGCGTGCTGATAGCCCCGGCTAACCTGTCCACTGCCCTGCTGGTGGGCGCCACCAGTATGCTGCTGTTGTTCATTGGCAGGGTCAGCACCAAACACCTGCTGATGACCATTGCCATAGTGGCTATCCCGGTAGTGCTTATGGTCACAGTAGCCCTGGGCTATTATGACAAGGAGGAGGGGAAATCGAAGGAACTGCCGGCCATGCTGAGTGTAGGCAGGTTCCCTACCTGGATCAAACGTGTACAGAATTTTGTTTACGATAATAAAGAGGTAGACAAGGACGAGAACTACCAGGTTAACCAGGCCAAGATCGCTATTGCAAAAGGTGGTCTGCTGGGACTGGGACCCGGTAACAGTGAAACAAGGAACTTTTTGCCGCACCCTTATTCCGATTTCATCTTCGCTATCATTATTGAAGAGTATGGAATAATCGGTGGGGCCTTTATCTTATTGATATACCTGCTGTTCCTGTTGCGCTGTATCCGGATCTTCCGGAAATGTCCTTTTGCCTTTGGCGCCTTCCTGGCGCTGGGGCTGAGTTTCACCCTGGTGATCCAGGCGCTGATCAATATGGCGGTTACCGTGAACCTGTTCCCGGTAACAGGGGTTACCCTGCCGCTGGTCAGTATGGGCGGCAGCTCTTTCCTGTTCACCTGTCTGGCCATCGGCATCATCCTGAGTGTGGCGCGTAACGTGGAGCAGTCGGAAGGCAGGGCTAAACTGGCGGCAGTGAAAGCAAAAGAAGCGGCTGAACAGGCCGAAGACAATTAAAAAATGACCGTGAGTAAAAAGATCATCATAGCAGGCGGCGGTACCGGCGGGCATATTTTCCCGGCCATTGCCATTGCCAACGCCCTTAAAAAGGCTGATCCATCCATTGAACTGCTCTTCATTGGGGCTAAAGGAAAAATGGAGATGGAGAAAGTGCCGCAGGCGGGCTACCCGATAGAGGGGCTGGATATTGCGGGATTCAACAGAAGTTCTTTGATCAAAAATATAGGGCTGCCCCTCAAGCTGCTGAAAAGCTTTTTGCAGGTGCGCCGCATTGTGAACAGTTTCCGGCCTGATGCCGTGATCGGTGTGGGTGGTTATTCCAGTTTCCCCGTGCTGCGGTATGCGCAGGGGCAGGGCATTCCGACCTTTATCCATGAGTCTAACTCCTTTGCGGGTAAGTCGAACAAGCTGCTGGGTAAAAAAGCCACCAGGATCTTTGTGGCTACAGAAGGCATGGAGCAGTTCTTTCCGGCGGGCAAACTGCTGATTACCGGCAACCCCGTTCGTGAAAGCATCACCCGGCCATTACCTTCCAGGGAAGAAGCCATCCGCTTCTTTGGTCTGGACCCGGCGCTCAAAACGGTGCTGGTCACCGGTGGCAGCCTGGGCGCCAAAGGGATCAACGAAGGTATTGATGCACAGGTGGGGCTATTTGCTAAAAAACAGGTGCAGCTGATCTGGCAAACCGGTAAGCTGTTTGTGGAGAAAGCTACCGAGCGGGCTGTTGAGAATAAGAATATCTGGGCCAACAGTTTTATTACCCAGATGGAATATGCCTATGCCGCTGCCGATGTAGTGGTGTCCAGGGCCGGCGCCATGGCCATTGCCGAACTATGCGTGGTGCAGAAACCGGTTGTCTTTGTTCCTTTCCCTTTTGCGGCAGAGGATCACCAGACGGTCAACGCACAGGGGCTGGTAGCTAAGAACGCCGGAATGATGGTAAAGGACAGCGAAGCGACACAAAAGCTGGTGCCCCTGGTCATTGAACTGGCGCGGGACGAAGCAAAACAGATGACACTGAAAAAAAATATTGCAGCACTGGGTGTGCGGGATGCTGACAGCAGGATAGCACAGGAAGTGCTGCAAACAATCAAATAACCATGATCCGTCTCGAAGACATACAGAAAGTTTACTTCATTGGTATCGGTGGCATCGGTATGAGTGCCCTTGCCCGGTATTTTGCCTTCCATGGCCGGGAAGTAAGCGGGTATGACAAGACCGAGACGGTGCTGACAAAGCAACTGGTGAGTGAAGGTATCCCGGTCCATTATAAAGAGGACCTGGAACTGGCGCCCAAAGATGCACAACTGGTCGTGTATACGCCGGCTGTGCCTGCTAACCATGCAGAACTGGAATACTATCGCCGGCACAATTATACCCTGATGAAGCGCAGCGAAGTGCTGGGCGTTATCACCCAGGGCTCCTTTAATATCTGTGTGGCGGGTACCCATGGCAAGACCACCATCACCACCATGATTGCGCACCTGCTGCGGCATTCAGGGTATGGCTGTAATGCCTTCCTGGGTGGTGTGGCCGTGAACTATAACAGTAACTACTGGAGCAATGAGCGGAATGTATGTGTGGTGGAAGCCGATGAATACGACAGAAGCTTTTTACGACTGAGTCCGGATATTGCTGTGATCACGGCCATGGATGCCGATCACCTCGATATCTACGGAACGGCTGAAAATATGGAAGCTGCATTCATTGAGTTCTCCGGTAAGCTGAAGCCCGGCGGCACCCTCATCAGCAAATACGGCCTGGAAAAGAATGACGAGCTGAAAGGCGATCAGCACCTGCTGTATCACCAGCAGGACCAGCGCGCCGATGTATTTGCCGCCAATGTCCGGATGTTCCATGGCAGCTATCAGTTCAATGTGATCAGCAAGGACTGGATACTACGCGATGTGGTGCTGCACATGGGTGGACTGCACAATATAGAGAATGTAGTGGCGGCCATCGCGGTAGCACATCAGTTAGGGATTGAAGATGACAAGATCAAAGCAGCGGTAGAAGCCTTCAAAGGTGTGAAGCGCAGGTTTGAATACATCATCAAAAGCGATAAACCGGGGAAAACCGTATATGTAGATGATTATGCCCATCACCCCGAAGAGCTGAGGGCTTTGATCAGCGGCGCCAAAGGACTTTTCCCGGATATGAAATGCACGGTGATCTTTCAGCCGCACCTGTTTACCAGGACAAGGGATTTTGCTGCGGAGTTTGCGCAGAGCCTTGAACTGGCGGATGAAGTGGTGCTGCTGCCCATCTACCCGGCAAGAGAGCTGCCGATAGAAGGCGTCACCAGCAATATGATCCTGGAGCATATCAATAAGGAAGAAAAATATTTACTGAACAAACACCAGGTACTGGACTGGGTGAAGCAGGCCAGACGCGAAGGCTGGCTGCTGCTGAGTGCCGGTGCAGGGGATATAGATACACTGGTTCAACCATTAAAAGAGCTACTGGCTAAATAAAGAACAGGGAACGGGATGAAAAAGAAAACACATATCCGCAGGATGCTGACAGCTGGCTTCTGGTGCCTGATAGGGACCGGTGTGCTGGTACTGCTGGTAGCGGCTATCCGTTCCCGAAACAATACCAGCTGCCAGGGGTATGAGATAGAGATCCTGGGTGGTGGCGACCAGTGGTTCATGGATAAGGCAGCTATTGTGCAGGTGCTGACGGCCAATGGGTCCAAACGCCTGAAAGGCCGGCCCATGCAGGAATTTGACCTGCGCCAGCTGGAAGAGAAGCTGGAGCGGAATGTATGGGTGAAAGATGCGCAGTTGTATTTCGATAATAAACAGGTGCTGAATGTAAAGATCATGGAGCGGGAACCGGTGGCACGGGTTTTTACTGCCAGTGGTAACAGTTTTTATATTGACAGTTCCGGGGCGCGTTTGCCCCTGTCGGATAAATTGTCGGCCAGGCTGCCGGTATTCACCAGCTTCCCGGCTGATAAACCAAGGAAGGCTGATAGTGCGCTGCTGGGTCAGATGAAACAGCTGACCGCTTTCCTGTCCAGGCAGCCTTTCTGGGCGGCGCAGGTAGCACAGATCGATATTACGCCCGCAAAGAAATTTGAACTGGTGCCCGTGGTAGGAGATCATATCATCGACTTTGGCGATGGTAAGGATTGTGAAAAGAAATTTGCCCGCCTGCTTACCTTTTACAAGCAGGTGCTCAGCAAAACGGGCTTCAACGCATATGACAGGATCAATGTACAATTTGACCGCCAGGTGATCGGCGTACGTAAACCTGCAGCCCTGAGCAAGTTTGATTCAGCCCAGGCTGAGCAGCGACTGGAACTGCTGATTGCCGATGCGCGGCAGGTTGTGAAACAAACGGCGCCACGCCCGGACACCCTTAACACCGAAAAACCACCCATAGCTCCAAAACCTGTACCCTCGGGTACAACGAATTCCCCCCGACTAAATCCACCCTTGAAAAGCCGGTCCTATGAAACCCCTTCCAATCCGGTGAAAAGCCAGCCTCCAAAACCACCACCCGGAACACCTAAGGCAGTGATGCCGAAAAGGAGTACGGCTAACAACTAATCTGAATCACCATACAACAACTAAAAACAGGATAATATGAACAATGAGCAACAACCCATCATCGTCGGTCTCGATATCGGGACTACGAAGATTGCTGCGATCGCCGGCCGCAAGAATGAATACGGTAAGTTGGAGATCATTGGGTTTGGCCGCGCCAACTCCAATGGTGTAAAACATGGCCAGGTGTTGAATATCGATGAAACGATCAAGGCTATCCAGATGGCTTTGGACAATTGCTACGCTTCCAATCCGGACCTCGAGATCAACGAAGTCTATGTGGGTATTGCAGGTCATCATATTAAAAGCTTACAGACCCGCGGTGATATTGTCCGTCAGCAAACGGATGAAGAGATCACCCAGCGTGAGATAGATCAGCTGATCGCGGATCAGTTTAAGACCTATATCCCTGCCGGCGACCAGATCATTGATGTGATCCCGCAGGAGTTCACCGTGGATAATTTCCAGAATATCCCTAACCCCATCGGTTACGGCGGGGTGAAGGTGGGCGCTAATTTCCATATCATTACCGGCGACAAGAACGCCATCCGTAATATCAACCGGGCCGTAGAAAAAAGCGGCCTGCACACCAAGGACCTGGTGCTCCAGCCCCTGGCCTCCGCTGCTGCGGTGATGGGACATGAGGACCTGGAAGCCGGTGTGGCCATTGTAGACATCGGCGGCGGTACTACCGACCTGGCCGTATTCTATGAAGGCATCCTCAAGCACACAGCGGTGATCCCCTTCGGCGGTGAGAATATCACCAACGATATCAAGACCGGTCTGGGCGTACTGAAAACCCAGGCGGAGCAGATGAAAGTGCAGTTCGGCAGCGCGCTGGCCAACGAAGCCAAGGCCAATGCCTTCATCACCATCCCTGGCCTGCGCGGTATGCCTGCCAAAGAGATCAGTGTGAAGAACCTGGCCAATATCATCCAGGCCCGTATGAGCGAGATCATGGACTTTGTCAGCTATCACCTGAAACAGGTTGGCCTGGACAACCGCGCACTGAATGGCGGTGTGGTGCTGACCGGTGGAGGCGCACAGCTGCGTCACCTGATCCAGCTCACAGAATATGTTACCGGCCTCAATGCAAGGATCGGCTTCCCCACGGAGCACCTGGCTGCCGGTCATATTGAAGAACTGGCCCGACCTACGTATTCAACCTGTATTGGTTTGATCCTGAAAGGATATAGCGACTATGAACACCACCGTAAACAATTTGAACAACGTTTCCGGAAGGTACAGATCCCCGACACCCTGAAGAAAAATGCCGCAGTGGAAGAACAGCCTCTGGTCTCTGAAGAAGAAGCACAGCAGGACAAAGTGAAAAACCGCAAAGGCATTAAAGACTTCTGGGGGAAATTCAAGGACGGTATCATTGACCTCTTCAAAGAGGAAGAAGATCACGCCCTTTAAATACTTACTATACTACTAACCTGTTATTTTTAACAGTCTCCGTGTGGGCTTTCCCGTGAACAAGGCCTGGTGAGACAAAAAAAGAAAGCTATGATCCATTTTGATCTACCAAAAGAAAAATCATCCATCATCAAGGTCATTGGTGTGGGTGGTGGTGGCAGCAATGCTGTGAACCACATGTTTGCGCAGCAGATCGAAGGTGTCAACTTCATTATCTGTAATACGGATGCACAGTCTATAGCGCAAAGCCATGTGCCCAACAAAGTACAATTAGGGCCGCACCTTACACAAGGACTGGGTGCCGGCGCCAACCCCGATATCGGCCGTCAGGCCACCGAAGAAAGCCTCGAAGAGATCAAAAGGATCCTGGAGGTCAATACCAAAATGGCCTTCATTACTGCCGGCATGGGCGGCGGCACCGGAACCGGCGGCGCTCCCATTATCTCCAAGATCTGTAAAGACCTGGGCATCCTGACCGTAGGCATTGTGACCACACCTTTCTCCTATGAAGGTAAAAAGCGTCAGTTGCAGGCTGAAGAAGGGATCAAGAGCCTGAAACAATATGTGGACACCCTGCTGGTGATCAGCAACGACAAGCTGCGCCACCAGTTCGGTAACCTGAAAATGAAAGACGCCTTTGCCAAGGCGGATAACGTACTGGCCACCGCTGCCAAATGTATCACGGATGTGATCAACAGCACCGGCCAGATCAACGTTGACTTTGCGGACGTATGCACCGTTATGCGCAATGGCGGTGTGGCCATTCTGGGTAATGCAGCTGTAGGTGGTGAGAACCGCGCACAGCAGGCCATCGAGGATGCGCTGAACTCGCCGTTGCTGAATGACAACGATATCAGTGGCGCCAAATGGATCCTGATCAATATCAACTCCGCCGAAGGTGAGCATGAGTTCACTATGGACGAAGTGGAGATCATCCAGAACTACCTGCTGAGCCATGCCGGTCAGGGTACGGATGTGATCCTGGGTCTGGGGTATGACAACAGCCTGGGCGACCAGCTGGGCATCACCCTTATTGCCACAGGTTTTGAGTACAATGATCCTTTTACCAGGAAAGAGAAAAAGGCGGAGCCGAAGAAAGAAGAGAAAGTGCTGCTGACCCTCAAGCCCGAGGTAGCGCCACAGCCTGCTGCTGAGCTGAAACCGGCTGTTGAGCAGCCAGCTCCTGTGGCCCAGACAAGACCTTCCGTCATTATGCCCAAGGCCGAAGCGCCCAGAGTGGTAGTAGCGCCGATGGCAGTTGCGGTGACGCCGCCTTCCGTACCGGAGGTGAAAGAAGAGCTGAAGCCTAAACTGGTAGAAGAAACGCCGCAAAGCACCCCGCTGGTACTGTTTGCGAACGATGAGATCGTAAAACCCGCTGCGGAAAATACGGTGGAAAAAAAGGAAAGCGAGGAAAGGATTGAATGGGTACTTTCGCCTACTCCAACCATCCCTGCCAAGACCGTGGAGCCACCTGCTCCAACACATCAGACACAGCCTTTTACCAATAAAAATAATTCTTCCGCGTCTGCAGCGTCGGGAGGATATCTGGCCAGACCATCCAATATTTATGCAGAGCCTACCGAAAAGGAATCCATCCCTGAACAGAAGCCTGTGAAGGAACCCGTCCGGAACGCCAGTCCAAGTCAGATCAAAGAAGAAGAAACTTCCAATGATATGCAATTGGTATTCAAGGATGATATTCCAGCGGCGGATGAGCCTGGGGCCCACCAAATCTCACAACCTGTTATGGCAACCCCTATTGAGGAACCTGCGATGCAGGACGAAATAGAGGATCAGAAACGTCGTGCGGCGGAGAGGATACAGAAATTACGTAATCTGTCATTCAACATCAACGGCGCCGACCCTAACAATGAATTTGAAACTGTGCCGGCTTACATCCGCCGCAATTTGGAACTCTACAATACCATCTCCAGTGTAGAGAATTTCTATAGCAATTACCAGGTCAAAGCTGATGATAATAATAATGGCCAGATATCGACCCTCAATACATTCCTTGATGGCGATAATCCGGACTGATAATAGTTAGTTTCACTTTTTATCCTGTATTAAGTCTATTGTAAATACAGCGATTGTTGTTTTTAGTTGTTTCCCTCCTGATTCTTCAGGAGGGATTTTTTTCGCGGCATATATGCCAACGTTGCTATTACACCCGCATTACCTGTGCAGCCTTGCCAGGTATATTGTCAATGCGCTGAAAGTATGGGACAAGAGCAGGATCCATCCAGGTGATGAGATCATATAGTATGGAGCGTATATAAAGGGCATAATGGCTGTTAATAGCATTCTCATTGAAACATAGTGGCTCGCAATGGTTCATTCTGTTCCTGTAGTTTTTGATTGCTTCAAGTTTTCTGTGCAGTGATGCCCTGTCTTCCGTACGTGGCTTATGTGGGAAGATTTGCATAGGTTGGCCATCAATCAAGGCATAGTGGTGGGGAACAAAGAAGGCAATCCAAAATCCGAACATCTGCTCAGCTATGATTTTCCCGGAAGAAACAGATAGCGATCGGCGCCTAAGACTATTCTCTGCATCCTGAACGCATCTCTTTAGGAAAAATCTGGATGCGACCAGCGTTGGATCATTCATGAACCCCGTTTTTTGATTGATGATCCAATCAGGATCCATAAAATAGCTGGACAATACCAAGTTGAGATTGTTTCTGAGTATCACTTCAAATTGGCTCAATACCGGGTGAAAGGATTGAGCCAGCCGGATATTTGCCATATACAGCTTTTTAGCACGCAGGTTACTGTTGTCCGTTGCCAGCAGGTATCTGTTAAATCGTTGCTGTGATAAATATTTGTTCCTTAGCGTTATCTTCATTTGGTGAATTCGTTAATCATTTATAATTTAGCAGGATACAGGCTTAGTAAAGCCTCTTTCCTTCGTGGAAACGTAACTAAGTAACGACTTATAGGGCTCACGTCAGTGAGCCCTATAAAATTTTCAGGCGGATCTGTTTGCGCCGATAAAGATGAAAGAACTGGAAATCAATTTTCCTGTGTCAAAACTTGCAATACTTGTAAAGGGAGTTTGCAGGCGGGAAACCGCCAACGGAGTAAATATATAACTATAATATATAAACGACAATTTTTTGCCAGCCAGCCATTTCTGTATTTCCTGCCTTACATGCCTGATTCTGAAAAACTAATGCTAACTTTCAATTCTCAAAATCACCTATGGCAACAGTACTCATTACCGGCGGTACGGGTCTGATAGGCAAAGCCCTTACAAAGCTGCTCACCGATAAAGGTTATCAGGTTATCATTCTTACCAGGCATCCCAAAACGCCTGATGGACGGGTTTCCTATGCAGTCTGGGACCCGGCAGCCAAATCCATTGATACCAAAGCTGTGCAGCAGGCGGACTATATCGTCAACCTGGCCGGGGAAAACGTGATGGGGAAACGCTGGTCGAAGAATAGGAAGCAGGAGATACTGGACAGCAGGGTGCAAAGCGCCGAACTGCTGGCAGATGCTTTGCGGCAGCCGGGCCACCAGGTGAAAGCCGTGATCAGCGCTTCCGCTATTGGCTGGTATGGCGATGATGCCAAAAGGCCTGCCGGCAAAAAAACTTTTACGGAAGATGATCCGGCTGATAAGGAATACCTGGGGGAAACCTGCCGGCTTTGGGAGGCTGCTATTGATCCTGTTGCTGCGCTCGGTATCCGGCTGGTGAAACTGCGCACCGGTATTGTACTCAGCCCGGAAGGCGGCGCCCTTGAAGAATTTAAGAAGCCTGTCCGTTTCGGCTTTGTCACCGTGCTTGGCAGCGGCCAGCAGGTGATCAGCTGGATCCATATAGATGATATTGCCCGCCTTTACCTCAACGCCATTGAGAACGACCAATGGCATGGCGCCTTCAATGCGGTAGGTCCGCAACCGGTATCCAATAAAGAAATGGTGGCAACACTGGGCCGTAAAATGAAAGGGTCTTTCTGCATTACCCTTTATGTTCCCACGTTTGTACTGAAAATGGTACTGGGAGAAATGAGCGTGGAAGTCCTCAAAAGCGCTACTGTCAGCAGCAGCAAGGCCAGTAAAGCAGGTTTCCAGTTCCTCTACCCGGAACTGGGCGTGGCCCTGGATAACCTGCTCAAAAAATAAATTATAAGTCTGCTTTCTGCATCCTGCGAATACTCAGGAACAGATATAATGCCAGGTAAATACCGGCAAAGACCAGCAGCCAGCTGACGCTGTAATTCTCCATGAACTGCCTGGTAATGTTCTTGGCAAAAGGAAAGGGGATAAGGCTGTCCGTGCTGTTCAGCGGCAGGTAATTGCCTGCAGGACTACGTGTCATCCAGCTGATCATATTCCCCACTATGTTTTCCAGCGCAATACCATAGGCCAGGAAAATACCGAGGGCCAGCCCGGTGCGCTTGAGCAATACAGCCAGCAGTAACGCAAAAGAGCAATAAGAGAAGGTCTGTATAAAATAATAGCCCAGGTATTCTATTCCCTCTGCACTGTAAGCAGCTTCTCCCAGTGAACCGATAAGCAGCACAGTGAGCAGTACCATCCCGGTAGACACCAGCGAGATCAGCAGCGTCATCGCAATTTTTACGGAAACAAATTCCATCCGGCTCCAGCCGTCAATGATATTCTGCCTATGTGTTTTGTAGGAAAACTCATTGGCCACCAGCGTAATGATAAGCAGGGCCGGAATGAATACCAGGAAGGAACTGAGCCAGCCTACTGTCTGCCATACGTTGGGATATCCAAATGAAGTGCCTACCATGGCCTTAAGCATCTGCTCTTTGGCAATGGTCCGCTGCTCAATGGAGAAGCCGATATAGTTGATGGCTACCAGGCTGACCAGGTACAGGCTGCCCAGGATCCAGAAAGTGCGGTAATGCCGCAGTTTGAGCCATTCTATTTTGAGGAGTTGAAGCATATGAATTAGTTTTTGGCGGGTTGAGGGGTGGTAAGTTCAAAGAATTTGGCTTCCAGGCTTTTTTTGCGGAGGCGCAGGTGCTGCAGGGTGATACCTTTCTCAAAACAGTAGCGGTTCAGCTCCGCCAGCTTTGCCTGTCCGCCCGGGAAATACACTTCCACCAGCTGTCCGTTGGTCACGGCTTTGCTGAGACCGGGAAACTGCTGCAGGACAGCGGCCAGGGAAGTATTATCGGCAGCTGCCATTTCCACAATATCCTCATGGACCAGGATCTCATCCACATGGCCGTGGGTGATCAGGGTGCCCTGCTGCAGGATGGCCACATGGGTGCAGACCTTCTCTACCTCATCCAGGAGATGGCTGGCCATGATGATGGTCTTGCCGGCTTTGTTGAGGGATTTGATCAGCTCCCGGATCTCCACAATGCCTACGGGATCCAGCCCGTTGGTAGGCTCATCAAAGACCAGGACATCGGGATCGCCGAGGAGACAGGAGGCAATGGCCAGTCGCTGTTTCATACCCAGCGAGTAGGTGCTGAACCTGGAATTTTTCCGTTGATGGAGGTTCACCATGGTCAGTACCCGGTCAATATCGTTCTCACCGCGCCCTTTGATGGCAGCGGCTATTTTCAGGTTCTGTACGGCGGTCAGGTAATGGTAGAAATTGGGTGTTTCCAGGAGGGTGCCTATCTGCTTCCGGTGTTTGGCGGCAGCGGGTTCACCAAAGAGGGTGAAGGAGCCGCCGGAGGGTTGCAGCACATCCATGATGGTGCCCAGCAGGGTGGTTTTGCCACTGCCATTGGGACCCAGGATGCCGAAGACCGAACCGGGTGGAACAGAGAAGGACACGCCTTTCAGGGCTTTGATATGCCCATAGTTTTTCTGGAGATTGGTAACTGTCAGAATGGACGACATGCAGGTTGATTTTTCGTGGTAAAGATGGTCATTTTTATAAAGGTTAAGAGTCCTGTTCCTTATGTTGCTGGTGGAAGATACTGGAGAAATCGCCTACTATAGACTTACCGGCTTCATTGAAATCCAGCTTGTGGAGTTCCAGGGCTTTGATGTCCATCTCCAGTACTTTGCGGTGCCGCGGGTCCAGGGTGCCGCCATTGGCGCCGGGCGCTGCTTTGGGATCATACTGGTAAGCCGGATCACAGAGGGTGCCGCGGGGATACATGATGGCCGGTGGAAAGCCGCCGCGGATGTCCAGTATGGACGGGTGATACAGCCCCAGGCTATGCCCGTATTCATGGGCTGCGGTAGTGGAGGTCTGCAACAGGTTGGCCAGTTTAAAATAGCCGGTATTACAGCCATAGCCATCTACAAAGGAAATATTACCCTCGGCAAAGTTTTCGAGGCGGAAAAAATTGATTTTGGGATCATCATTGTACCAGACCGTTTCCGGCTCCAGGTCCGGGGCATAGACCCCGCTGATCAAAAAGCGCAGCCGGTAGGGCCGGCCATGAATTTTGATACTGGCGCGCGGCTCGTTCCAGTGGCGGCTGATATCCTCCGCAATATCGCAGCTGAGCACTTCGGTGGCCGCCTGGCCATAAAAATACAGGATAGACTGGATGACCAGTTCGCCGGTTTGCTGGTTGATGGTTGCTTCGCCCATTGCCTTAAAGATAGAAATATTGCCGGTTAACAGGTTACCGTTTGTCAAGCAGTGGGGATGACCTGCTAAAAACAGCCAGCCTATGCTTTGTTTTCACCCTTCAGGCTGGTAGCTGCCCGGGCGCACAAAATGCCGTTAGCTCACCAGATAGGGCCAAAAACAACAAGGGCGCAATGGATATTGCGCCCTGTTTTTCTCTCATGTGACCTGACTCTCCAGGAGTCAAGTAGTATTGATGACTACCCGTTTACTAATTTCTTACCGGCTTGCCGCTTTTCAGCACACCCTGGATCCGTTCCAGGGACTTCTTTTCCCCGCAGAGGCTCAGGAAGGCTTCCCTTTCCAGGTCCAGCAGGTACTGCTCACTGACCAGGGTGGGCTCGCTGAGGTCTCCGCCACACATGACATAGGCCAGCTTGCGGGCTACCAGTGCATCATGCGCTGTGGCATAGTTGGCGCGCTGCATACCGTTGATACCGGCATATAATGCGCCCAGCGCTGAGCGGCCCAGTACCCGGATATCCTGGCGGGGTACCGGTGCGGTATAACCGCTATCATATAATTCAATGACACTTTTCTTTGCTTCGGCAATACGGCGTCCCTGGTTCAGGACCACCTCATCCTGTCCTTTCCGTAAGATACCCAGTTCAAAGGCTTCATAGGCCGATGTGGCTACTTTTGCGGTGGCAATTGTAAGGAATCGATTTTTCAGGGTAATGGTTTCCGGTTCGTCCTCATGCATTTCATCTGCAGCTCTCAGTACAAACTCTTTGGTGCCGCCCCCTCCGGGGATCAGGCCCACACCAAGTTCAACCAGCCCGATATAGGTTTCTGCTGCGGGACATACTTTGTCAGCGTGTAAGCTTAATTCACAGGCGCCCCCTAAGGAAAGGGCGTGGGGCGCTACCACCACAGGTATAGCAGAAAAACGTGCTTTTGTCATTGTCTGCTGGAAAAGGCGGATGGCCATATCCAGTTCATCGTATTCCTGCTCTACTGCCAGCATAAAGATCATGCCAACATTTGCACCTGCACTGAAATTTGCTGTATCATTTGCAATCACCAGCCCTTTGTAGCTGTTTTCTGCGAGGCTGATGGATCTTTGAATTCCTTCCAGTACTTCACCGCCAATACTTCCCATTTTGGTATGCCATTCCAGTCCAAGGACATCATTTCCCAGGTGATAGGTACGGCAGGCACTGTTCTTCCAGATTGTTTGCCCGGCAAAATTTTTCATCACCAGGAAGGCTTCCCCACCGGGTAATGCTTTGTAGGACCGGGAGGCCAGATCATAATACAGCCTTTTACCATTCTCCACTTTATAAAAGGTAGTGGCGCCGGAAGCCAGCATCTCTTCTACCCAGGGTGCAACGGAATAACCCGCCGCTTTCATTTTTTGTAGGGTAGATTCCACACCCAATACGTCCCAGCTTTCAAAGGCGCCGATCTCCCAGCCAAATCCGGCCATCATGGCATCGTCTACCCGGTACAGTTCATCACTGATCTCAGGGATGCGGTGCGATATATAAGAGAACAGCCCGTAGTGGAACTGGCGGTAAAAATCACCTGCCTTGTCCATGCCGGTGCATAATGCTTTCAATCTTGTCTTCAGGTCTTCAATCGGTTTGGCGGCTTCCACGCTGCCAAACTTTGGTTTGCTGCGCGGGCCATATTCCAGGGTCTGCAGGTTCAGCGTCAGGATCTCTTTTTCACCGCCGGCGCCTTTAGTCTTTTTGAAGAAGCCCTGACCGGTTTTATCCCCCAGCCAGTTATTGGCGATCATTTTATCAAGCCAGGCCGGGATAGCAAACACGGCCCGCTGTTCATCATCGGGGCAGTTTTCTGCTACGCCTCTGGCCACTTTTACAAGGGTGTCAATGCCCACTACATCCGCTGTCCGGAAAGTAGCTGATTTGGGCCGGCCGATGATAGGGCCGGTGAGGGCGTCCACTTCATCAATGGTAAGGCCCAGTTTCTCCACCAGTCCAAAGATGGCCATCATGCCAAATACGCCGATGCGGTTGGCTATAAAGGCCGGTGTGTCCTTACAGAGCACGGTGGTCTTGCCGAGTTGCAGATCCCCGTAATGCAACAGGAAATCCACTACGGCCGGATCTGTATGCGGTGTGGGAATGATCTCCAGCAACCGCAGGTACCGCGGCGGATTGAAAAAGTGCGTGCCGCAGAAATGTTGCTGAAAATCTTCACTGCGTCCCTCGGCCATCAGGTGGATGGGGATGCCGGAAGTATTGGAGGTGATCAGCGTACCGGGTTTGCGGTATTTCTCTACCTCTGTAAATATTTGTTGTTTGATGTCCAGCCGCTCTACTACTACTTCAATGATCCAGTCGTAGCTGGACAGCTCTTTCATATCGTCTGTAAAATTGCCGGTCCGGATGCGTTTGGCCACATCCTTTGTATATACCGGCGAAGGATTACTTTTCAGCGCTGCCGTCAGTGCGTCGTTGACCAGTTTATTCCGTTCTGCAGGCTTTGTACTTTCTTCTGCTCCTTTGGCAAGCATATCCAGTAACAAGACAGATAAACCTGCTCCTGCAAAATGACAAGCGATCCTCGATCCCATCACCCCACTTCCAAGTACCGCGACCTTTCTGATGATGCGATTGGCCATATGGTGAAATTAGTTAGTTAAACAACTATTAGCATTCGAAGATAGAACAAAAAACGAGATGGCAAAAGGGGGCTTTAAAATTTAATTGTGCAACACTGACCGTTATTGGGTAGTATTCTATCATTTTAATAGGCTAACCAGCTCACAATCAGTGAAACGTATGTTTTCACCTATCTATGGGCGGGAGATTGCGTAACCGTATTTCCCGCTGATACCGGCGCATGGCCTTTGCATTTTTTTTGACGCCCACACTGCTGGCGGCGCCGCTCAGGGTCATTTTTACCCAATAGTTGAAAATGGACCTGTCTCTTTTGCGGGTCACGAAAATGATCCCTTCCCGGCTGGTATTCTTATGTCTCAGCACCAAATGGTTGGCCACAAAGGTCATCAGCCCGTCCAGGAACCGCTTTTTGTCGTCCCTGCCATTTTTCAGGAACTGCACTTTGAGGTCGTCATAATGTAGATGCATAGTGCCCAGCGACAAATATTCCCGGCCTACCGCTTCAAAATATAGGGTGTCCATTTTACCGGACTGGAGCCGGATACTGGCCAGCGGTTCCAATACGGGGTTGAGCAGGGTCAGATCCGCGGGCGACATGGATACATTCATCAGGAAGCCCGCCAGGCTATCCCGGTAGGACTCGCGCATGTATAACCGAAGTGGCGTCTGGCCCAGCAGCTTTGCTTCCGCATAGAGACGCAGGGAATCACTTTCGTGCAGGTTATAATTCCTGACAGGAAATAAGCGGGCGTTCAGGCCGGTGAAATAGATGCTGCCTGTCTGCCCCGTCTTATCGCTCAGCTCTTCATAGCGGGCGGTCATATTGTGCAGCAGGATACTGTCTACTGAAAACTTCACCGGTATCTTTTGCAGCAATCCTACCGGCAGGGGTTTTAGAATGCCTTCCTGGAAGGGTGGCCTTTTATCCCGGTAGACCTGTATATCCGCCGACTCAATCTTTACGACCTGTGCTTTTACAATGCTATCCTGGAAATACAATGCAGGATCAACACCCAGCAGGCTGATGGGGCCGGTCTGCAACCGGATATGATCCGTCTGATAGGGATGTGCTGCTGCAAAGGCTTCCCGGTCCTGGTGAGGCTGGTAGGTAAAAGCGTCCAGTTGCAGGAGCTTTTTGCCTGCCTGGTATTGCAGGCCCTCCCAGCGCACCAGGTCTTTGGCGCTTTGGTACCGACCCTGGCAGTCACTTAGCTGCAGCTGCGGACTATGTAAAAAGAGAGCGGACAGGTTGCGCAGCCAGCCGGACCTGAGCTGCAGGTTATGCAGCGTGGCGGCATCCAGTTGCAATCCGCTGGTGCTGTCCTGCTTTTTACGTTGCTGCAGGTGATTGATCCTGGCTTCTCTGACCAGTGTAGTCCAAACTGCTTCTCCATCTATCCGGCTGAAGGAACTGTTGTCCAGGTGCAGGTCCAGGGCCTTTAGCAGGAAGCTGCTGCGGTTACCGGTCTGCTGCCAACGTAGTCCATGCCCCAACAGCTTAGCCTGGGCTACCTTGATGGCTGGCTGTTTGTCTTCAGTGGTGCGTATATTGGTCAGTGTTATATTATTTGTGGGGTCGTTGTCCATGGTCAGTGTAAAACTGCCGTCATCATGGCTATGCTGCCAGTAGAAAGCGGGCTGACGGATCTCCAGCTTATTAATATCCAGTCTGGGCAGCTGGTTGCCGGCGCTGCCCTGTTGCGGATCTTTGGCATGGCTCAGTATCCGGAACTGTGGCTGGCTGACCAGGATATTGGAAGCAGTCAGGGTGCCGGCAGCGGTCCGGCCCATGTCAGGATGGAGACGTATGGCCGGGATAGTCAGCAGCAGGCTGTCTTTGCCTTTGGCCTGTTCATACCGCAGGCCCTGCAGCAGGGATTCCTGCTGATCGGTCAGCTGGTAGCTGGCCAGTTGCAGAAGTGATTGTTGGTCTTTAACCTGCAATTCTTTCCCGGTCAGCGCCAGTCCCTGCAATCGCAGCGGTTGCCCCGGCCGGTAGGCAATGGTATTAGCGGTTGCTGTCTGGAGCAGGGTGCTCATGGTTCGTCCATATGCTTTCAGCTCCACCGAAGTATTGGCGCCCCGCATACCGTTGATGAAAATTTCATAAGGGAGGCGGGCTGTGTTGCCGGAATCCTTTGACCTGGCAGTGGTCTGTTCCGGTAGCTGCCATTGGATCTTTGCCTGCTTCCAGCTAAGGTTATCGATCTGTAGCAGCTGGCTGCTGTCGTTGATGAGCAGGCCTTGCAGGGTAATGCCATGAGCGGCGGCGTTCAGCTGCTGGCTGGGATCCTGTAAGGACATACGGTTCACCAGCAGGGATTGACTGTGGCCATCAAACTGGGCCTGGTCTACCTGAACCTGCAACTGCCCGGCCTGGAACAGGGCCCTGCTGAAGCTAAGGCCGTTTACGGCGTTCTCTATATACTGCGCAGAGGTGGCCTGCAATAACCGGGTGGTATTGATGGTGCCGGATACATGCTGCATGTTCAGTTTTGTACTGGGGTTGAACTGCATGTCCAGCGTGCCGTCCACAATACCGATGCGGTCAAGGGTCATCAGGGTGTCCAGGAATTCAAATACTTCGTAAATAGATTTCTGGCTGGCGCCGTTACTGTCGTTGCCGGTTGCTTTCCGGTAGTGCAGTACGGGCTGGTGGAGGATAGCCTGGTCTGCTTTGATATGTTTGTTGAAGATCAGTTCCTGCCAGCTCAGTCCCTCCAGTTCAAAAAGCGGTACCTGGTAGTTGCGGATCACGGCGCGGTGGGCGCCGGGGTGGGTGGTGATGGAGAAATTATTCAGCTGGATACGATCGTTATTGAAATTGATACTGTCGAACCGGAAGCGATAGGCGCTGTCCTTTCCATAGCCTTCATAATTTTTGATGGCCATCAGGAACCGTTCAATAGAAACAGGTTTGTCTGCTTTGGTGTCAATGGCAAAATGGAACAGCTCAAAGCTGTTGCCCTGGGTAGTGAAAGTGTTGCCGGCGTTGTTCTTTGTGGTGGTGACAGCTACATCAGCATTTTTTACACCAATATAGTTGAACTGCATATCAGCCGCCAGGTGGCGCAGCAGCCGGTTCATATCCAGTGGCTGGGCTGATCTGCGGGTGATGCTGTCCAGTTCCAGGTCCAGGCTGATATCCGGGTTCACGCAGTACATGGAATCGGCTTTCAGTAACCCGTGGCGGGAGAGGGAAAGGAAATCCACGTTGGTGAGCTTGAGGGTGTCCAGTGCTGTTTGGAAGATGGCTTTATCGCCGCGGCGGTTCAGGGCGGTGATGGTGCAGCTGTCCATTTCTACCAGCCTGCGGGCGATATTGATGCGGAAATTCCGGAAGCCGATCTGGTGCCGGCCATCGGGCAGGAGGAGTTGCTGGTGATCTGTATGCAGGGTCACGTTATCGCTGAACAGGAACTTATCTTTTCGTTCATGGCTGCTGGTGTCCACCATGAAATTATCAATATGCAGGTGCAGCCGGGAGATGGTGAATGGCAGGGCGTCCGGATCGGTGCGGTCTGCCAGGGTCAGCTTCGCATTGTTGATGTCAAAGCGCTGTACCTGCAGGATATTGAGGGCTTTCTGGATAGACTCGTAGAGTTTACCCATTTCTTCGGGCAGGGAAACGGGGGCTCTTTCTTTTTCTTTTTCGGCCAGCCGGGTGATGGTAATATCGGGTGATCTGACCAGGATGGATTCCAGCAGCAGCTGTCTTTTCCGGATCAGGGAAGACAGGGAGCTGGTTTTGAGGTGCAGCTCGTCAATAACGAAGCGATAGGAATTGTTGACTGCTGCTGAATCCGTGTTGATGAACGTAACTTTATACAGGGCCAGCTTTTTGCCATAGTTGTAGCGCAGCTTGCCGATCTCTACACGGAGCTTGCCATTGGACTGAATGGCCACCATTTCCTGGATAGCCCGTTCTGCATTGTTCAGGAACCACCAATAGAACAAGCCCAGCAGCAATGCCAGCATTCCTATTGTGATTCCGATGATCTTCAGCGCTCTTTTTCCAATTTTCAGCAACATCAATGGTAAATTAATGAATTAACGGGATACGGCATCCTGTGCCAGTGTGTCAATACAATTTTGGACGAACCCAAGGTCGACTGGTGATTGAAAAGGGGGGAGAACCGGCAACGGGACTCCGGCAAAAAAAAGAGCCCCGGTCAGGGCTCTTGCATATGCGAAATAAATTAGTGCGTTAGCTAACGCCGGCGCCAGGCTCAATAGCCTGTTCCGGCTTAACAAAATGCAGCTTGCCTGCTTTGTCTTCGGCCATCAGGATCATGCCATTGCTTTCAATGCCGCGCATCTTGCGGGGGGCCAGGTTAGCCACCACCACTACCTGCTGGCCTATGATGGCCTCTGGTGCAAAATGCAGGGCGATGCCGGAAACGATGGTCCGCTTCTCGAAACCCAGGTCCACTTCCAGCTTCAGCAGCTTATCCGCCTTGGCCACTTTTTCTGCGGACAGGATAGTGCCCACTTTGAGGTCCAGTTTGGCGAAATCGTCATACTGGATGGTTTCTTTCACCGGTGCGGCGGTGGCTTCAGCGGCAGGGGCTGCTTCGGCGGCGGGTTTTACCAGGCCGGCCTGCAGCTTATTCACCTGCGCCTGGATCTCTTCATTCTCAATTTTCCGGAACAGCAGTTCTGGTGCGCGTAAGGTATAGCCAACGCTCAGCAGCTTGCTTTTGCCAGCATTGTCCCAGTCCAGCAGTTTTTCCACCACCTTCATCATGTGCAGCATTTTGCGGGCGGTGAAGGGGAGGAAGGGATTGATGAGAATGGCGAGGTTGGCAGTGAGCTGTAGACAAACATAGAGACAGTTGTCGATCAGCTTCTGTACCTCCGGGTTCTCTGCCAGTTTTTTGGCAACGATCCAGGGCTCTTTCTCCTGCATGTATTTGTTGCCTTTGCGGGACAGGTCAATCACTTCAAAGAGGGCTTCGCGGAATTTGAACTGCTCTATCAGGTTCTCCACCCTTGTTTTGGCGGCTTCAAATTCAGCCAGCAACTCTTCGTCGGCCCGGTCTGCCACATCTGCATGGAAGGAAGGTACTTTGCCGCCGCTGAGTTTGTGCATCAGCACAAAAGTGCGGTTGATAAAGTTGCCGAAGATGGCTACCAGCTCGCTGTTATTGCGGTCCTGGAAATCTTTCCAGGTAAAATCATTGTCTTTGGTTTCCGGTGCGTTGGCGCAGAGTACATAACGCAGTACGTCCTGCTGTTCCGGGAAATCCTTCACGTATTCATGCACCCATACGGCCCAGTTGCGGGAGGTGGATACTTTTTCCCCTTCAATGTTCAGGAATTCGTTGGCCGGTACATTGTCGGGCAATACAAAACCACCATGGGCTTTGAGCATGGCCGGGAAAATGATACAGTGGAAAACGATATTGTCCTTGCCGATAAAATGTACCAGCTTGGTGTCTTCCTTGCACCAGTAATCACCCCATTGCTCCGTCAGTTCTTTGGTGGCGGAGATATAGCCGATAGGGGCGTCAAACCAGACGTAGAGGACCTTGCCATCGGTATCAGGCAGGGGTACTTTTACGCCCCAGCTGGAGTCCCGGGTCATGGCGCGGCTTTGCAGGCCGGAGTCCAGCCAGCTTTTGCACTGGCCGTATACGTTGTTCTTCCATTCTTTATGTCCTTCCAGGACCCATTCCTTGAGCCATTCCTCATAGTTCTGCAGTGGGAAATACCAGTGTTTGGTAGGTCGTTTTACGGGGACGGCATCACTAAGGGTGCTCCTGGGATTGATCAGCTGCTCGGGGCTGAGGGAAGAGCCGCATTTTTCGCACTGGTCGCCGTAGGCATTGGGGTTGCCGCACACGGGGCAGGTACCGGTAATGTAGCGGTCGGCCAGGAATACATTGGCTTTTTCATCATAGAACTGTTCGGTCACTTTTTCCTCGAAGAGGCCGTCATCGTACAGTTTTTTGAAGAAAGCGGCGGCTGTTTCATGGTGTACCTGGTTGGAGGTACGGGAATAGATATCGAAGGAGATGCCCATCTGGTCAAAGCTGTCTTTGATCAGGGCATGGTATTTATCCACGATCTGCTGTGGGGTAACGCCTTCTTTCATGGCGCGGATAGTAATGGGAACGCCATGCTCATCACTGCCGCCGATGAATTTTACGTCCCGCCCGCGGGCGCGCAGGTAACGCACATAGATATCGGAGGGCAGGTAACAGCCCGCCAGGTGGCCGATATGTACCGGACCGTTGGCATAGGGCAAGGCTGCTGTAACTAAGTATCTGTTGAAGTTTGTCATGCGCAGCAAAAATACCGCAATTGCTTTCAACCTCAAAATGAGGGAATTCCGATAACTTTAAAGGATGAACCGTAAATATTTCCTGCGTTCTGTCCTCGGCGCCGGGGCTGGCTGGCCTTTATGGGCTGCGGGGGCGGAAAAAACCTTGTCGCGCCCGGAGCAGGCGTTCCGCATTCCGCCCTACCTGAAGCGGGGCGATACCATCGGGATCACCTGCCCGGCGGGGTTTATCACCCCTGAGGCCGTCCGGCCTGCCGTCCAGCTGATGGAAAGCTGGGGGTTCAGGATCAGGCTGGGGGAAACGGTGGGCCGCCGTGATTTCAGCTTCGGCGGCACAGATGCCGACCGGCTCCAGGACCTACAGCAGCTCCTGGACGATCCCTCCATCAAAGCCATTATGTGCGCCCGGGGCGGGTATGGCGCGGTCCGGCTGATAGACCAGCTCAACTTCAGCCGTTTTGCGGACAGGCCCAAATGGATCATCGGCTTCAGCGATATAACGGTATTGCATTGTCACCTCAGCCGGAATTACCAGGTGGCTTCCATCCATTCCAAGATGTGCAACAGCTTCCCGGATAACTGGTCCACTGCCGATCCGGTGCAGGCCGACACCATCCTGAGTATCCGAAAAGCCCTGCTGGGTGAAAAAATGGAATACAGGGCTATGCCCTCCGCTTTCAACCGGCCCGGTGCTGCAGAAGGGATACTGGTGGGTGGCAACCTGAAGACCATTGAAAGCCTGGCCGGCAGTGCCTCCGATCTCTCCACCGAGGGTAAGATCCTTTTCGTGGAAGATACCGGTGAGTATATGTACAGTATCGACCGGATGTTCTGGAACCTCAGGCGCAGCGGCAAGCTGGACAAGCTGAAGGCCCTGGTAGTAGGTGGCTTTAAAGTAAAGCCCGATGATCCCGGGGAAGAATTCGGTCGCGCCCTCCAGGATGTAGTACTGGAAAAACTCCGGGGCACAGACTATCCTGTTTGTTTTGATTTTCCCGTAGGTCACCAGCGTGCTAACTTCGCCCTGAAATGCGGCGTGAAACATCGACTCCGGATCAGCAGCGATGGGGTAACACTGACAGAAGCCTGATCCACACCAAATCCACGTATAATTCAATATGACCATCCTACCAGCTTATTTACAACCCGGCGATACCATTGGCATTGTGTGTCCGGCAGGTTTTATGGAGCGTGAGCGTGCGCAGACCTGCATTGATACCTTACAGCAATGGGGGTATACGGTTAAGACCGGCGACACCCTGGGCCGGGAGACCGGCAACTATTTCTCGGGTACTGATGAAGAGCGGCTGCAGGACCTGCAGCAGTTGCTGGATGATGACAGTGTACGCGCCATCCTCTGCGGCCGTGGCGGCTATGGTACGGGCAGGGTCATTGACCAGCTTGATTTTGAGCAATTCCGCCAGCAGCCCAAATGGATCATCGGGTTCAGTGATATTACGATCCTGCATGCACATATCTACAGCAATTTCCGGATCGCCAGTCTGCATGCGCCAATGGCGGGCGCTTTCAACGATGGGGGAGCTGACGGCGAGTATGTGCTTTCCCTGAAGCAGGCCCTTGAAGGGAAGAAAGCCCATTATACCTGTGCCGTACATCCAGATAACAAACGGGGCGAAGCGGTGGGCGAACTGGTGGGCGGCAACCTGGCCCTGCTGGCCCATCTGTTAGGCACGCCTTCCGAACTCAAGACCAAAGGCCGCATCCTCTTTATAGAAGATGTGGGAGAATACCTCTATAATGTGGACAGGATGCTGTACCAGCTGAAACGCAGCGGTAAGCTGGATAAGCTGGCCGGCCTGATCCTGGGCGGCTTCTCCGATCTGAAAGATACGACCAGGCCTTTTGGGAAAACGATCTATGAGATCATCCGGGAGCTGGTAGCAGAATATGATTATCCTGTCTGTTTTGATTTTCCGGTGAGCCATGACACCACTAACTATGCCCTCAAAGTAGGGGTGGGGTATAAGCTGAAGGTGGGAAAAAACAAGGTCACGCTGGAAGAGTAATCATTGTTCCGGTACCGGCCAGCTTTTTTGTCCGGCTGCATTTAGGCGGCGGGCGCTTTGGTTCGTCCCAAATTCTTTGTTGTTAAAACTACCTTTCCAGTTTGCGGGATTTGTTGATACTTTTGCTGATCAATCAAATTGATTGAGGAAAAATAAGTATTGACAAAATCTATCAGATGACCTTTGTGCAACTGGAATATATAGTGGCGGTGGATACCTTCCGGCATTTTGCCCTGGCAGCCGAGCATTGTTTTGTAACCCAGCCTACCCTGAGCATGCAGATACAGAAACTGGAAGAATCTTTGGAGGTAAAGATCTTTGATCGCAGCAAGCAGCCCGTAGTGCCTACAGAAGCCGGGGTGGAGATCATAGAGCAGGCCCGGAAGATCATATCGGAGCGCAATGTGCTGACCGAGATCGTGCAACAAAAACGTGGGGTACTGAAGGGTGAGCTGCGTATTGGCATCATCCCCACGCTGGCGCCCTACCTGCTGCCGCTGTTTGTGCCCTCTTTCAACAAAAAATACCCGCATGTAAAACTGGTGGTGCAGGAATTGCGCACTGAATACATTGTTCGTCGCCTGCGGGAAGGACGGATTGACACGGGTGTCCTGGTGACGCCTTTGCAGGAAAAAGGCATTAAGGAACATGTATTGTTCTATGAAGAGTTCCTGGCTTATGTATCCCCCAAAAATTCGGCATATAAAAAGACCTACGTGCTGCCGCAGGATATTGACCCGGAGAAATTATGGCTGATGGAAGAAGGGCATTGCTTCCGCTCCCAGATCGTGAACCTGTGCGAGCTGCGCAAAGCCAGTGAGATGGGCACCCATTTTGAATACGAGGCGGGCAGTATTGAAACCCTTCGCCGGATGGTGGAGATCAATGATGGCATTACCATTCTGCCTGAGCTGACCACGCTTGATATGGACAACCGCCGCCTGCAGCTGATCCGCCATTTCAAGAAACCTGCTCCCATGCGGGAGGTCAGCGTGGTAGTACACCGGGATTTTGTCAAGAAGCGGCTGATAGAGGCCCTGAAAGACGAGATCATCAAGGCGGTGCCGGATAAGCTCCGGAAGAATAAATCGCAGAAAGTGGTACCGATTTAAAGGGACCTTCTACTCTTCTTCCGACTCATACACCCTTTTCAGGTTCAGGTTAGTGACCGGCGCCACAATCAGCGGGAACTTCTCTACCGTCACATTACTGATATCCAGTCCAAAGCCTTTTTCCTCGGACAGGCTCCAGGCCTTGATCCAGAAATAGAGCTTCATGATCATCCTTTCAATGATGGGCAGCTCAATATCCTGGCTAAGGTATTTCTCCATGACAATGAACTGGAAATCGCCCACCACATTGTTACGTTCCAGGCTTTCGTAGCGGCTGGTGATATTCACCTCTTTGTTGGCCACCAGGTCTGCCACCACTTTGCGGAACATCAGGTTGATCTTGGGTTCTATCCGGAAACCGAGGCGAAACTCCACGCGGATAATATCATTGGGAATGATATGGTCCACCGTATACTCGCAGGTATAGGGATCGTCCAGGGTATCCACATGGACAAACCAATAGATGTCTGCCCTTTTGGGTTTTTTGTTGAGGATAGAGTAGATGATCTTATGCTCAATTTCCTTGGGGTTATTGGCGCTGGTCAGGTATACCAGGTGGGTAGCGTGCTTGGGAACGGTCTTGTCGTTGCTCAGCTCCTGGATCTGCGGGATATAATGTTCCAGCCGCACAAATTCCACGTACCGGTTCTTGATCTTCCGGCTGCGGAACCAGATATACATCACAGCAAAGAGGGCGCCGCCTACAATCAGGGTCACATAACCGCCATGGGAGAACTTGTCCAGGTTGGCTGCCAGGAACGATAATTCAATGGACAGGTACACGATCAGGAAAAGGTAAATAAATATGGGGCTGGCCCTCCGGGATACCAGGAAATTGGCAAAGAGGATAGTGGTGGCAATCATACACATGGTGATGGCCAGTCCATAGGCGGCTTCCATGCGGGTGGATTTCTGGAAGTACAGGACAATGCCGCAGCAGCCGAGGAACAGCAGGGTGTTGATGCCGGGAATATAGAGTTGTCCCCTTTCTTCGGTGGGGTATTTGATGGTCATCTTAGGCCAGAGGTTCAGGCGCATGGCTTCACTGATCAGGGTGAAAGAACCGCTGATCAGGGCCTGGCTGGCAATGATGGCGGCTGCTGTGGCAATGATGATGCCGGGCAGCACGAACCAGCTGGGCATGATGGCGTAGAAGGGGTTGAAACCTGAAGCGATCATGGAGGGCGGGATATGCTCATTGCCATAGGTGGCCAGGAGGTAGGCGCCCTGTCCCAGGTAGTTCAGGATCAGGCAGGATTTTACAAATATCCAGGAGCGCCGGATATTGTTCCGGCCGCAGTGTCCCAGGTCCGAGTAGAGGGCTTCCGCCCCCGTGGTACATAGGAAGACGGCCCCCAGTATCCAGAACCCTTTGGGGTAGGTGGCCAGCAGCTCAATGGCATAATGCGGGCTGAAGGCTTTGAAGATATGGAGATCGTCCCTCAGGTGGGATATGCCCAGTACGGCCAGCATCACGAACCAGCAGAACATGATAGGGCCAAACAGTTTCCCGATGGAGGCGGTGCCAAATTGCTGGACAAAGAACAGCAGGGTGATTATGCCCAGTACAATGTACACAATGGTGGAATCGGGGATAGGTCCCAGGGTCTTGATATTGCGTAAACCTTCAATGGAGGACGTAACCGTAACGGGCGGGGTGATCATCCCGTCGGCCAGCAGGGCGGCGCCGCCGAGCATGGCGGGGACTACCAGCCATTTCCGTTGCCGGCGGACCAGCGCATACAGGGAGAAAATGCCGCCTTCCCCCCGGTTGTCGGCACGCAGGGTGAGTACAACGTATTTAATGGTGGTCTGCAGGGTCAGTGTCCAGATAATGCAGGACAGGGAGCCCAGGATCAGTTCCTCGGTGATGAGGCGGTCGCTGATGATGGCATTTAATACGTAGAGGGGAGAAGTACCGATGTCGCCATAGATAATTCCTAAAGCGATTAATAAGGAGGCCGCAGTGACCTTGTTTAGATTTTTTCCCACTTGAGATGTCTTAATCTGTTATCCGCCGGTGATATAAATAAAGGCACCCGGAAGTCCAGGCGCCTGCACAAAGTTATATGCAAATTAACTAATTAAATCATCATTTATTGTGCCTGACGGTAGCCCCGGATGACCGTTGGCATTTACTTAAATTTCATCCGAAAGTTTGGGCGACCGTAGGACAATGTGTAAATTGGTAGCTATGAAGTATCACTCTTTCTCCTGGCCCGGATTGTTTGTTGCACTGTTGCTGCTGGCAGCCCCCCTGCTGACCCAGGCACAGCGTATAGCCTACTCCGAACCCGAACGTGAGGATAATCGCCGTACCAACTTTGAGATCATCGGAAAGGTAGGCGCCAATGTGCTGGTGTTTAAGAATAACAGGACAGAAAACGCTATCAGTGTTTTTAGCGAGAATATGAAACTGGTAGAGCGGGTAAAGCTGGACTATATGGACGACCGGTGGATCAATGTGGACTTTGTACCCTATGCGGAACATACCTGGATGATCTACCAGTTCCAGCGGAGGAGCGTTGTCTATTGCATGGGTGTAAAACTGGACCAGAATGCCAAACCCATGGGTGATCCCATTGAGCTGGATACTACCCGCATTGGCTGGTCTACCAATAATAAGATCTACACCACCATCTTCAGTGACGACAAGGAACAGATCATGATCTTTAAGATCAATAGCCGCAATCCCAAGAACTTTGTTTTTACCACCCTGCTTTATAATGCCAGCCTGGAGCTTCGCTCCCGTCATAAGATGGACCTGGCCATGGAAGAAAAGAATGATTATTTCACCGACTTCCTGGTGGGTAATGACGGCGACCTGGTCTTTGGAAAATTCCTCCGCAGGAATGGGGATTATATTACCCAGCTGAGTATGATCATCAAGAAGGTAGACCAGGAGCAGTTCACCATCAAAGAGCTGAATACCGGTGGCAAGGTGCTGGATGAGGTCAAGGTCAAGATCGACAATACCAACAAACGCTACCTGTTCTCCGCCCTTTATTACAAACAGCGGCGGGGGAACGTGGAAGGGCTGTATTCCCTGATCTGGGACAAAGCGGCCGACAGCACCATCCGGGAAAATACCCTGCTGTTCAGTGATGAATTACGCCGGGAGGCCAAGGGGCCTGATGCCAATATCCGGCTGGCTTTTAATGATTATTTTATCAAGAACATCATTATTAAAAAGGATGGCGGCTTTATCATGATCACTGAGTCCATGTATACCACTTCCAGGGGTGGCGCTTTTAACCGCTGGGATTACAATTACTGGAATAATCCCTGGATCTCACCGATGGATTATTACTGGTCGCCCTATTACAATCCCTGGGGTTCACCCTGGAACCGTTGGGGTGGCGGAGGTAGTGGCGCTACGCGCTACCATGCAGAGAATATCATGATCCTTTCCTTCGACAAGGACGGTATGGTGGAATGGACCAACGTGATCCCCAAGAGCCAGTTTGACGATGATAATGACGGCCTGATCTCTAACGGTATCATGAATACCGGCGGCGAGCTGCATTTCCTGTTCAACCTGTATGAGAAGCGGACCCTGATCCTGAACGACCAGAGCATTGGGCCGGATGGCAAGATCACGCGCCATCCCACATTGAAGAACCTGGACAGGGGCGTAGAGTTCATGCCGCGGTTGAGCAAACAGATCAGCGCCAGGACCCTGATAGTGCCTTGCCAGTACAGGAACTATCTTACCTTCGCGAGGATAGAATTCTAAATGCCCATATTTCGTGATAGGAACTTTTAAACAAAAGAACTCCGGCAATACCCTGGTATTGCTGGTGTACGGCCTGGTCTTAAAATTCAATATTTTCCTGCATCCGTTGCCACCCCGGCCACAGCCGGATGATCATTACCTGTACACGTGGTTGCTCGGGTTCCTGTCGCCCTTTAATGGCTGGCCGGTATTCTTCTCCTTTATTGCTTTCCTGCTGTTATACAGCCAGGCCCTGTTGCTGAACAGGATCTGCAATGCCCAGAAAATGATGAGCCGGCCCAGTTACCTGGTGGCTATGGCCTATATGCTCCTGACCTCCCTGATGGCGGACTGGAACTATTTTTCGGCCCCGCTGCTCATCAATTCCTTACTGATCTGGATCTTTTACCGGTTCAACGTGCTGTACAACAGTCCGAAGCCGGGAACCGTGATATTCAATATCGGGCTGATCATGGGCATTGTGACCCTGCTGTACCAGCCGGCCTGTGTATTTGTGCTGTTCCTTCTATTAGGGCTTTTCATTATCCGGCCTTTACGGGTGCGGGAATGGCTGATTGGCCTGGTAGGGGTAACGGTACCCTATTATTTCCTGGGCCTGCTGCTCTACCTGACCAATCACTGGGAATGGCAGCGGCTGGCGCCCCAGATTGAGTTCCGGCTGCCCCCTATGCCTTCTTCCCTGTTTGTGAGCATCAGTCTCTTCCTGCTGATATTGCCTTTTATTGTAGGCGGCTATTTTGTGCAGAACAACCTCAGCAAAATGTTCATCCAGGTGCGTAAGAGCTGGAGCCTGCTGCTGGTCTGCCTGGTGACGGCCACCCTGGTCATAGTGGTCAACGGCGATGCCACCTATGGCAACTGGCTGCTCTGCGTGGCGCCCCTGGCCGTATTCCACGGGGCGGCTTATTTTTACCCGACTGGAAAATGGTTTCCCCGGATCCTGCACTGGCTGATCTTTGGCTACGCGATGTACCTGAATTACTGGTTATAGGTAAAACCCCTGCGGGAAATTCGGTGACAGCCATGAAATGCCTATCTTTGCTGCTTCAAATTTTTAATATTATCAGATGAAATTTGGTGTTGTAGTATTCCCCGGTTCCAATTGCGATCGTGATATGCAGGATGCCCTGCAAAATGATTTAAATCAGGAAGTTATCATGCTCTGGCACAAGGATAAGGACCTCAGCATGTTTAGTACGGAAGACTGCATTGTACTGCCGGGAGGTTTCTCTTACGGGGACTACATGCGTTGCGGCGCCATTGCCCGTTTCAGCCCTATGATGCAGAGCGTGATCGAGTTTGCGAACAAAGGCGGAAAGGTCCTGGGTGTCTGCAATGGCTTCCAGGTGCTTTGCGAGGCGCAACTGCTGCCTGGCGTACTGGCCCGGAATGCCCACCAGCAATTTATCTGCAAGAATGTATACCTCAAAGGCGTTGGTTCCGACCAGGCCCTCAAAATACCCATCGCCCATGGCGAAGGCCGCTACTATGCGGACAACAAGACCCTGGACCAGCTGGAAGCCAATGGCCAGGTGATCTATTATTACTGCGACGAGAACGGGAAAATTGATCCCGCCTTCAACCCTAATGGCGCTGCCCGTAATATTGCCGGTATCCGCAATGCTGCCGGTAATGTGTTTGGTATGATGCCGCACCCCGAGCGGGCCACCAGTGCCGCTTTGGGTAATACTGACGGAAGGACCATACTGAATGCTTTATTGATACAAGCTAATGCGGGGTTGGTAAAGCCTTCTGCTGAATTGGTCAACTTTTAGAAATTTATTAGCATTATTTCATAGAATTTTGGAACAGCAGCGATGGGGATACAGAAACCCTAACTGTCTGTAGGTCCGTCTATTGACCAATTAATTATTCAAATTATTCCCGATGACAAAATTCTTGCTCGCAGGCCTGATCTGTTTCATGGGTATTGCCGTAACTGCCAATGCGCAATCCTCCAAAGCGGTTAAATGGAATTATTCTTCCAAAAAGATCGCCAATAACACCTATGAAGTACACCTGACTGCCACCATCAGCGGCGACTACCATATGTACGCCCAGAATGCTGGTGTGGACGGCCCCCTGCCTACGGTGTTCAGCTTTACCAAGAATCCCCTGCTGACCCTGGATGGCAAAGTGAAGGAAGTGGGTAAGCTGGTGAAAAAATTTGAAAGCGCCTGGAGTGGCGAAGTGAACTACTACGAAAAGACCGTTGACTTTGTACAGGTAGTAAAAGTGAAAGGTTCCGCCAAGACCAACCTGGCCGGCAAAGTAGAGTTCATGGTTTGTAATGAAGAGCAGTGCCTGCCGCCCGCCGAAGTGGACTTTACCGTAAACATCGGTGGCTAAGCATCCGCAATAAGATTCAGTAGTAAAAGAACGGATTCTGCCATTGGAGAATCCGTTTGTTTTTAGACCAACTTCATAATACCCCCATGAGGCAATTTTTTACCTGGTGTTTATTCCTGGCTGGCTTACTGTTCAATCTGACCGTAGCAGGACAGGAAACAAAGCCCCTTTCCTTCAGTTATAGCTATGAGCGCCTGAATGATCAGGAAGTGCTGCTGACCATCAAGGCCCGGCTCAGTGAGACCGGCAAGCTCTATTCCATTACCAAGGTCTCTGACGATGCCCTGTATTCCACAGTGCTGTTTGATACGGCCGTAACCTCCTACCTGAAAGACGGTGTGGTGGAAAAAGGCAATATCCAGTCTGAAAAGGATGCAACGCTGGATGGCTTACAGGTAAGCTTCAGTACGGATTCCGTGGAGTGGCAGCAGAAAGTGACCCTGCCTGCCGGTGAGCAGAAAGCTTTTGAAGGAAAAGTAAACTACCTGGTAAAATCGGGTGAGGAATTCAAATCCGGCGAAGAAGCCTTTACCATTTCAGTGAAAGCGGAAACTGCTGCTGCCGGCGGAACTGCGGAAGCGGGCGCCGAAGGAGCAGAAAGCAATTCCTTATGGTCCTTTTTCCTGGGTGGACTGGCCGCAGGTCTGGGCGCCTTTATCATGCCCTGTATCTACGCTATGGTGCCGGTGACCGTCAGCTTTTTCACCAAGCGCAGCACCACCCGCAAGGAAGGTATCCGTAACGCCCTGGTGTATTCCGGTTCCATCATCGGTATCTTCACCCTGCTGGGCTTCCTGATTACCCTGATCTTTGGCCCCGGCGCGCTGAACTCCATGGCCAGCAGCGCTGTCTTCAACGTATTCGTCTTTGCTATGTTCGTGATATTCGGGGTGGCTTTCCTGGGTGCATTTGAGATCACCCTGCCAGCCTCCTGGAGCAATAAAATGGATTCCAAAGCCAATTTTGGCAGTATATCAGGCATCTTCTTCATGGCCCTGACGTTGGTGATCGTATCCTTTTCCTGTACCGTTCCTTTTATCGGCCTGCTGACAGTTTGGACGGCCAAGGGTGGCATGCTGGCGCCGCTGGTAGGGTTCCTTGGTTTCTCCTTTGCCCTGTCGCTTCCTTTTGCCCTGTTCGCCTTTTTCCCGGCCCTGCTCAACAAAATGGGCAAATCCGGTGGCTGGCTGAACACGGTGAAAGTATCCCTGGGCTTTATTGAGCTGGCCCTGGCCCTCAAATTCCTGTCCAGCGCTGACCTCGCTTACCACTGGGGTATCCTGGACCGGGAAGTATACCTGAGCCTGTGGATCGTGATCTTTGGTCTGCTGGGTCTCTACCTGCTGGGTAAGCTGAAATTTCACCACGATGATGACCTGCCCTCCAATGATTATGGCAAACCCTACCTGACCGTTACCCGTTTGTTCTTTGCCATTGCAGCCCTTTCGTTCACTATCTACCTGGTGCCCGGTCTCTGGGGGGCACCGCTGAAAGGTATCAGCGCCTGGCTGCCTGAAATGAAAACGCAGGACTTCAACCTCAATAAAGTATCGGTGATCCAGGAGTCCACTACCGGCGGCGATCTGGGAGTGAAACCCGTGAAGTATACTGATATCCTGGAATCTGAGATCCCCGGCGTGGAAGCTTTCTTTGATTATGAAGAAGCCATTGCTGCAGCTAAAAAGCTCAAACGTCCTGTGCTGATAGACTTTACCGGCCATAGCTGCGCCAACTGCCGGAAGATGGAACAGGAAGTGCTGACAGATCCCGAGGTGACCAAAAGACTGAAGAATGATTTTGTGGTGGTGTCCCTCTATGTAGATGATAAATACAAGCTGCAGGATAGTGAGTGGTATGAATCTAAGCATACCGGCAGGATGATCAAGAATATGGGAGATAAGAACCTGGATTTTGAAGTGACACTGACAGGTAACAGCGCCCAGCCTTTGTATGTTTTTGTAGACCATGACGGCGTTATTATCAAAGATGCCGGCGGGTACAACAGCAATATCAAACGGTTCATTGATATCCTGGATGGCGTGAAAGCCAGCTATGCGGAAAAGCATAAAAAATAACATTAAACTATAGACGAATTTAGTAAACCCGGCCTTGCGCCGGGTTTTTTCACATATATACCTGGGGTATTACCCCCATGCCAAAACGCTTTTATTCCCAAATCTTATGTTTTTGACCCTGATCAAGGCGATTGATGGTTTTTTATGAGTAGTTTGCATTGCATCAAAAAATCGGTTATGCGAGACGTTGAGCAAAAGAAGCAGGAGATCATCCTGGGGCTGGAGAATGTACGGCTGTTGGGTTCGTTTTTGTTGCCGATACTGGCAGCTATGGTTGCAGTGATGTTCTCTGATAACCCGGTTTTTAATAACAGGCTGGCCCGGATGGGCTATGTTACGGCCTTGTTCTTATTGGAAGGATATTTTTTTCTGATGCGGCTTCAGGCTGTAAAAGATATAAAAGAAATGATTAAAAAAATATAAAACAACAATCTATGACAACAATGGATAAGATTATAGATGTCCTTGCTTCCAAAGAGTTTTTTCTCTGTAGTCAACTGGGAATGGGTTATATCTTTCTGATAACAGAAACTATTCGCAGAAGAAAGGAAAAAAAAGAAGCCCGCAGGTTAGAGGAAAAACAGGTGACGCAAAGAAAACCTTATTGCTGAAAAGCAGAAACCCCGCTTTCTTTAAGCGGGGCTCCCAATTAGGCGTCATTCTGATTCAGCCTTCTGACCAGCAAGCAATGTAAAAATTCAATTAGGTCGGGTGGAGGACCAGAATGACAATATTGTTGTTCGAGTCAGATTCTTTGCAAATGTAACCCGGCTATCTGTTCCCATGAACAGGATAGTGTTAAATTGCTGCAAAGAAATAACACAGTCTGAGTCGAATTGTTTCATGAAGTAAAAATAATAGTCTTCGTACTTACTATTATTGATCTTTCTCATAACAGGAACTGAAAAAGGTTAGAGCGCAATCTTCTTCTGCATCATCATCTTGCGCAGATTGATCAGGCCATACCGCATCCTGCCCAATGCCGTATTGATACTGCAATTGGTCAGTGAAGCAATTTCCTTAAAGCTCAGATCTGCATAATGACGGAGAATGATTACCTCACGCTGATCGTCCGGCAGCAGGTCCAGCATCTGGCGGACCCTGTCGTAGCTCTGGCGTTTCATCATTTTCATGTCAGCGCCGTCTTCGGTGAAATTGATCACCTCGAAGATGTCACGGTCGTCGCTGGTCTTGATTGCGGGAGTACGTTTAACTTTCCTGAAATGGTCAACACAGAGGTTGTGGGCAATACGCATAGCCCAGGGGAGGAATTTTCCTTCTTCAGTGTACCGGCCACCACGTACGGTGTCGATGATCTTGATGAGAACATCCTGGAAAATATCTTCTGCCAGGTATTTGTCCTTCACCATGAAGAGGATGCTGGTGTACATTTTGTCTTTGTGACGGAGAATCAAAGTTTCGAGAGCATACAAATCGCCATCCTGGAAGTCCTGGATGAGTTCATGATCGGTTTTCTTACGAAGTAAATTCATAAACTTCTACGGTTTTTGAAGGTTTAGGATATTATATAGATGGATTTTAATTGGAACGGCTTTTCAGTGTAGAAGTGACAATCTCTATAGGCGTGCTTTTTAAGTGGGTTTTATTTTATTGTGCAAATTTCTAAATTAAAGATATAGACTTTTTCCAATCCACCAAACTTTATGATATTTTTTAAACATTAACCCTTAGATTATGATAATAATCAAGCCCCGGTTTACGTTCAGCCCCTTTTCCCATCCCCTTTCTTTCCCGTTTCATCGGCCCCAAACTACCCATTTACCCCCGGCTTTCTCCGAACTTTCCCCTGGCCCGGTGGTTGTTATACATAGTTACCTGTAAACCGGTAATTTTGTGATCCAATCTTATGGTCGTAACATCCAAGAAGCAGAAAACAGACAGGCAACCCGCCCGGGCGGTTGCATCCGACAGTATATATATTCAGGGCGCCCGCGTCCACAACCTGAAAAACGTATCCATCGCCTTTCCCCGCAATAAATTCATTGTGGTGACCGGCGTTTCGGGGTCGGGCAAGTCGTCCCTCACCATTGATACCCTCTTTGCCGAAGGGCAGCGCCGTTATGCCGAAAGTCTTAGCGCCTACGCCCGCCAGTTCATGGCCCGGATGGTGAAACCCGACGTGGATTTTATCAAGGGCCTCTGTCCCGCCATCGCCATTGAGCAGAAAGTGGTGACCCGTACGCCCCGCTCTACCGTGGGCAGTATGACGGAGGTCTATGACTATCTCCGCCTGCTCTTTGCCCGCACCGGCAAGACCATTTCTCCCGTCTCCGGCCGAGAAGTCAAAAAGGACGATGTGACTGACGTGGTGAGTGCTATCCGCCAACAGTCTGAAGGCGATAAAGTGCTGATCCTGATCCCCTTCAAACAACATAAGAACCGGAAACCCAAAGAAGAGCTGGGTATCCTGCTGCAGAAAGGCTTCACCCGCCTTTATGATGGTAATATCCACCATATAGAAGACTTACTGGAGAACGCCTCCTGGAAACCGGCCAAGGAACTGTATGTGCTGATCGACCGCCTGGTAGTCAAGGATTTTGATGAAGATGATACCCACCGCATGGGCGATTCCATCGGCACCGCTTTCTATGAAGGGGAAGGGGAACTGCTGGTGGAGGTTAACGGGGTCAAAAAACTCCATTTCTCTAACCGCTTTGAACTGGACGGGATCAGCTTTGAAGAGCCGGTGCCCAACCTTTTCTCCTTTAATAATCCTTTCGGGGCCTGTCCCACCTGCGAAGGGTTCAGCCAGGTGCTGGGCATTGATGCCGACCTGGTGATCCCTGACAAACGCCTCAGCGTATTTGAAAACGCTGTAGCTCCCTGGAAGGGCGAGAAACTGAGCCAATGGAAAGAGGCTTTTATCAAAGCCGCCAAAAAATTCAATTTCCCTATCCATAAGCCCATCATTGATCTTACCAAAGAACAATACAATACGCTCTGGGAAGGGAATGAACACGCCAACGGGATCAACGATTTCTTTAAGGAAGTAGAGCAGAATCTCTATAAAGTACAGTACCGCGTACTGCTGTCGCGCTACCGTGGCCGCACGCTCTGCCCGGACTGCAAAGGTTATCGCCTGCGCAAAGAGGCGCTGTATGTGAAAGTGGGTGATAAACATATCGGCGAGCTTTGCGAGCTGCCGGTAAAAGACCTCACCCAATGGTTCGACCAATTGCAGCAGAGCGAGTATGATCAGCAGGTGGCTAAGCGTATCCTCATTGAGATCAATCACCGGCTCAAGACCCTGATGGACGTAGGTCTGGGCTACCTGACCATGAACCGCCTGGCTAATTCCCTCAGTGGCGGCGAAAGCCAGCGGATCCAGCTTACCCGCTCGCTCGGCAGCAACCTCACCAATTCGCTGTATATTCTGGACGAACCAAGTATCGGTCTCCATTCCCGCGATACTGAACGCCTGATCCTTGTCCTCAAAGAGCTGCGCGACCTGGGCAATACCGTAGTAGTGGTAGAACATGATGAAATGATGATGCGCGAGGCGGACTATATTGTTGATATGGGTCCCCTGGCCTCCCACCTGGGGGGGGAAGTGGTAGCTACCGGTAACTATGATGCTATTGTCAGCAATCCCAAGAGCCTGACCGGGCAATACCTCAGCGGTCAGCTTCGTATAGAACCGCCAAAGTCAGTGCGTAAATGGAGGCGCAGCCTGAAAGTGGAGGGCGCCCGCCAGAACAACCTGCGGGATGTCACCGTGGAGTTCCCCCTGGATACCCTTTGCGTGGTGAGTGGCGTAAGCGGCAGTGGCAAGACCACCCTCGTTAAACAGATCTTATACCCGGCCCTGCAGAAAATGCGGGGCGAGCCGGCCGATAAAGTAGGTATGCACAAGGCTGTGACGGGGGATGTGGACTATCTCTCGCAGATAGAGATGGTAGACCAGAACCCTATCGGTAAATCTTCCCGCAGTAACCCTGTAACCTATATCAAGGCGTACGATGAGATCCGCGATCTCTATGCCCGTCAACCCCTGAGCAAGCTGCGCGGTTTCCAGCCCAAGCATTTTTCCTTCAACGTGGATGGCGGCAGGTGTGATACCTGCAAGGGTGAGGGAGAAACGATTGTGGAAATGCAGTTCCTGGCCGATGTCCACCTGACCTGCGAAGCCTGTGGCGGCCGCAAGTTCAAAGAGGAAGTGCTGGAAGTGCATTACCGCGAGAAAAGCATTTACGATATCCTGGAAATGAGCGTAGACGAAGCCCTGGCTTTCTTCAAGGATGAAAAAGATATCGTGAATAAGATAAAACCCCTGAGTGATGTGGGCCTTGGCTACGTGAAACTGGGCCAGTCCTCCGATACCCTGTCGGGCGGTGAAGCCCAGCGGGTAAAACTGGCTTCCTTCCTTGGCAAAGGGAAGGCGCAGGGGCATATCCTGTTCATCTTTGACGAGCCTACCACCGGCCTGCATTTTCATGATATCAAAAAGCTGCTGACCTCCTTCAATGCCCTCATAGATCAGGGCCATTCCATCCTGGTCATTGAACACAATACAGATGTGATCAAGAGCGCCGACTGGGTCATTGACCTGGGGCCCGAAGCGGGCGATGGTGGCGGCCAGCTGGTATATGCCGGGGTGCCGGAAGAATTAAAAAAGGTAAAAGAAAGTTATACCGGAAAGTTTTTATAGGGGACGAACCAAAGGGTAGCTGCCGGTGTGGACCCGTTCCGCTAAGGCAGGTTGGTCAATGGGGATTTCCTGCCAGGCCCGGGTTGCCTGCAAGGGCTGGCCAAGACCATATCTTGTCCGCTTGCTGACTGCTGAACTTTACAAAGCCCTTAACTTGATTACTGCTTTCTTTGCACAAATCGCTGTAGTATGCATAAACTGGTCCTGGTCCTCGCATTGTTGATAGCCGGTCCCTGCGTCATGGCGCAAAAACTGACCCTGACGGACCTGACCAATATGCTGGAATGGGAGCATTTCCGGGTAGATACTGTCCTGCGCGCCAAAGGCTACCGGCAGATGCAGAAGGATGTAGATTCCTCCAGCCAGTTGTATCAATACGCACATTTTGAGAAAAAAGAAGAGGATGCCGCTGTGATCCGGTCGGTCATGTACATGGATGTACAGGTCAATGGCATGGAAAGCCGGCTGTTCACCTATCGGACCTACGATAAAGAAGAATACCGGGAATTATCCGGTTACCTGATGATGCACGACTACCGTGCGGTCAATACCGTTGATTATGGGGAGGAAAAGCAGGTGCTTTACGCCAACGGAAAAAAAGAGATCCGGGTGAAAGTGATCCGCAGCAAACTAAAGAATGGCAGGATCATCACTGCGTACGAATTTGAGCTTGGGCGATAGGAAGCCCAAAGGCGTTATTGCTGACTGGCTCCTGCCTGAACAGGCCGTTGTGCTGCGGCTCAGCTGTCCTGCAAAAATTCCAATTGTAATAGAAGCCTGTATGCAATAGTGAACCCGTATATGGTTCGCCCCACGACTGCATAAAAAATTGCTATAGCAACCGGCAGGTAGCCATGAACCAGCCCATGGTTCGTCCCAAAATTGCATAAAAAATGGCCGCACCTGCAGAGAGATACGGCCACTCAATATTTTTTGCTGACTGATCTTATTACCGCAGGCGTTCCAGTCCTTTCACCAGTTTCTCATCCCGGTAAATACCACGGATGGAGAAGAACAGTAGGACAGGGATCATCACTGCTATTACCGCCGTGATATTGATGCTGCCCTGGCCGGGGATGAACTTTTGTGTCTGCATATAAAACAGGACCAGGTTAATAATGGAAATAAACAGCGCCAGGAAACAAAGCTTCAGCTGTAATTTTCTATCCTTATACATAAAGAGGCTGATCAGCGCCACAATGCCTACGGCTACGGAGAGGATCAGCAGCAGGATATTACTGGTAGCGGTGAGCACCATGTATTGCTGCGGCTGGCCTTCTATAATAATATTCCCACTGTAAAAGGGCAGTTTCAGGGTCAGGAAAGCTGCGGCGGCAGCCAGTAAAAGCCAAACAGTTTGAATGCGTTGGATCATATAAGTTATTTTGACAGACCCAAATGTACACAATCTGTGCTAAATGCCGGCGGCCGCAGCAGGCTGCTATTTACGTTTGGAAACAAGGAGTGGCAGCTCCTCCATGTCGCCTTCCTGGACCCGGATCCTTTTCCATTCCCTGTCAAGGTTTATATGCACCACATATACGGTAGGGATACTGGGGAATTCCAGTTGTTCTACCAGAACTATCCGATGATCGTACCAGGTGCTTTTGATCCGGGCGCGCAGGTCGGCAGACATAAGCGGTTCTTCATAGTAAGTTAATGTGCAGATCCATTGTCCGCGGTGATCATAGTCTACGCGGGTGTTGATATTGTTGACCACACATTTGGCCATAAATCCGTTTTTGATAGGGTACCAGCTTTCGCCGCATTGAGGCGAAAAGGTCTTTGTAAAATGACGCAGCGCCGGCGCCGGTACATTGTTGCGGAAGGGCAGGCTGTTGTCAACGGCTTTATACGCGGTAACGGGTTCCGTTGCAGGCTGGCCTGTGCCCGGGCTGGCTGGTTCTGTAACCTGGGAAAAGCCGGCTTGCACCAGGAGCAGCACCGGCAGGGTGAACAGGAGGCGAAGGTTGAATGGCTTTTTCATGGCTCTACTTTTTGGTGAGAGTAGGTGTTTGCATCCTAAAGGAACAACAGTTGAATGGCCCTGCCAGCCACTATTAGCTGTCCGGCAGCGGGCTACGCCAGATGGCAGACGGGCGGCGCTGCCGCTGCTGGTGGCCGATGTATGGCGTTGGTCGAATAAAGCCGGGCGGGCCGGGTATTATTGGTACATTTAATAAGGGAAATTGCCATGACCGTTAACAGTAAAACCTTTAAGACCAATCTGATTTTCTGGACCTGCTACTTCCTGTATGAATGGCTGGCCAATTCTGCCTATGATAATGCTTATGGCGCTCACCTGCTGGCGGCTTCCCTGTTCACGCCGCTGATCATCCTGGCTACTATTTTTACCATCTATTTCCTGCTGCGCTATTATTTCAATGGCGGGGAGAAATGGAAGTTCTGGGTGGGGCTTATTGCCAGTATGCTGGTGTTTGGCGTACTGCGGAGGACCATCAACTATTTCCTGATCTATCCCATGATCTGGCCGGATTCCAGGAACGCTCCCTATATCCTGCCGGTGAAGATCCTGTTCGAGATCGTGAATACCTACCTCATTGTAGCGCTCAATGCCATGTTCTATTTTACGCAGGCCTGGTACGAGCAGCAGCGCCTGGCGCAGAGCCTGCAGAAAGATAAAGCTGAAGCGCAGCTGGAACTGCTTAAATCGCAGGTACAACCGCATTTCATTTTCAATACCCTGAACAATATCTATTCGCTCTCTACACAGAACAACAGCAAAACGCCCGACCTGATCTTCCGTCTTTCCTCACTGCTGAGCTATATGCTGTACGACAGCAAGCAGGACACCATCCCGCTGACCAAGGAAATAGAATATATCAGTAATTATATAGAGCTGGAAAAGATCAGGTATGGGGAGCGACTGGATGTGAGCATGAATATCCTGATGGACCCGGATCATATCCGTATAGCGCCTTTCCTGATGCTGCCACTGGTGGAGAACAGCTTCAAGCATGGGGCTTCTCATTCCATAGAACATTGCTGGATCCGCATTGATGTGCTGGCCCGGGAAGGGGCGCTGATCATCAAGGTGGAGAACAGCATTCCCATCAATGGCTGTATTCAGCATGCAAAGAGCGGGATCGGGACGGATAACCTGCGCAAGCGGCTGGAATATATCTATCCCAGGAAACATGAGTTCCGCTGTATTGCCGAAGAACAGAGCTTCCTGGCTACCCTTAAAATAAAAGACGTAGTACATGAAAATAAAGTGCCTGTTAGTGGATGATGAGCCGCCTGCCATTGATCTCATTGCGGCGTATATTGATCGTATGGACGACCTAGAAGTAGCAGGCCGCTGCAGTAATGCCATTGATGCTTTCGGTTTTTTACAGAAGAACCGGATCGATCTATTGTTCCTGGATATCAATATGCCCCGCATGAGCGGGCTGGACCTTATCCGCTCCCTGCAGGACCGGCCGCGGATTGTACTCACTACAGCTTACCGGGAATTTGCAGCCGATGGCTTTGACCTGGACGTACTGGATTACCTGGTAAAACCCATTTCATTTGACCGGTTCCTGAAGGCCATTGCCAAATTCAACCAGCTGCATTCCTTCCGGCAGACAGAAGTGCCGGAGCAGCTGCCTGACGGTTTTGATAAAGCCTATATGTATTTTAAAGTGAACAAGGAGGTGAAGAAGATCTTCCTGCGGGATATCCTGTACATAGAAAGTATCAAGGACTATGTGAAAATAGTGACGGCGGATAAGGCGCTGATCACTTACCAGCGCCTGAGTTATATGGAAGAGAAATTACCCGAGCATAAATTCCTGCGGGTACACAAGAGCTTTATTGTGTCTGCGGACCGGATAGCGGGCTATAACAATGATGTGATCCGTGTGGGAGAACATAGCCTGCCCCTGGGAAGAAGTTATAAGCAGAGCTTCCTGAAGTTCATTGCGCATACGGCCAGCCTGAAGTGAGGCGGGTTATCCCATGCAGACCGAAGAGCCGTGAAGCCTGGCCCCCCGGGCCACTTGGTCCCTGGCCGTCTGGTCCCCGGGCCTGCCCGCAGGCTACATGACCGGGGTATTTAAACATCCTGTCTGACAGTGTATCCCGGCGGCCTGCAGCTGTGCAATAAAAAAAGGTACACCGGAGTGTACCTTGACTATAAAGTAATCTTCCCTGTCCTTATCCCAGTTCAGGATACAGCGGGAATTGTTTCATGAAAGTCTGTACATCACCTTTTACGGAGCTGATCACGTTTTCGTCATCGGTATTGTTGAGGACCTTGTCGATCAGGGCAACTACGGTTTCCATATCGCCGGTCTTCATACCGCGGGTAGTGATGGCGGGTACGCCGATGCGGATACCACTGGTCACGAAGGGGCTCTTATCGTCAAAAGGAACAGCGTTCTTGTTGAGGGTGATATGCGCTTTGTCCAGGGTTTCCTGGGCTTTTTTACCGGTCAGGTTCTTGTTGCGCAGGTCAATCAGCATGAGGTGGTTGTCGGTCCCGTTGCTGATCAGGTTATAACCGCGGTTTACGAGGGCGGCGGCCATGGCCTGTGCGTTTTCCTGTACTTGTTTGCCGTAGGCGGTGAATTCGTCGGACAGGATCTCACCGAAGGCGACTGCCTTACCGGCGATCACGTGTTCCAGCGGGCCACCCTGGATGCCGGGGAATACGGCCAGGTCCAGCAGGGCACTCATGGTGCGGGTATTGCCTTTGGGATCTTTGATACCGAATGGGTTCTCAAAATCGTTCCGCAGCATGATGATACCGCCACGGGGTCCACGCAGTGTTTTGTGGGTGGTGGAAGTAACAATATGACAATGATCAAAAGGATCGTTGAGTAAGCCTTTGGCAATGAGGCCGGCGGGGTGGGCGATATCGGCCAGTACCAGGGCGCCGATCTTATCGGCTACGGCACGGATACGGGCATAGTCCCAGTCGCGGCTGTAAGCAGAAGCGCCGCAGATGATCATCTTTGGCTTTTCAGCCAGGGCGGTGGCTTCCAGCTGGTCGTAGTCTACGAGGCCGGTTTCTTTTTTAACGCCATAGAACAGGGCCTGGTAGGTCTTTCCGCTGAAATTGGCGGGGCTGCCGTGGGTGAGGTGACCACCCATGCTGAGGTCAAGACCCAGGATCTTGTCGCCGGGTTTGAGGCAGGCCAGGAAGACAGCTGTATTAGCCTGGGCGCCGCTATGGGGCTGAACGTTGGCCCAGCTGGTATTGAAGATCTGCTTGAGGCGGTCGATGGCCAGTTGCTCCAGCTCATCAATCACTTCGCAACCGCCATAATAGCGTTTGCCGGGATAACCTTCTGCGTATTTGTTGGTGGCTACCGAGCCCATCGCCTGCATGACAGGGAAGGAAGTAAAGTTCTCGGAGGCAATCAGTTCAATGCCGTGGCGTTGGCGGTCGAGCTCTTTGCGGAGCAGGTCAAATACAAGCGTGTCTTTTTGCATGGCGCAAATTTATACCTTTTGGTCGTTCTGCGTTAAATTTAGTTGACATGCCGATATTGATAATTTTACTATTTTCACAGCTTGTAAAAACCGAAGTTGCCTGCCCCGTCATGGACGGACGCCCGGTAAAGGGCGGCAGGGGAAGGCAAATATTATCAACATGAAAGCGATTATTCCCGTAGCAGGTGCAGGCACCAAGCTACGACCACATACCTATACACAACCCAAAGCGCTGATACCACTGGCCGGTAAAACGATCCTGAGCATCATTGTGGATCAGTTGCGCGAGGCCGGTATCCAGGAGTTCATCTTCATCACCGGGTACCTGGGACAGAAGATCCAGGACTATGTCCGGGAGAACTATCCGGACCTGAACGCTCATTTTGTTCAGCAGAACGAGCGGCATGGCATTGGTCATGCCATCCAGCTGACCAGGGAGATAGTAGGGGATGATGAGATCTTTGTGGTGCTGGGGGATTCCATCTGCGAATACGATGTAAAGCAGGTGCTGGACATGCCCTATTCCGCCCTGGGTGTAAAAAGGGTGGACGATCCCCGGGATTTCGGCGTGGCCGAGATGGGGGAGGACGGCTTTATCAGCCGGGTGGTGGAAAAGCCGCAGATCCCCAAATCCAATATGGCCCTGGTAGGGGTGTACAGGATCAAGGAAACACCCGCCCTGTTTGAATGCCTGGAGAACAATATCAGGAACAATATCATGAGCCGGGGCGAGTTCAGTATCACGGACGCCCTGGAATGTATGATCTCCCGTGGCGCTAAGTTGCAGGCTTTCAAGGTCCAGAACTGGTTTGACTGCGGTAAGAAAGAGACCCTGCTGGAATCCAATGCCACCCTGCTCAAGAAATTCGGCAGTGTGATAGCCCCCGACCATGTATTTGAGAATACCATAATAGTTCCCCCTGTCAGCATCGCCCGGGGCTGTGAGATCAAGAACAGCATTGTAGGGCCTAATGTAACCATCGGGGAAAAGACCACTGTCAACTACTCCATTGTAAAAGACTCCATCATCGGCTCCTTTGCCGACCTCTACGATATTGTGCTGACCCATTCCCTGATTGGGAGTGATACGGAGGTAAAGGGGGAGAGCCGCAGCCTGAATATTGGCGACAATACTGAGATTGACCTCGGGGAGTCCTGATCATTGCCGGATTAAAATTGATGGTCCCCTACCGGAAATTGGGTATTTAAACCTAACTTTCCAGTCCGTATGCAACATTCCTGAAAAGGGCCGTGTCATTCGGATGTGCCAAGACTTTGATGAACGGCAGGTATTTCACACCCACCCTTTAAACGCTATTTATGAGAAGTAGAAAGAAACTTCTGCTACTGGCAAGTTTGTTACCCCTTTCCCTGTTGGCCACCGCCAATACCGAAACCGGTAAAAGAGGGAAAACCGACCCGGTTATTGCTGGAATGGTCTCCGATGCCAGCTCCAAAAAGCCCGTTCAGGGGGTTACTGTTTCCATTAGTTCAGCCAATAAGAATATCGATAAGGACAGGAAAGAGGTCCTGACCGATGCTGCGGGTAATTTCAAAGTGCCGGATCTGCCGCCCGGCGAAGTGGTGATCGTGCTGACGAAGAAAGGCTACAAAACAAGTCGTAAAGAAAATGTGGTCATTAAGGAAGGAGTCGCTTTAAAACTGAATTTTGATATCACCGAAGAAGATGAAAGTGACGTATTTCATCCCCTGATGCGGATGATGGACGGTGATTGATACATGGGTTTACCCTTTAATGGGAAGCCGCCTTGAGTTGATCAAGGCGGCTTTTTTTTGGGGGTCGAACCAAAATTTTTATTTGAGACGAACCAATGTTCTTTTAGGACGAACCAATTGCCGCTCTATGAATAGGGAACCGCTGACAGCCGCTCCGGATCTGGGTTTCATGCGATGAATGGATAGCAAAAAATAAGGCCAGGATGAGAACACCCCGGCCGACTTTCTCGTAAATGAGAAAAATGCTAATCGTTCTGGATCGTTAATTGTCCATGTCTTTTACTGAGCGTGAAGCGATCTTTGTTGATCCCTTTAGTGTATCTGGCCGACTGCTCTGCAGTCAGCTTTTTACGGTTCACGGTCAGCTCACCGTTATCATAATGAATGGTGTAGTTCTTGTTGGTGTTGAGCAGGCCATCAGCTTCCAGGGCGTAGATCATTTCCTGCCAGCGCTGAAGCTGACCTTCAGCTTTCTTCATTTCCTCCTGTGCTTTTTCCCGGGCCTCATTGATCTTGCTTCTATCCAGTTCTATCTTTTGCAGCGCCCTGTTCATTTCTTCTCTGGCTTTGCTCATGGACTCCCGGATCTGCGACATATCCACTTGCCGGGCTTTGGCTATTTCCTGCTGGATAGCCGCCATTTTCTCCTGGCTGAAAGCTTCCTTCATTTCGGCTTTGGCCCGCTCCATTTCTTCTTTGATCTGCTCTTTGTCTACGGCCTGCACCTCTTTTAACGCCTGCTCTATGTCCTTACGTATTTTAGTAAAGTCGATTTTTTCCATGGCCTGCTGCACGGCTGCCCGGATTTTTTCCGCATTGACCTGCTGGAGAGCGGCGTCCACCTGCTGGCGGATGGCGGCCTCGTTCAATTTTTCCTGGGCGGTTTTCAGTTGCTGACGGATGGCATCCCAGTTTGGCTCAGCGGCTTTATCCAGCTGGCGCCTTGCTTCTTCCAGTTGCCTGAGTTCCTTATCCAGCGCTTTCTGCCTGGTGGGGAGTGTGTCGGTCTTGCTGCCCGAAGCTGGTTGCTGTCGGGGCGATTGCTGCCAGGCCATAAGGCCGCCGCTCAGCAGGAGTATGGCAGCCAGGGATAATAGTCCCAACCCTTTTCTGGTGAGTGATTTCATGCGTTAAGTTTTAATCGTGAATTGTATACGATGGCTTTCGTATAAAGTACGATGTTTTTCGTAAAATGTTGCTTTACGCAGGAAATAGTTGGGAACGCATCTTGAAGGGCGGCGGCAAGCATCGGTTATAGTTTTCGGCTTTGGGCAGGCCGGGTTGATTGGTGCAAGGTAGCGGTTCTTTTGGTTCGTCCAGAAAAAAATAAAGGTCAGTGCTGACAACGGGCTGTTGTCAGGAAACACTGCTTAACTTTTCCTGAATGCCCATTTCCACATCTCTTTCCAGGTTACTTTTTTACCATATAACAGGATACCGGTACGGTAGATCTTGGCGGCCACCCAGGTAGTGAGGACAAAACCCAGCACCAGCAGTCCCATGCTCAGGACCAGTTCCCAGGTGCTGACGCCTGCAGGGATACCATGCGCCAGCCGGGCCATCATCACAATAGGAGAGGTGAGCGGGAACAGGCTGCCGAAGACGGCCATCGGGCTGTTGGGATCACTGACTGCCCGGACCATGATCATGATACCAAAAATGATGGGCATGGTGATGGGCAGCAGCAGGCTCTGTGCATCCTGCGGGTCTTCATTTACGGCGCTGCCTACAGCAGCAAAAAGGGATGAATACAGGAGATAACCACCCAGGAAATAGAAAATAAAGCAGCCGATGATCAGCGGGAAATTAATGCCGCCAACAATACTCATCAACTCTGCCATACCGCCGGAAGGCATCTCAGGAGCGCCTGCAGCTCCGGGCATATGCTGCATGGCTGTTTGCGGATCAGGAACAAAGGAGGGCAGCAGGGCTGCGAGGACGGACATCAGCACGATCCAGATCAGGAACTGGACCAGTCCAACGGCGCCGATACCCAGTATTTTGCCCATCATCAGCTGAAAAGGCTTCACGCTGCTCACGATCACTTCGGCAATACGGCTTACTTTTTCTTCCATCACCCCACGCATGACCATGGTGCCATAGATAAACAGTACTATATAGATCAGGAAGCCTGAGGTAAAACCAACGGCAGTGGCTACTATACTGGCTTTGTCATCAGCTTCACTGCCGGCAGCGGTGCTGCTCAACGCCGTAATACTGACTGGTATGGTGGCCTGGGCGCTGTCCAGCTGCTGCCTGCTGATGTTGAAGGACAGCAGTCGCTTTTCTTTCAGCGCTGTATTGATCCGGTTGCTGATCTGCTCGCGACTGATAACGCCGATGGTACGGGGTGTCCGGATGGAGAGAGAATCCTTTCCCAGCCGGTGACCTTCGTTCACGAACAGGTAACCGCTATATTCCTTTTTGTCCACCTTTTCTTTCAGGCCGGCTTCTGTTTCAGCGGGCAGGAAAACAAACTGCAGGTCCTTATCACTTTTGATGCTGTCTGTAAAAATACCTGCCTTATCTGTGACGGCAATACTGATATCGTCATTGCCCTTCATGGAAAAATAGATCATAAGGCCATAAAGACCGAATAATAATACGGGCAGTAATATAGTGCTGAGCAGGAAGGTCTTTTTGCGTACCCGGCTGTTGAATTCACGTTGGGCAACGATCCAGGTTTTATTCATACAATCAGTTTAAGCAGTAATGGGTTCAAATTGGCGGGCCAGTGGCGTACCTTCTACCAGCCGGATAAAGATCTCGTTGAGCGAGGGGAGGATCTCCTGGAAAGACTGGATACTGTACTGTGCATCCAGGAAATGCCGCAGCACATCATTGGGCTGGAATCCATCCCGGATCCGGACCACCAGGCTCTGTGCTTCCACCTGGAGTACTTCAAAGGCGGGTGAGGACAGCTGCTGTCCCGGGGCTTGTTCAAAGCCGATGCGGAACAGGTGTTCCTTGAACTGCTGTTTCACTTCCCGGACGGTGCCGTCCAGTATTTTGCTGCCTTTGTTGACAAGAATGATATGATCGCAGATCTCTTCTACCTGCTCCATGCGGTGGGTGCTGAAGATCACGCTGGCGCCCTGTTTGGCGAGGCGGTAGATCTCATCCTTGATCAGGTTGGCATTTACGGGATCCAGGCCGCTGAATGGTTCGTCCAGGATCACCAGTCGCGGTTCATGCAGCACCGTGGTCACAAACTGCAGTTTCTGGCTCATACCCTTGCTGAGGTCTTCCACTTTCTTGTTCCACCAGCTCTGCATATCAAAGCGGATGAACCAGTCTTTGACCTTTTTCTCGGCTTCCTGTCTGGACAGGCCTTTCAGCTGCGCCAGGTAAACGGCCTGCTCACCGATCTTCATCTTCTTATACAATCCTCTCTCTTCGGGCATATACCCGATCTGCAGTACATCACTATTAGGATCAAAATGTTTACCGTTAAAAAGGATCTCCCCTTCATCAGGGTAAAAGATGCCGGTGATCATGCGGATGAGGGTGGTTTTCCCTGCTCCGTTGGGACCCAGCAGGCCAAAGATGCTTCCGGGAGCCAGCGTAAAGCTGATATCATCCACGGCTTTTTGTGTGGCGTAGTATTTTCTCAGGTTCTTTACTTCAAGCATATGCATAGGCAGCGTTTAAAGGCAGCTTAATTTACTGTTTATTTAGTAGCGGGAACTGGGTAAATATTACAGGCGGTTACGGGTAATGCCAAGAATTGCTGCAATACGTACGGCAACCCGTTCTCCATCCATGGCGGCGCTGACAATACCGCCGGCATACCCGGCGCCTTCAGCGCAGGGGTATAATCCTGAAACCTGCGGGTGCTGCAGGGATTCGGGGTCGCGGGGAATGCGTACCGGGGAAGAAGTGCGGGACTCGGTGGCTACCAGGACGGCTTCATTGGTGAAGTAGCCGGGCATGCCGGGGCGGCCGCGCATTTTTTTACCGAACTCGCGCAAGGCCTGGCGCAGCGCCTGGTGAATGAAACCGGGCAGCACCTCCTGCAGGGGAGCGGAGCGCAGGCCGGGCAGGTAGGAGCAGTCGGGCAGACTGGCGGATAGTTTTCCTTCCGCAAAATCCACCATGCGCTGGGCGGGTGCTACAAAATGCCCGCCGCCGGCCTGGAAAGCTTTGGCTTCCACGGCCCGCTGGAATTCCATGGCGGCCAGTGGCCCGAATTGTTTCTGCAGGCCGGCAAAATCTTTATCCTCCACAGCCACCACCATTCCTGAGTTGGCATAGGGGTTGTTCCTTTTAGAGGGCGACCAGCCATTGACCACCAGTTCACCGGGACTGGTGGCGGCAGGGGCGATGATGCCGCCGGGACACATGCAGAAAGAGAATACGCCGCGATTGTCCACCTGCTGCACCAGGCTATAGGAGGCTGGTGGCAGGAAGCTGTCGCGTACGGTACAATGATATTGCAGCTGATCTATCAGCTGCTGGGGATGTTCCACGCGCACGCCGAGTGCAAAAGGCTTGCTTTCGATCAAAATATGTTGCTGGTGCAGGAGTGTGAAAATATCCCGGGCCGAATGACCGGTGGCCAGGATAACAGCGTCTGCCATAAAGCGGTCGCCGTCTGCCGTGCCAACGCCTTTAATGCTGTTATCGCTGATCAGCAGCTCCGTCACTTTTTTCCCAAAAAGAAAAACACCACCATGTTCCACGATGGCTGCCCGCATGGCTGTGATGATCTGTGGCAGCTTGTTGGTGCCTACATGCGGATGGGCATCAGAAAGGATATTGGTATCTGCTCCAAACTGCACCAGGATATTGAGGATGCGGTCCACATCGCCGCGCTTGTTACTGCGGGTATATAGTTTGCCATCGCTGTACGTTCCGGCGCCACCTTCGCCGAAGCAGTAATTGCTTTCGGGGTTCACGATACCTTCCTTGTTGAGCTGTGCCAGGTCGCGGCGGCGGGCGCGCACATCCTTGCCTCTTTCCAGGACAATAGGTTGAATGCCCTGCTCAATGAGAGCGAGGGCTGCAAACAGGCCGGCAGGGCCGGCGCCTACCACCACCACTTTGTGGCGTGATCTGGACACATCCTGCAAAGGAATGGTCTGCACCGGTGTTTGCCGGAAAGGCTCCTGAACGAAAGCGTTGATGGTCAGCAGCACCCAGGGCTGCCTGCTGCGTGCATCAATGGAACGCTTCAGGATATTGTAACCGGTAATGTCTTTTACGGGTACTCCAAGGTGGCTGGCAGCATATTGCCGCAGGTGCGTGTCAGAGGCTGCCTCGGCGGGCAGCAGTTTCAAAGTGAATTTTTCTTGCATGGTGTTAGGTAGTTAGCCTAAAAATCCTGTTAATGTCAGAACAGCAAAAGTAAGGCATTTCAGGCTGCAGGAGCGCTGCTGTGATAGATAGTAAATTGATAAACAGGATGCGTTGACAAGTGTATACAACTTCATTGAAGGGTGTGCCGCAAGCTTGTAGATACAGGCGGATAACAAGGGTCAATCAGTTGGAGCGGGATGCTTTTAAGGTATAACAAAATTCCATTGTTTGGCCTGTGGAACATAAAAAAATATTTTCAGCGGAGGGCTCAAAAAAAAGATTGCCAATGTTAAGTTGGTATCAAATTATTTGTATCTTCAATGGCATCACATTTTATCAACATGAAGAAAGAACGCTCACTAAATACGATCCTTTTTTCTTTCTTCCATCTGGTTCTCTGCAAGATCAAATTCTCAGTAGCAAACGTTCATCATGAGCAGTGCGGTATCCGGAAGGTACAACGAGCACCCTGGAATCGTTCAGGGATAGCGCACCATCATATCTACAAAAGTTCAGCCTTCAGGCAGGTTTTGACGGCGATAGGCGCTGTTATCAATTTTCCGGCATTCGGTGTTTCGAGGTTTTCCACATTGACTGTGCGTTGTGAAAAAAACTTCGTGAAACAATTGAAGTAGTTTACGGTAATCCTTATCGGAGGATCAGTAGGCTACACCTGTGTTTTAAAAGAAATGTAAAGAAATTTTTGGTGGAACTAAGGCACGTGGGTATTGTCGAAAAAACAAGTGAATAAAAAATTTTTTCTTTCACGAAAAATTTTGATATTCGCCCCCCTGCAAAACTTTTTTGGAGTGCAATTTGGTACTAAATAATCCAAGGATCCTGTGCAGACTATTTGCGGTTGGCATGATAGAATTTTCTTAACTCAACATAAAAACTGCTTGTTGTATAATGGCAAAGACTTTCGACAAAGTATGGAGTAATTGTTTGGAGATAATAAAGGATATTGTTGAGTGGCAACATTTCAAAACATGGTTTGAACCGATCGTTCCGGTTGAACTAAAAAGCAACATACTTGTTATTCAGGTTCCAAGCCAGTTCTTTTATGAATACCTGGAAGAGCATTATGTGAATTTATTGGCAAAGACTTTGCGTAGGGTATTGGGTAAAGAAGCGAGGCTGGAGTATAGGATCATGGTGGATAGCGGTAATCATAGTAATAAGCCGCTGACGATGGATGTGCCTACACATGGGTATAAGACTTTTTCGAGTAACGAAATGGATTTCCCACTCATCATACATAATCCTGTCAAGAACCCGTTCGTAATACCGGGATTGAAGAAGATGCAGATTGATCCGCAGCTCAATCCTATCTATACGTTCGATAATTTCGTGGAAGGTGATTGTAACCGCGTTGCCCGCAGGGCAGGAAAAACGGTGGCCGAAAAACCCGGCGCCAGTTCTTTCAACCCCCTGGTGATCTATGGCGGGGTAGGCTTTGGTAAAACACACCTGGCGCAGGCCATCGGTAATGAGACCAAAAGGCTTCAGCCCAACAAAGTGGTTCTATATGTAAGCTCCGAGAAATTCATCAACCAGTTCCAGGACCATAGCCGGAACAATGCTATCAACGATTTTATTCACTTCTATCAACTCATAGATGTCCTGATCATCGATGACGTTCAGTTCTTCAACAGGGCTGAAAAATCACAGGATGCTTTCTTTGCTATTTTTAATCACCTTCACCAGAGCGGAAAACAGCTGATCCTGACTTCCGATAAGCCGCCCAAAGACCTGGAAGGCGTGCAGGAACGTTTGTTAAGTCGTTTCCGCTGGGGCCTGAGCGCTGATCTGCAAATGGCAGATTATGAAACAAGGATCGAGATCCTGGAGCGCAAGATGAAGAATGACGGCCTTGAAATGCCGCGTGAAGTAGTGAAATACCTCGCTTATAATATCAACAATAACATACGGGAACTGGAGGGTGCGCTGATCTCATTATTGGCACAATCTTCGCTGAACAAGCGGGAAATAGACCTCGATTTGGCAAAAAGAGTACTCCGTAATTTTGTGAAAACCAGCAGCAAAGAGATCACTATCGAAACCATCCAGAAAATGGTCTGCGAATATTTCGATGTGCCTTACGACAAGCTGCTGCAGAAAACAAGAAAGCGCGAGATTGTACAGGCCCGCCAGATCACGATGTACCTGGCCAAAGCATTCACCAAGAATTCGCTCAAGACCATTGGTGAGCATTTTGGTGGCCGTGACCATACTACGGTGATCCATTCCTGCCAGACGGTCAAAGACCTGATGGATACTGACAGCACCTTCCGTGAAAGCGTCATGGAACTCCAGCAGAAAGTACAGCTGGCCGCTATGTAAGCCAGCCGGCGCCCTAAGCAGGCCGCTGATTCTCAGATCTTACCGAATAGCCACAGAAAAAAATAATATTGAAAAAACCTTGCTCTTTAGAGCAGGGTTTTTTGTTTTTATCAATTTAACGCTTATTTTTGCCATCCCTTAAAAAGGTGAGGTGCCTGAGTGGCCGAAAGGAACGGTTTGCTAAATCGTCGTACGGGTTAAACTGTACCGTGGGTTCGAATCCCACCCTCACCGCAGCATTGATAAGGATAAATTATCAGACATTTTTAAAAAGCCCTTAAATTCAATTTTAGGGCTTTTTTGTTTTACCCTCCCCCCCTTACTACGTAGTATAAAAGGCATTGCATAAACTCTTAGGCGACACTGTATTTAACAATCAAAATCTAAGATTATGCAGCTCATTCGAAGTATTCAGAACAGGATCTATGAAATAAGAGGTGAAAGAGTTATGCTTGACAAAGACCTGGCCGCTCTTTATGAAGTGGAAACAAAGGTGTTTAATCAGGCAGTAAAAAGGAATATGAAGCGGTTTCCCGAAGATTTTATGTTTCAAATTACAAAAGCGGAGTGGGATAGTATCCTGAATCAGCTAGAATCTCTGGAAAACAGTGATCTTTCAAGGTCACAAATTGTGACCTTGAAAACCGGCAGGGGACATAATCTCAAGTATCTGCCTTATGCTTTCACAGAGCAGGGAGTAGCTATGCTCAGCGGCGTGCTGAATAGCGATCGGGCTATTAGTATGAACATTGCGGTAATGCGGG